>JBASXE010000072.1:0-2235 GCA_049276875.1 Roseovarius sp. | reverse complement strand
GGACGATGGCCCTCGGCTCTTGAAACTGGCCCTCGATCACGGCCTCACCATTATGTTATACTATAACAATCATGATGGGGGCGGCATGAAGTTTACAAAAGGGAATTTGGTCGGGTTAGAAACGCGGTTCGGTGCGGACTGGCTGGGCAGGCGCTGCGGTGCTAGGACGCGCTCAGGTGCGGCCTGCAGGAAGGCCGCGATGAAGGGTCGATCCCGCTGCCGAAATCACGGAGGGTGTGCGACCGGAGCTTTGACCGCGGCGGGCCTTGCGCGTATCGCGGCTGCTCAGCTGCGGCATGGGCGGTTGACGAAAGAGGCTCGCGCTGAGGCCAAGCGCAGATCGCAGATCGGGCGGCAAGTCCGGGCGGAGCTGCGGGCGATCGAGAAGGAAGCAATCGTGATGGGGCTACTGGCACAGGACTGGCGGCAGCTTTTCGATCAATGAGCGGCGGCTGTCACAGCTGTCACAGCGGTTTTTGGTCTTTCTAGGATTAAGGCGTGAAATGAAAAAGAACCTAAACCTGCTGTGACAGCTGTGCCATCGACGTCAGAACGGCACGTCCCGCTCTTCATACATGGAGATCCGCAGCCCGACAAAGCCCCGTACCCGCTTGTTCCCCGAACGACGTTGGATTCGTTCGAGCCCACGGCGCTCCATATAACGAATGACAGCGTGCTTATCCGGATGCGGGCGATCTTCCGACCTACAGTATTCGACTGCCGTGTCCACAAGGTCGTCTGTCGCGACAAAGTCCGTGTCGCGATGGGTGACCTGCACACAATTCTCGAAGAAACCGGTCAACGGATCTGTAAAGCGCCGATATTTATCTAGCTCACTATGCATTGAGTGAGTGAGCTCCAGCCCCTCCTCCGAATAGGCCCGGTATCCCTCCACCGCCCATGCAGCGATCCCCGGCAGTTCTGCCGCAAGCTTGCTCTTGAGGTCTTTGTCGGGATTCTCATGAGCAAAGCTCTTGGGAAACCGTAGGATAGCAAGCCGCCGAAAGAACGCTTTGTCCTCTGGATCAGCAAACGGGTAAAAATTCGTAGCCACCAGCAGTTGGGCGGTAGGCTGGAAATCAAAGTACTCTTTGTGCAGGAAGCGCGCGGTCAGCGTGTCGCCACCTGACATTGCTTTGACCAACTGCGTGTTGACATGCAGTTTCTGCGGTTACTCCGAGATCGTTGCCAGCCGCTTGCCCGCCAGCTTTGCGATGTCGTTGGGGATGGCAGCGGTGTTTTGCGCAGAGATAGAGGTCGCAGCCAGTGTCGTTTGGTAGTCTCCCATCAACCGCTTAACGGTTTCGATAAAGGTGGATTTGCCGTCGCCACCATCACCGATCAGGATCTGGAGCCGTTGTTCCCTGCGGTCCCCTGACAAGATGTATCCTGCCAGCTTTTGCAAATAGCGCGCATCATCCTCGTTCCCGCCGACAACCTCCGATATGAACTGAGTGAAGCGCGGCGCTGTAGCCTCCGGGTCCCACTCACAACCTGCCAGCCTGGTAATCTTGTCGCTGGCGCGGGCCTCTCGGAACTCACCCGTTCCGAGATCCATGACCCCATTCTGGAAGTTCACCAAATAGGGCTGAGTGTCGAAGGCCTCCTGGCCAATGGAAAGGCCCTCGAGCTGCGACGCAATATCAAGCAGGGACTTGATCCGCGCATTTGCCTCTGAGGTCTTTTGCCAACGTATTGCTTGCTGCAGGTCATCAGGGTCGCCCCCAACGGCTTCACGAACGATACCCCTCACGGTCTCATGCGCCATGCGTGCGGCTGCTGCGTCGTCGAGCACCCAACGCTGGCCATCAAAATAAGCCCATGTGCGATGTTCTCGAACGTAATGGACGGACCCCCGCCACGCCTCCCGAAACCGTTCAGCATTGCCAAGGTCAGTGTAGGGCAGACGGCTGTTTTTGCGGTAACTTACAGCACTCCGAACAGTACCTTCGACCTCATCGCCTGCAAGTGGAGGGTTGAACGTTTGGTTGAGCTCAAACGCCGTGGCACGAACCTCCTCGTCTGACAGCCCTCCGTGGGTGGCGCGTACCGAATGGTGAAACAGGGTATCGTTTCTGGCGCCTTCCGGTGTCCCTGTGGCCTTCTTGCGCTGAGTGTTTTTGGCGGGTGCCTGCAGCCGTTTGAGGTACTCGTCCGGTAGCGGTGCGATCTCGAGCTCCTCGATGCTCGCCCCTTTAACATACTCGTAACGGCGTCCGTCCGGCAGTACCGAGC
>JBASXE010000071.1:0-8546 GCA_049276875.1 Roseovarius sp. | reverse complement strand
TTGGCTTTTTATGGCGCTGCACCGATTGCCTCAGAACGTTTAGCTCTTTGCGCATCTGAGGAAGTTTTGCCGTTTGCACCTTTTTATTATGACCCTTTAGAGACGCGGCTCGCCGGACCAGCACGGCTTCAGCCCAACGATGCAAGCCTTCGCGGAGGTCGCGTTCAGCTTCAGCTGGCAAAGGTGTGCCCAAGCGGCACATGTGGTAGTGGGCGGCATGCAGGTTGTGCTGTAGGAATTTTGGAAACCTATGCATACCTTTTAGGAAATAGAAGCATTAAGCCTACCCCTCCGTATCGAACCTTTCCCGCCTACATTATACAAACTTTTTCCATTGTACTCTAATGATATGCCCCTGACGAGCTTGTCAGCGGCGTCCATCGATGTTCCAGACGTCATGTTCTTCTTCACAGCATAATGGCTTCGCTGAACCGGAACCCTCCCTTGCTCAAACCCCTAAATCTGTGCCGTGGGCGTTGACGTCAGACATGTCGTAGTCATGTTCTCAACTCCAGCTCCGAATTCCACTGTTCAATTGTGGCGGATACGAATTCGTCAGCGCATTCAAGATATCTGCAAAACGCATTTGCCAGCTGCATCTGTCGCGGCGTCCGGCAGTCCACCTCCAACACTTTAGGCGATGCTACCAAGACCGCAACGCACTTCGCGCGTGAGATTGCAACGTTGAAACGGTTTGCACTGTACAGGAACTCTATGCCCCGCGGCGCGTCTGCATGGCTGGAGGTGGCCATCGAATAGATCGCGACAGGCGCCTCCTGCCCCTGCAACTTGTCTACCGTCCCAACGCGGGCACCCGGCAGCCGCTGTAGGACCTGTCGATTCAGCGAGACACCTTCTGTAATCTCCACTTGGGAGCGGGAGGGTGAGTTCAATGGCCAAAGACCAACAGGAAATCCGGCGCAAGCTGCGCATTCTGGATCACGCTACGGCGTCGGGTGACGTCAGCAAGACCTGCCGATACTTCGGGATCGGGAGAGCCAGCTTCTATCGATGGCGTCATGCCCTTGCAGACCACGGCGAGGCGGGGTTGGCCAACAAGAGATCGGTTCCGCACAACCATCCGAACCGGACGCCGGAGGCAGTCACGGAGAAGGTCCTGCATCTGCGCCGCGACTATCACCTCGGGCCCATCCGGATCGTCTGGTATCTGGAACGCTATCATTGGCTCAAAATCTCGGACGCTGGCGTTTATCGCATCCTCAAGCGCAATGGTGTAAACCGCCTGCCGGGCGGCACGCGGGTGCGCAAAATCCACACCAAGCGCTATAACAAGCAGGTTCTCGGGCATCAAATCCAGATGGACGTCAAGTTCCTGACGTTCATAGACAAAGCAGGCGTTTTCAATACACGGCCATTGATGATGCAACACGGATCCGCGCCCTGAAGATCTACGAACGCCACAACCAGGCCAATGCCATCACTTTCGTGGATCACGTCATTGCAACATTTCCGTTCCGCATTCAGGAAATCCGAACCGATAACGGCCATGAGTTCCAAGCGAAATTCCATTGGCATGTCGAGGACAAGGGCATCCGCCACGCCTACATCAAACCCAGTTCACCGCAACTCAACGGCAAGGTCGAACGATCCCACCGATCCGACGAGCAAGAGTTCTACCAGCTTCTCAGCTACACGGGCGATGTCGACCTTAACGCCAAACTGGCCGAGTGGGAGCAATTCTACAACCTCGCCAGACCACACGGCGCTCACAATGGGAAAACGCCTTACGAAGCGCTCAGAGAAAAGCTATAACGACATGAAAAGGTGTCTCGCCAGATCGCCTACATTACAGTTTCACCTCGTAACCCATTGAAATTGAAAGGGTCCCTCCTGTTCGTAACCGTATTCGGGGGGGCGAGGCCCGAGGGTTTCCCAGTGACACCCCTGAAAACACCCGTTTCGTTTCGGTTCCCGGACCTGCGGTTCGCTTTGACGCGAACCCCAACAAAACAAAGGCCTGACGGCCTGACAAAACGCGCCTGAACCGAAACGGGGATCCGACCCCATTTCGCTTCGTCGGCTTCCCAAGGACATCACCATGGACGTCGTCGACCTGCCGCTCGAGCAGATCATTCCCTATGCGCGCAACCCGCGGCGCAACGAGCAGGCGATCGCAACGGTTGCGGCCTCGATCCAGGAGTTCGGGTGGCGCCAGCCTATCGTCGTGGACGAGGCGATGGTGGTTCTCGCCGGGCACACGCGGCTAGAAGCGGCCCGCAAACTCGGCTTCAAGACAGCGCCGGTGCATGTTGCCAAAGGGCTGACGGTCAGCCAAGCGCGGGCCTTCCGGATCATGGATAACCGCTCCAGCGAGAACGCGGAGTGGGACATGATCCGTTTCTAAATTGGCTCCGGGCTTTTCGTGCTTTTCGTGCTGTTTGGCGTTGTGCAAGTGCTCATTCAATGGTCAGCCCAAGCACAGGCGGCGTCGATTGATTGGGTGAGAGGCAACCGGTCCAAGTACCACGTGCGGTTCTCGACGACGACACGTTTTGAAACTGTGCCGTTTTGATCAAGGACGGTGAAAGAATTTGGGGGCAGAGAGAAGCCGAGCCCGGTGGCCTTCATGATCGCTTCCTTTGCGCGCCACAGGGTCAGAAAGCGATAGTTTGCTTCCGCTTGATCGAGGCAGGCGCACACATAGATGATTTCCTCTGGTGTGAATATTTGATCCAAGCCCTCCCTGCAGTCAGCTTCTGAAGCTTTTGACAACTCGATGTCGAGGCCGATGGGCTGGCTCTGGTGGACGGCCAGGGCGATATGGCCGCCGGAATGGGAGAGATTGAGCTGTGGTTGTGTGTCGAGCCCCTCACTGCCGAACGACAAGAGTTGGGGCTTTTCGTGTGGCTGGCTCGTGATCTCAATATTGCGCGAGGCACAGGAGAACCAATTCGCGTAAACGGCGCGCATCAGCAGGCGACCGGCCCTGAACTCCATTGCAGCCAAGGGCGACCGAAAGGATTGGTATCGTGCTTTCTCCACAGCTGAGAGATGGTCATAGTCGGCGTGGTGTTCCAGCAGGCCAGTGGCCGGCGCATGAAGGACGACCACTCGCCCTTTGCGGGCCAGCCGTGTGGCCCGTTGAAAGACATCAGGGTGATCGACGGCGATAGCGACGAGCAGGCTCGCTGACCTCATGGTCTTCTCAGTGGCGTGTTGCCCTGACGGAGAGGGGCGTAATGTCTGGCCAGTTTTCTTTGATCCAGGCGAGACATTCCGGCCTGGAGCCAATAGGACCCACTTGACGCCATCCGCTTGGGATTGGTTGGGCAGAAGGCCAGAGTGAATGCTGGTCTTCATCATTGACCAAGATTTTGAAGTGGTCGCCGTCCATGCTCCAATTTTGGGTGTCTTGCATTGCCTGATATCCTTTTGGGCCTGTCTAAAGCGTGGGTCTCGACCACTTTGGTCTGCGCAAGCCAGAATGTTTTGACTTTCATTTGAGGTGATGTGATAAACGATCTGGATGTATTTTCAAGCTGTGCTCTATGGCAGATCGGTTTATCCAGGTACCCGGGAAAGCTTTTTGAGGCACTTATCAGCTGGAGACTGGCCCTATGACGACCAAATCAGAAGACGTTGTTGAGCGCGATGTGCATGCGGAAGCGGCGCGGGTCATTTCCGGTGCGGTGAAGTGGTCGGCGGCGGCGGCCGCTGTCCCGGTTCCCTATCTGGACCTTGTGGCGCTTGGGGCAGTTCAGGTGAAGATGGTGCGCGATTTGGCGCGGGTCTATGGGGTGGACGCGGACAGCGAGACACTTCAGGCGGTTATTTCCGCGCTTTTGGGGACGCTGGCGCCCGCGGCGGTCAGTGGCAGTCTTCTGGGGTCGGCGTTGAAGGTTGTTCCTGTGGGCGGGACGCTTCTTGGAAGTGTCGGTCTGGCGACGTTTGGCGCGGCGGCGACCTATGCGATCGGCAAGGTCTTTGTGATGCATTTTGCCAAGGGCGGGACTTTGGCATCGTTCAGTGCAGAGGCGGTTGAGGCGGATCTCAAGAAAGAGTTTGGGAAGGGTCAGGCGAAAGCCTGAGGACCGACCTCAAATGGTTTCACCGTTTTTGATCCTTCTCTATGTCATTCTTGCCGCGCTCGTCGGGTACGTTGGTCGTAAGCGTACAGTGGGCTTTGCTGGGGTGTTCATCTTGAGCCTACTTCTGAGCCCTCTCATCATGGCGTTGGTGCTGATGGTCTCTGGCTCGCGTTCGGACGCTTGAGGATTCCCGTATGACCGACGCTGAGGGTGCCAAGGCCGACGAAACGGCGGGCCTTGGTGAGCGTTTGCTGAAGTTGCTTCCGTCCCGCGGCGAACCCGAACTGGAAGGGGAGGCTAAGGCGTGGCGTTGGCCGCTGCTGGGACAGCTTATTGTGGGGCAGTCCCTTGGCAGCCTCGCATTCCTGGCCATTCTTGCGTCCATGTGCGGGACGGGTGTTCTGTATCTGCTCAACTCCGAAGCTCAGAAGGTCAGCGAGAAGAGCTATTCCCTGGGAGAGGCGGTGCTCTTCGTAGGCCTGCTTGTTGTCTACCGTGTTTCTCAAAGCCGTTTGATCCGTCGCGCGGCGCTATCGATCGAAGCGGCCTTGGAGAAAAAGCGGCAGCGCGTTGTGGAAGATATTCTCACGCTTTCGCTGCAAGATGTCGAGGCGGTTGGTCTTGATCGGATCCGTGGAGAGGTTGCGGTCCATTACGGGACATTGTCGCAAACCCTGGTCCCGCTGATCTCGGGCGTCGAGTCCCTGATCCTTTTGGCCTTCATGTTTGTGTATGTTCTTACCCTGTCGGTCTTTGCCGGTGTCTTAACGGTGCTCGTGGTGGGCTTGACGGTCGTTGGGTATCTCAACCGCAACAAACAAATGGAGAGCGAACTGGCGGCAGCTGCAGCGGCAGAGGGGCGCTACCGGGTGTTGATGAATGCGCTGGCGCGAGGGGCGAAAGAATTGCAGCTCAGCCTTGGGCGGAGGGTTGGACTGGAGGCGGAATTACGCGCCAGCTCTGAAGCCCTGGCGCAGAGGCGTTCGACGGTGGCAGGGCATTTTGCCGAACTGATCGCGACGGGAACGACAGTGTCCTATCTGATGGCTGGGGCCGTCGTGTTTGTGATGCCGATCTTGACCGGGGGTGGCTCGGATATTTCCCAGATCGTGGTGGCCATCATTTTCTTGCTTGGCCCGATTGGGAGTGTTGTCCAAACGGCCCAGCAACTGGCGACTGCGCAGTTTGCTCTGGGCGCCATACAGGATTTTGAGAGCGAGGTGGCAGGGTACCGGAGCCGTCAGAATGGGTCAGATCAGGGACAGGGCGAGACGCAGGGGGGGGCGACCGCGCCCACCGCTTTCGAAGAGATCGTCCTGGACAATGTCCGCTATGCCCACATAGGCCGGCAGGGGTTTGCGATCGAAGAGATAAATCTGACGCTGAAGCGCGGCGAGATCGTGTTTCTGACCGGGGGCAACGGGACTGGTAAGACGACGCTTCTGCGCGTTCTCTGCGGTCTTTACCCCAGGGCGGGGGGAGATCTGCGGCTCAATGGAGCCTCGCTGTCTGCCTTGCCGCCGCAAAGCTACCGCGAGCAGTTTGCGGCCGTTTTTACAGACTTTCACCTGTTTGACCGCCCGTTCGGGCTCGATGATGCGGGCCTTGTCACATTTGAGACCTGGCTGGTGCGGTTGGGTATTCGCGACAAACTTGGGGCGGATCTTAACGAGGTGAACGGCGAGGCACTGTCCACGGGGCAACGTAAACGCGTGGCCCTTGCTCTGGCTCTGGCCGAGGGGCGCTCCATTTTACTGCTGGACGAATGGGCGGCGGATCAGGATCCTGAGACCCGGGCACGGTTCTATCAGGAGATCCTACCCTCTCTAAAAGCGGATGGGATCACGATCTTCGCTGTCACCCATGACGAGGCTTATTTCAAATATTGTGACCGACGGCTGCATATGATCGAAGGGCGTCTAGTCGAAGGAGTGCTGGAATGAAAGCCGCCTTGATCCGCCACTTTCGCAAGCTGAGCCTTGCCATGAGCTTTGGTGTACTGGTTGCCGCGTTCCTGCTGGTGATATTGTGGAACTCAATCGTTCATACGGTTCCGGTCGGCCATTCGGCGGTCCTGTGGCACCGGTTGCCGATCTTCGGCATTGCAGCCTCGCGCGGGCCCATTTCAGAAGGGGTGCACCTGATACTTCCCTGGGACAAGTTGTACATCTATGATCTTCGTCTCCAGGCGCATGATCAGTCCTATCAAGTGTTGTCAAAAGACGGGCTCGAGATCGATATCCAGCTGACCTACCGCTGGAAAGTCGTTCCGCAAAACGTTGTGGCTCTGAACCAGACCATTGGCCCGGATTATGTTGAACGCCTGATGGTGCCGGAGATTGGATCGGTGGCGCGGGAGGTGATGGCTCTGTATTCCGCAGAGGCATTGTTCGCGGAAGCGCGTTCCGAAGTTCAGGCGGTAATTTATGGCCGCTTTACGGAAAACAGTCACCATAATGGTGTTACCAACAGCGATGCGCCGGATGACACGTCGGATGTCATCCGACTTTCGGATGTCCTGATCACCCATGTGCAGCTTCCGGAACAGATTAACCAGGCGATCCGGAACAAACTCGAACAAGCTCAGATCATCGAGGAATACCGCTACCGCGTGCAGCGCGAACAATTGGAGAGTGAGCGCAAACGGATTGAGGCCGAGGGAATACGGAGTTTTCAGGAGATTGTCACACCGGCCATCTCGGAGAGCTATTTGCGCTGGCGGGGAATTGAGGCGACGCTGAGGCTTGCGGAATCGCCCAACAGTAAGGTTGTGGTGATTGGCAACAGTGCGACGGGTCTTCCGTTGATCCTGGATACGACAACCAATGACCGCCCGATTGCCGGTGATCTCCCCCTCGAAGATGCATCTGGTGCAGCAGAAACCCTTTCGCTCGACAGTCCGGGCCCAACGGACCAAAGCAGCGTTGAGGAGATCGAACACGGGATCGACGGATCAGAGCCCCGGCCTCTGGCCTTGGTGCCAGAACTGGGGCTACCGGTTGTTGACGGCAAGGCGCCGCAGGTGGACGCCGCACGAGCTGACGGGAACTGACGACAGGTCATGGAAGGCCATATTGTCCATGACGTATGCGACGAGGTTGACGAGAGATCGCTTCCGTTAAGCCCTGCGCAACTTGGTGTCTATTTTGAGCACCTGCGCGATGAGAGCGGCAACCGGTTCAACATCGGCCAAGTGACGACGATAGCGGGCGATCTGGACGTTGCGGTGTTTCGGCGGGCGGCCGCTGATGTGATCGCGCAGACCCCGGCGTTGCAGATGGCGATCGTGGTTGAGGATGGAGAGCTCCGCCAGCGTCTGGTGGATCGGTCTATGGTGGAGGTCCCGCTTTACGACCTCAGGGGAGAGGCGGATCCAGAGGCGGCTCGGGCGCAACTTCTCGACGCCTTGGCGTTTACCCCCTTTGATCTGACGCGGGATCCGTTGTTCCGCTGGGTGCTGATCAAGACCGGTGAGGCATGCACGGACTGGGTGCAGGTCTGTCACCACATCGTGGCGGACGGTTGGTCTGGTCAACGTCTGGCTGGGCAAGTCGGGGCCCGCTACACGGCGTTGGTCTCAGGGTCCGAGGCTGAGGTCGGGGGGCCTGAGCCCTATGCGGCTCACATCCGTGAAGAGATGGCTTATGCGGAGGGGGGCGAAGCTGAACGAGATCGTGCCTATTGGCTCGACCTTTTGTCGGGCATCGAGTTTGCTGCGCCATTTGAGGTGCGGGGGCACACAGCCCCCGCAATATCGGGGCGCCCGTTTTTGCGGCAGAGCCTGTGCGTCTCGGGGGATGAGCTTGCTGCGCTCACAGCGCTTGCCGAGGCACTGGGCGTTACAATCGCACATGTAGTGATGGGGGCTGTTGCCGTGTGGGAGGCCATGCGGTCGGGGCGCTCGGACATTGTGCTGGGGACGCCGCTTCTGGGGCGATTGGGCGCCGGATCGCGCAGCGTCGTCTCGATGTCGTCGAATGTTGGTCATCTGCGCGTGCGGGGGATCTGGCGGCACAGCGTTGGATCGCTCCTGACAGAGATCCGTAGCCAGCAGCGGGCGTCGCTGCGGCATCAACGGTATCGCTACGAAGACCTTCGGCGAGAGCTTGCTGGGGCGATGCGCGACAGTCAGCTGTCGCGTGTGCAGGTCAATGTCATGTCTTTTGACTACGGGATCCGCTTCGGAGGCTTGCGCGGGCAGACGCAAAATCTGTCGAATGGTCCTGTGGATGGATTGAGCCTGGTTCTTTACCCACAGCCGGATGGAGATCTCTACCTTGAGCTGAATGGATCGAGCCTAGGCTTTGACCAGGCTGGCCTGGAGCGCGCCGCCGCGGAGATCCTGCATGCTCTGTCACAGTTCCCGGAGTTGACGGGAGAGACGTCTCTGTCTGAGGTTTCGCTGACGCCTGCGGGGGATCTTGCGAGGATAGGTGTGTTCAACGCGACGGGACGTCGGGTTGCTGGGGGAGTTCTTCCGGATCTTTTGTCGGAGAT
>JBASXE010000070.1:0-3235 GCA_049276875.1 Roseovarius sp. | reverse complement strand
GATCGGCCCGGCATGCCTGCCGGTCTGACTTCACGCTTGGAAAGGGGAGGCGGGCGATGGGCCGCTTGACAGGAAAGACCGCGCTTGTGACAGCCGCCGCCGCGGGCATCGGGCGCGCCTCGGCGCTGGCGATGGCGCGCGAGGGTGCCAGCGTCACCGCAACCGACATCAACGCAGACCTGCTGGCCACGTTGGCGGACGAGGCGCGCGGCCTGTCTGGCACGCTGGGCACCCGCGTGCTGGATGTGCGCGACCTCGCCGCGATTGCGGATGCGGCGGCGGTGATGAGCGGCCCGGATATCCTGTTCAACTGCGCGGGCTTCGTGGCGAACGGCACGATCCTGGATTGCGACGAAGATCAGTGGGCCTTTTCCCTCGATCTGAACATGACCGCGATGTACCGCATGCTGCGCGCCTTCCTGCCCCCGATGCTGGCGCGTGGCGGCGGCAGCATCATCAACATGGCGTCGGTTGCGTCGTCGGTGGTGGCAGCACCCAACCGCTTTGTCTATGGCGCGACCAAGGCGGGTGTGATCGGCATGACCAAGGCGGTGGCCGCGGATTTCGTGACGCAGGGCATCCGCTGCAATGCGATTTGCCCCGGCACGGTCGAGACCCCCTCGCTGCAGGGCCGCCTGCGTGAGACCGGGGACGAGGCGCAAGCGCGGCGCGCCTTTGTCGCGCGGCAGCCGATGGGCCGTCTGGGCCGCGCCGAAGAAATCGCGGCGCTGGCCGTCTACCTGGCCTCGGACGAAAGCGCCTTCACCACGGGGCAGGCGCATGTGATCGACGGCGGCTGGGCGAATGTCTGAAGCCCTCCCCGCGCCGCGCGGGGCGGCGCTGTTCCACGCCACCGTGGGTTTCGAGAAGGACGGTCGCCAGATCGGCGCGATCCACATTCCGCTGTCGTCGCATGACGATGCCTGGGGCGTGGTGCCGGTGCCTGTGGGGGTGATCAAGAACGGCACGGGGCCGACCGTCATCCTCGAGGGCGGCAACCACGGCGACGAATACGAGGGACCCATCGCGCTGAGCGAGTTGTTGCGCGACCTCGACCCGGCGCTTGTTTTCGGCCGCCTGATCATCGTGCCGGCGATCAACCTGCCCGCGGTCGCGGCGGGGCATCGGGTGTCGCCGGTGGACGGACTGAACCTAAACCGGGTGTTTCCCGGCGATCCGCTGGGCACCACGACCCGCCAGATCGCGGCCTATCTGAACGACGTGATCTTTCCGATGGGCGACGCATTCATCGACCTGCATTCGGGGGGATCGTCGCTGGACATCATCCCCAGCGCGATCATCGAACCCGGCCAGACGCCCGAAAAGCACGCCGCCAACGTGCGGGCGGCGACGGCCTTCGGCACAAGTATTGCCGTGGTGATCGACAATCGCGGCGACCCACGCACCGCCACCGCAACCGCGGCGCGGAGCCGTTGATCAGACGTTCCTAAAGTTGTCCGGATCTTCAATCGCAGCCGAGAACGACAACGAGGTGATGGCGCCGATGCCTGGGATCGTCATCAGTAACTGCGCCGCCTTACAGGTCCGCGCTGCCGCCAGAAGTTGCCGGTCAAGGTTGGCGACATGCTTGCGCATATTGCGCCGCGCATCGACCAATGGCAATATAACGTTGGCCAGATTGTCGTTTCCGGCTAGGAGTTCCTGGACGTGCCTCTCGAATAACTGGCCTTTGCTCTTGGGCACGATAAGGCCAAATGTCTTCATGAAACCACGGATTTGGTTACTGAGTTGGATCGACATGCCAGCAACTTGCTTGCGAACGCCGATCAAAGTGCGGGTCAACATGGCATCGAAGCCCTTCACGCGAACGGCCTTGTAAAAGCCGACCTCGGCCAATTGCGCTAATCCATCCGCGTCATTGGCATCGGTCTTGTTCAGCGTCTCGTTCAGAATCTTCTGCGCGTGACGCGCTTCTACACAGACCACTGGCAGCCCCTCTGCCTACAACGCATGGTAGAACCATGTCGAGAGTGGACCCGTCTCGAAAACCACGCGTTTTACATGGGGTGCCCGCTTACGAATTATATTCGCCAGCTCTGTGGGATCTGATGCGCACTTGCCTCGCCATGTTCGCGAGCCTCTTTGCCGGATCTAAATCGCGGTTTCTTTCTGTGAAACGTCAACCCCGATATTACTGTTCCATGGTTGCTCTCCATTCGATACTTGGGCCCGGCGCTGATCGTGAGCCCGTTTTTCCATCTTATCGGGAGGCAACCACCCCGCAATGAACGTTGGCCGTCCAGAGGAATCACATCGCGATTACCCCATGTTCAATAACCGCCGCTGCTCGAGCCGGTCGGGAAGATCCCACCAGCAGAAGCAGAGTCCAAATTTTATGCAGCACTGGAAATTGAACCTATGGCCGCGTAACTAACCGAAATCAGTCTCTGGCAAATCCGGCTCGGTTAAAGCCAACTTGGCCAGCCTACAATCGTGGATCAAGGGCGCACTCCGGATCTGCGGTCAACCCTGTTGCAAAGCAAACCGAGATCTATGCAGTTTGGACACATGAAGAAACTCACCGGTCTTTCCCAGTTCGTCGCAATATGTGCCAACCGCAATTTGACGGTCACGGCCCGCAAACTCGGTGTGTCGCAACCAGCGCTGACACAGGCCATCGCAAAGCTAGAAAAGCAACTGGATTTCGCGCTGTTCGACAGAACGATGCGACCGATGGAGCTGACGCCTTATGGCCAGCTGGTGCTAGATTATGCTCAGTCGCTCGAGCAGATGACGAACGCGTTGGCCGAGAACCTTGCGGCCATGAAGGCCGGATCCGGCGGTATGCTGCGAATCGGAGCGGGGCCGGACTGGATCCATCAGATCCTGCCCGTCGCCATCTCCGAATTACAGAAAGATCATCCTAACATCCGCGTCAATCTGACCGTTGCCCTGAACGATGACCTGCGCAGCAAGCTGGACAGCGGCGAGATCGACCTGTTCTTCGCATCGCTCACCGACGAGTATTTCGGTGACGCCTACAACAGCCGCATCCTGTTGCGGGAACATATGCACATCCTCGCGCGCGACGATCACCCGATTCATCAAGGCAAGCCCAAGTCATTGGAGCAGCTGGCGAACGAGGTCTGGGTGCTGACCGGCTACGATACGTTCGGGCGGCAACTGGTCCGCAGGCTTTTCGGTCAATACGATGTTGAACTTCCGCCGCCCTCGGTCGAAACCAATTCCGTCCCGGCGATGATAAACATCCTGC
>JBASXE010000069.1:0-12386 GCA_049276875.1 Roseovarius sp. | reverse complement strand
GGGCGAGATCAGGGGCGTGGGCATGATGGCCGCCGTGGAGTTTGTGGAAGACAAAGCGGCGCGACGCTTCTTTGATCCCAAGGCCACCATGGGTGCGAAGGTCACGGCGGCGCTGGCCAAGCGCGGGGTTATCGGGCGGGCCATGCCACAGGGTGACATCCTTGGTTTCGCTCCGCCCTTTTGCCTGAGCAAGGACGAGGCCGATATCGTCGCCAAATCCGCGGCCGAGGCCGTGCGCGAAGTGCTGGGCTAAAGCAGCGGGCCCACATCCTCGGGGTAGGGCAGATAGGCGCGTACGGCGTCATAGGCACGTGGGTCTATATCGGCCAAGAGCAGTTTGTCACCGTCCTTTGGGGCTTTGGCAAGCACACTGCCATTGGGCGCGCAGATTACGCTTTCGCCCTGAAAGGTGACCCGCTCATCCGTGTCTGAATTGTTGATATAGGCCACGAAATTCACGTTCTCGCAGGCGCGTGTCGGCACAAGATGGGTGACGACGAAACTGCCCGTTTCATGGGTCTCGGGGGTGTCGCCTGCCGGCAGGGCAGTGGGCACCGCAATGAGATCGGCCCCGGCCATGGCCAGCCGCCGTGTGTTTTCGGGAAACTCCACGTCATAGCAAATGAGCACACCGACCTTCAGCCCGGCAATCTCCACAATCACGGTGGAGGGGCCAGCGGAGGTGAAAATGCTGCGCTCATAATCGCCATAAAGCGTGCCTTTGCGATAAACCTCAGGCGCCACACCGGGCCGTTTGATCAGTGCGCTGATGTATCGGGTAGCACCCGCGCGCTCGGGAAATCCCGCGATCACGGCGATCCCGAGCGTATCTGACAAAGCACTGAGCCGCGTGGCCCACTCCCCGTTCAGATCCTGCGCCAGATCGCCAAGTTCTGGCCCGCGCCCATAACCCGACAGGCACAGTTCTGGCGCGATGAGCAGGTCGGCCCCTGCGCTTGCGGCCTCTTGCATGGCGGCCTCTACCTTTGGCAAGCGCTCGGCATGGGGCGTGGCGGCGGACATCTGAAAGGCTGCGAGTTTCATAGAGGCTCCATGGGTTATAGGCTGAAATCTACACAAAGACGTGCCGTCACGTCACCGGACTTGAGCCGGTTAAGCGCGTGATCGACCTCTGAAAAAGGCACCCGCTCCACATCGACAGGCATCGGGTGCGTGGCGGCGAAGCTGAGAAAATCTGCCATCTCCTGCCGGGTGCCGACGGACGATCCAAAGACCTTGTGGCCCCCATTCAAGAGCCACATCAACGACAGCGGCACCGGATCGTGGATCAGGGCGACGGCGACAATCTCGCTCATAGGGGCGGCGGCGGTCTCGATCGTGTTCCAGACGGCGGAGCTGGGTGCGAAGTTGAGCGTCACATCCGCGCCGCCCATCGCCTGCACCTGCGCACCCGCACCCGGCCCTGCAAGCACCGCATGATCGGCCCCGAGGGCGCGTGCGGTGTCGAGCTTGGTGGCGTCCGTGTCGATGACCACAACCTCCGCTCCGCGTGCGCGTGCGATGAGGATCGCGTATTGCCCAAGGCCGCCCGCGCCGATGATCAACACCCGCGATCCCGGCCCCGCGCGCGTCTTGCCCAAGGCCGCCCAAGCGGTGAGGCCCGCACACAGAAGTGGCGCGGCAAGAACCGGATCAAGCGCGTCGGGGATAGGCGCCACAAATGCCGCCTCGGCCAGCGCGTATTCGGCAAACGCGCCGTGATGCTGCACCCCGCGCGCGGTTTGCACCTGACAAAACGTCTCGGCCCCGGTGCGGCAGGGTCTGCAGTCGAGGCAGGTGTGATAGAGCCACGGGAGCCCAACGCGCGCGCCGATCTCCGGCCCGCCGTCGCAGGTCACGACCACCCGGCCAATCCCCTCATGCCCAAGGATCAAGGGGTAGAGGGCGTCTGGCAGGTTTTCATCCCCATCGCGCAAATGCAGATCAGAGTGACAGACGCCACAGGCTTCCATCTGCACCAGGATCTGCCCCGACCCGGGGCGCGGTAGAGCCACTTCGCCCAGACGCAACGCCGCACCGGGCGCATCGCACAGGGCGGCGTGCATCTTCGGGGGCAGGGGGTCGGCCATCTCGGGAACTCCACATCTGTTGGCGCAGTGTAGAGTGTTTTGCGAAGTGAGCGGAAGTGCCATTTCGCGGCGTGCCGCCTGAATAGAGCGGTGTGGGTGACTTGTCCGATGCCGCTCAAATCTGCATTGCGCAAAAAACCACTGCCGCCGTGGTTGTTTTTTAACCATCCGACTTGTGCGGCGCACATGCCGCGCCTAGTCTGCGCGGTGCGCGACTGGGGAGACAACAGATGACCACGCCGGAATTCAACCAACCACTTGGTGGCAATGACATGCCTCGTTTCGGCGGAGCGACCACGATGATGCGTCTGCCAGCGCAGGACACGGCCAAAGGGTTGGACGCTTGTTTCATAGGCGTGCCGATGGATATCGGCACCTCCAACCGGAGCGGCACACGCCACGGCCCCCGCGCCATCCGCGCAGAAAGCTGCATGCTGCGCCCCTATAACATGGCCACCGGTGCAGGGCCTTTCGCCAAGATGCAGGTGGCCGATATCGGTGATGTGGCGATCAACACCTTTGATCTGAAGAAAACCGCCGAGATCATCACCGAGGCCTACCATGAAATTCTGAAGCATGATTGCGTGCCTCTGACTCTCGGCGGCGATCATACGCTGACCTATCCGGTCTTGCGCGCGATCAAGGCCAAGCACGGCCCCGTCGCTCTCATTCATGTCGATGCCCACGCGGATACGAACGAGCATATGTTCGGCGAGGCGATTGCCCATGGCACCCCTTTCCGCCGCGCGGTCGAGGACGGGCTTTTGATGAATGACAAGGTGTTCCAGATTGGTCTGCGCGGCACAGGCTATGCGCCTGGCGATTTCGACTGGGGCCGTGAGCAGGGCTTCACAGTAATTCCGGCGGAGGAATGTTGGCACAAGTCGCTGACCCCTCTCATGGCCGATATCCGCGCGCGGATCGGTGATGTGCCCGTTTACCTCACCTATGATATCGACAGTCTCGATCCGGCCTTTGCACCCGGCACGGGCACCGTGGAGATGGGTGGCTTGACCACGATCCAGGCGCTTGAGATCGTGCGCGGCTGCAAGGGGTTGAACCTTGTGGGCTGCGACCTGGTCGAGGTCTCGCCGCAATATGACGTGAGCGGGTCTACCGCGCTTATCGGCTCCAATCTGCTTTATGAAATGCTCTGTGTTCTGCCCAAGACTTGGGCGTGATTCCAACTTGAAAGGAAAATACCAATGATGAAATTCAACCTGACCCGCCGCCGCTTCATGGCCACAACCGCCGCCACGGGAGCGGCTGCCCTGGCAGCCCCCTCTATCCTGCGCGCCGCCGGCGCGCCCATTCGCGTAGGCACCTATGGCGGCTTTTTCGAGGAAAGCTTCAAGCAGTTCATCTTCCCCGAATTCACCGCCGCTACGGGCATCGAGGTGCAATCCATCGCCGTGCCCACGGGCGAGACGTGGCTGGTGCAGATCAAGAACGCGGCGCGTGCCAATACGGCACCTGCAGACGTGTCATTGATGGCGGGCACACCGCGCAGCGAAGGGGCGAGCCAAGGCCTGTTCCAGACGCTGGACGAAAGCAAACTGAGCAATCTCGGCAATCTTTCGGACACATTCCAGGATCGTAACGCCGATGGCGGGCTTTTCGGTGTGGGGGGCGTGTCGTGGTATATCACGCTCTGCACCAACTCCGATGAAATCCCTGAGGCACCGACAAGCTGGGCCGCGCTCTGGGACGATCAATATGCGGACCAGATTGGCGTGCTTGGCCTCGCCACAAACTCGTTCCTTTTGGAGGTCACGGCGGCCACGTATTTTGGCGGCACCGATATCCTGAGCACCAAGGACGGCATCGCGCAGGTCTTCGAGAAACTGTCGGAAATCGTGCCCAATGTTCGGCTTTGGTACAAAGACGAGGGCGCATTCCAGCAGGCGCTGCAAGAGGGCGAGATTCCGATGGGGCAGTATTATCACGACGTGGCGGGCCTTGCCGCTGCCGAGGGTTTCCCGGTCGTCTCCACCTTTCCCGAGGAGGGCGGCATCCTCGATTCGGGCTACTGGATCGTGCCGCAGCATGTGGAGCCGATGGACGAGGTGCACGAGTTCATCAACTTCATGTCCACGCCCGAGACGCAAGCATCGCTGTCGCGCAACGTGGGCACCGCGCCGGTGATTGACCCCGCGCTGACCGACCTTTCAGCCGATGAGCTTGCCGCGGTGTCGAGCGCCGGCGCGCCGATCATTCCGCGCTATGACATCTACAAGGACCACGCCGATTACATCTCGGACACGTGGAACAAGATGATCGCGGGTTAACGCCTCTGGCCCGTCCGGCGCGATGATGCGCGCGGGCGGGCCGCACTTTGGCAGAGCATATGTCCGACCTGAACATTGACGGCGTCAGCAAGCATTTCGGCAGCGTTCGCGCGGTGGAAGATGTCACGCTCAGCTTCAAGTCTGGCGAGATGGTCTGCTTTCTCGGCCCCTCGGGCTGTGGCAAGACCACGCTCTTGCGGATGATCGCGGGGCTGGAAGAGCCGACTGCCGGGTCCATCACGCTGGGAGGCAAGGATCTCACCCGCGTGCCCGTGCACGAGCGCGGCATCGGCATGGTGTTTCAATCCTTCGCGCTTTTCCCGCATCTCAGCGTGGGCGAGAATATCACCTACGCCATGCGCATCCGGGGTGCGTCGCGCAGTGATTGCGCCGCCCGCGCGAAGGAGCTTCTCGATATGATGCGCCTGCCGGGGGTGGAAGATCGCCGCATCAGTCAGCTTTCGGGCGGACAGCGGCAACGTGTGGCGATTGCCCGCGCGCTGGCGCTTAGCCCCTCGGTGTTTTTGTTGGACGAGCCCATGTCGGCGTTGGATGCCAACCTGCGCGAGGCGATGCAGATTGAGTTGCGCAAGCTGCAACAGGAGCTTGGCATCACCACGGTGGTCGTCACCCACGACCAGACCGAGGCGATGACAATGGCCGATCAGATTGTGGTCATGGGCCGCGCCCGCGTTCTGCAAACCGGCACCCCGATGGAGATTTACAAAACCCCCGTGGACCGGTTCGTCGCCGGGTTCATCGGCACATCCAACCTTCTGCCCGCCAGGATGACGGGCGCAGATACCGTCGAGACTTGCGGCGTGACACTGCGCGTGGGCACCAACGTCGACAGGCACAAACCCGGTGACGAGGTGCTCCTGATGACCCGCCCTGAAGAGGTCTTTGTTGGCCACAAACCCACCAAGAACAGCGTGCCGGGCCGCGTCACCTTCGTGCGCGATATCGGCGCCACGATCGAGATTTTGCTCGATTGCGCGGGGCATGAGGTTGTCTCGGTCCTCACGCCCAAGGATTGGCCCGAGGTCGAGATCGGGCAGCAGGTCCATGTGGATATGCCCGAGGCCGCCTGCTCGGTTCTGGCCCCCTGATGGGCGGGCTCGCGCGATATCTCACGCTGGTGCCGTCTTCGGTGATGATCGGCGCGTTCTTCGCGGTGCCTTTCGCGCTGATCCTGCTCACGTCCGTGTCCACCCCGGATGATGCGCAGGACTATATCTACGCCTTTGATCTGCAACATTTCGAGCGGTTCGCGACGTGGTTCTATATCGAACGCGCGCTTTTCTCCGCCGGGCTCTGTGCGCTCATCGCGGTGCTGAGCCTGCTCATCGCCTTCCCGTTTACCTATATGCTCACCGGGTTTGGCCCACGCGCGCAGAACACATGGCTGATCTATATCCTCGCACAATTGTCTCTCTCGGAGGTGCTGATCGCCTTCTCGTGGCAGATTCTGTTGTCGCGCACGGCGGGGCTGGCCAATATCCTCGTCTGGTTTGGCCTTGCGGAGAAAAGCTTTTCCATGGCCCCCTCGGCGGGCGCGGTGCTGGCCGCACTCGTCTACCTCGCGGTACCCTTCTCGGTGCTGCTGCTGTTCCCCGCGCTCAGCCGTTTGGACAAAAGCCTGATCGAGGCTGCGCGCACCCTTGGCGGATCGCCCCTGCGCACGTTCTTCACCGTGGTTATTCCGGTCACGCGGCCCGCTATCATCTCCTCGGGCGTCACGATTTTTGTCCTCACGCTTGGCGCGATCATCGTCCCGCAGGTCCTTGGCCGCCCGCAGCATTGGACCCTTTCGGTGCTCATCACCGATCAGGCGATCTTCAATTTCAACATGCCCTTCGCCTCGGCCCTCGCGGTGGTCCTCTTGGTCTTGAGCGCGAGCGTGATCTTCGCGGTCACCAAGCTGACCGGCGGGAATAAGTCATGAGGGCGCTCCGCTGGCTCTACCTGAGCATCTTCGCGCTCTATCTCATCGGTCCGATTATGGTCATCGCGGCTGTGTCGCTGAACGAAAAACGCTTCATGGCCTTTCCGCCGCGCGGTGTCTCGCTGCGCTGGTATTCGGAGATTTTCGTGGCGTCCGACTGGTTTGCGGCGCTCACCAACTCGCTTCTTATCGCGCTGTGCTCGGCCACGCTCGCAGTCGCGATTGCCCTGCCTATTGCCTACGGCGCATGGCGGCACGGGCTGCGCTATGCAAAGGCGCTTCTGGCGATGGGTGTGGCCCCGTTTATCCTGCCACCGGTGATTATGGCGTTGGCCTTTCTCATCCTGTTCACCTCTGTGGGCAATCTCTACGGCAACCTGATCACCGTGATCATCGCCCACGCAATATTCCTCTTGGCCCTGCCGCTGGTCACCATATCGCTGGGGTTGGAGAGCATCGACCGCGCCCTCATCGAGGCCAGCCAGACCATGGGCGCGGATGAACGCACGGTGTTTCGCACGGTCATCCTGCCGATCGCCGCCCCCTTTGCTTTTGCGGGATTCGCCTTTTGCTTCGTGCTCAGCCTGAATGAGTATATCATTGCATTGATGACCGTGGGGGCCACGGTGGAGACGCTGCCGATCAAGATTTTCAACGCGCTGCGCTATGGCTATACGCCAGTGATCGCCTCAATTGCGGTGTTGTTTGTAACGGTGAACATAGTGATCTTCGCGCTGATCGCGCGGTTCTCCAACCTGCGCCGCATCCTTGGCGCGATGGAGTAGGAAGGAATGAGCCATGCCGCATGACACCCACGACCACGATCACGACCATGACCCGCTGGAGCAGGGGGCTGCCCTGCGCGTGCGCGCGCTGGAGGAGTTGATGGTGGCCAAGGGCCTCGTTGATCCCGCGGCGATGGACGCCATTGTGGAGTATTACGAGACCGAGACCGGCCCACGCAACGGTGCTGCCGTTGTAGCGCGGGCATGGAGCGATCCAGACTTCAAGGAGTGGCTCTTGCGCGATGGCTCTGCCGCGATTGCGTCGATGGGGTTCACCGGGTTTCAGGGTGAATACATGCGCGTGGTGGAGAATACGGATACCGTGCATAACATCGTCGTGTGCACGCTTTGCTCGTGTTACCCGTGGCCCGTTCTGGGCCTGCCGCCCACGTGGTATAAAAGCCCCGCCTACCGCGCCCGCACGGTGCGCGAACCGCGTGTGGTGCTGTCGGAGTTTGGCGTGGAATTGCCCAAGGAGATGCGCGTGCAGGTCTGGGACAGCACGGCAGAGATCCGCTATCTCGTGCTGCCGCAACGTCCCTCGGACACCGAGGGTGAGACGCCCGAAGCGTTAGCCGCGCGTGTGACGCGCAACGGCATGATCGGCACGGCGCGGGTCTGAGGGAGTATCATGGACAGTATTCACGATATGGGAGGGATGCAGGGGTTTGGCCCGGTTCCAGTGGACGCCGAGGAGGTGTTTGCGCATGACTGGCAAAAGCGTGCCTTTGCGCTGACCGAGACGTTGGGCTGGGCCGTGCCTTATGGCTCGGACGAGCATCGCCAAGAGATAGAGCGTTTGGCCCCGGCGGAGTATCTCAACCGCGATTATTTCGAGAAATGGGCGCTGGCGGCTGCTGCGCTGGCGCGGGGTGCGGGGCTTGTGAGCGCGGATGAGGTGGTCACTGGGCGCAAATCTTTCGACGTCGATCTTGCAGCACATCCGCGCGTATCTGCCGCTGATCTGCTCGCGGCCAGCCGCGCAGGGGCCGAGATGACCTTTCCTGATCACCCCGCAGAGCCGTGTTTTGCCATGGGTGACACCGTGCGCGTAATGGTCCATGGGCCCGACGGCCACACGCGCGCGCCGCGTTACCTGCGCGGGCGACTGGGGCGTATCGAGCGCCATTTGGGTGCGTTTCAGTTTGCCGACGCGCTTGCCGCCGGGCGCGGCCCCGATCCGCAGCATTGCTATACGGTGATCTTTGACGCGGCTGAGCTTTGGGGGCAGGGGAGTGACACGCTCTGCGCTGATTTGTGGGAGCCTTATCTTGAGCATCCCTGATAGCCCCGAGACGATGCTGGCCGAGATGCGTGGCCTTGTGCCAGCCAACGGTCCGCTGTTCCAAGCCCCTTGGCAGACACGGATTTTCGCGCTGATCGTGGCGCTGGTGCAGGCCGGTCATTTCCCGTGGAGCGCGTTTCAGACGCGACTTGCGGCGCATATCACCGAGGCCGAAGCGGGCGCGGACCCCTGTGACGCCACAGCCGTCGAGGCGCGCTATTTCGACTGTTGGCTGCGCGCGGTGGAAGACACGCTGAGCGCCGAGGGGCTGATCGAGGCAGAGGCGATCCCTGCGCAGATCGAGGTCATCCGCGCCTCGGTGGACGCGATCCGCGCGGCGCAGACCCGTCAGGGCTAGGGCCCTGTATCGCTGGGCGAGGGCGCTTGGTGCGATTGCCCCCGGGCCTCGCATGTCTGATCTAAATCAAAGACAGGCCCCCACCCGAATAGGACAGAGATCCGAGGGCCGTGATCGGCCGCGACACTGGCAGACCGAAAACGGGGCGATTATGACCGACACGCTGAATTCCTACATGCGCCGCAACGTGCCGCGCTACACCAGCTATCCGACTGCGCCACATTTCTCGAAAGACGTTGGTGCCAAGGAATATGCAGGTTGGCTGCGCGCCTTGCCGCCAAAGGACCCCGTGTCGCTTTACCTGCATGTGCCGTTCTGCCGAGAGCTTTGCTGGTATTGCGGCTGCAACATGAAGCTCGCCAAAAAAGATGCGCCGGTCGCGCAATACGCCAAGACGCTGAACCGCGAAATCGCCCTTCTGGCCGAGCACCTGCCGGAGCGTATGGAAATCTCTCACCTCCATTGGGGCGGCGGCACGCCAACCGCGCTGGTGCCGGATGATCTGGAGCGCGCAATGGACGCGGTGCGTGCCAATTTTCACGTGACCCCCGATGCGGAGTTGGCGATTGAGAGCGACCCGCGCACCCTTACGGACGCCATGATCACACGGATCGGTCAGCTGGGCTTCACCCGGGCGAGCTTTGGTGTGCAGGAATTCGATCCCAAGGTCCAAAAAGCGATCAACCGAATTCAGCCGCCTGAAATGGTGCGCTGGGCCGTGGATGGTTTGCGCGGTGCCGGTGTGGCGGGGATCAACTTCGATCTGATCTACGGCCTGCCGCATCAGACGGTGGAGACGCTGTCTGAGACGATCCGCCTATGCGTGGAGATGCTGCCTGACCGGATCGCGCTATTCGGCTACGCGCATGTGCCTTGGATGGCCAAGAAACAACGACTCATCGATGAGGCCGCTCTGCCGGGTGTGGAGGCGCGCCTCGCGCAATCGCAAGCGGCGGCGCAGGCTCTGGTCGCGGCGGGCTATGTGGCGATCGGGCTGGATCACTTTGCGCTTCCCTCGGATGCGATGGCCAAGGCCGCTAAAGCGGGCACACTGCGCCGAAACTTCCAAGGCTACACCACGGACCGCGCCGAAACGATGCTCGGGGTCGGGTCGACCTCAATCGGACGCACGCCTTCGGGCTATATCCAGAACCTGTCCGAAACCGGCGCTTGGGCCCGCGCGGTTGAGGCGGGGGAGCTGTCTGTGGGCAAGGGCGTTCCTTTTACCAAGGACGACATATTGCGCGGCCATGTAATCGAGCGGATCATGTGCGCGGGCGAGGTCGATCTCGACGAGGCCGCCCTGCGCACCGGGGCTGCGCGCGACTGGTACCGCGCCCACGAGGGCGAGTTTGCCATTCTGCAATCCGATGGCCTGATCACGCGCCGGGGTGCTCGGATCACCGTGACGCAAAAAGGCGCGCCGGTTGTGCGTGTCGTTGCCGCCGTTTTTGACGCCTATTTCGTGGCTGCCACCGCACGCCACGCCGTAGCGGTTTGAGGTTGGACGGCGACGCATTGGGGGCGGCGCGGGTCACGTGCCACGAAAACATTTCGCCGCCCGTCTTCTGTCCCTTTGCGGCTAGAGTGTCAGCAGATCCAACAGCATGTTTTCAATAGCGAGCGTCATCTGCGCTAAATATGCGAAACTGAGATCGCCTCCTCCGGGTGTATAGCTGTCGGGAAGGAGTGAGGCGATCAAAGCCTGCGGTGACGCCAAAAGGCCGGGTCGTCTCCCCAGAGCCCGCCTTTTTACCTCTTGGCCAAGATGGGCATTGGTTTCAGCGCGCCGTGGCCGGCAGCAAGATGCCCGCTTTGTCGTTCCAACTCAGCCAGATATCGTCGGATTGCGCGCCGATGCGAGACGCAGCACCGCCAAGGTTTTGCATGACCGTGAGCACCGTGTCACGGCCGTCGTTGACCATCACATAGATGTTCGAGCGGTCCCCGAGAAACGCGGCTGTGTCCACGCGCCCTTTGACGGAATTGATATCACCTTTGGGCTTTTGCGTCGAAACGGCAATGTTCTCGGGCCGGATCGCCACAATAACATCTCGGCCAGGGACGACCCCGGCATTATCTGAGAGAACCCGCACATGGCCAAGCTCACGGGTCTCGACCAGCGCCATACCCGGTTCGGCCTTCAAGACGCGGCCATCGAAGAAATTCATTGATCCAAGAAAGTCGGCCACGAAATGAGATGTCGGGCGCTCGTATAGCTGAGCGGGCGGTCCGACCTCCAGCGCTTTGCCCTCACTCATCACCGCGATGCGGTCTGACATGGTCATCGCCTCTTCTTGATCATGGGTCACGAAGATAAACGTGATGCCGATGCTCTTTTGCAAGGCGCGCAATTCAAGTTGCATCTGTTCGCGCAGCTTTTTGTCGAGCGCGCCCAGCGGTTCGTCAAGCAACAGAACCTTTGGCTTCTTGATCAGCGCCCGGGCCAACGCGATGCGCTGCCGCTGCCCGCCCGAAAGCTGATGCGCGGCGCGCGGCCCGTATCCCGGCAGCTTGATCATCTCCAGCGCTTCTTCGACGCGGCGGTTGAGCTCCTTTTTAGCGAGCTTTTCCTTACGCAGGCCGAAGGCGATGTTTTGTTGCACAGTGAGATGCGGGAATATCGCGTAGTTTTGGAACACCATGTTGACGGGCCGCTCATGCGGCGGCGTATGCCCCATCGGCTGCCCGTCGATATGCACGTCTCCCGACGTGGCCTCCTCAAACCCCGCGATCATCCGCATGAGCGTGGTCTTTCCGCACCCAGACGGGCCCAGAAGCGAAAAGAACTCGTTGCGCCGAATATCGAAACAAACATCGTCAACCGCGCGCACCGCGCCAAAATGTTTTGATATGTTCTGAACGGAGATAAACCGGTCGTCACTCATGTCTTGTCAGCTCCATTTTCAGCGGGGGCAACGCCAATCCGGCGGACCCATTCGGCGAGGACGACCACCACGACACTTGCCAGCAGAATGCAGCTTCCAAGCGCCAACACGTTGGGAAGCTTTGCGGGAAACCGAAGCTGGGTCCAGATGTAGACGGGGAGGGTTTGCTGATCTCCTGACAAGAAAAACGACAGAAGAAATTCGTCGAAAGAGATGGTGAAGCAAAGCAACAGGCTTGCCACGATGCCCGGCAGAGCCAATGGAAATGTCACGAGCCAGAATGTCATCCATGGGGATTCCCCGAGGTCCTGCGCTGCTTCCTCCAGCCCGTTATCGAACCCTTCGAGGCGCGAGATCATCACCAGCATCGAGAAAGGCACGCAGATCACGATATGGCTGACGCCAATCGTGAAAAGCGACAAAGGCACGCCCATTCGGCTGAACACCACCAAAAGCGAGATGCCCAAAATGATCAGGGGAATAACAAGCGGCACCGCGATGAACCCTTTGAGGGGCGTGGCATATCCTATGCGGTAGCTTGTGAAGGCTTTGGCCGCCATCGTGCCTAGGATAGTGGAGATGATGGCCACCACGACGCCCAGCTTGATGCTGTTTTGCAGGGCTTTCAGCATGGCGCTGTTGTTCGCCATTTCCTGATACCATTGCAGCGTGAACCCCTGAAGTGGGAAGGCCGTGTAGATCGAGTCGTTGAACGAAAACATCGGCAGGAAAAGGACGGGAATATAG
>JBASXE010000068.1:0-2504 GCA_049276875.1 Roseovarius sp. | reverse complement strand
CAACTCTCAGACCTTATGGACCACTGCCGCATACCGCGCGCCGTCATCACAGGCTTCTCCCTCGGCGGCATGATCGCCCGCCGCTTCGCACAAGACAATCCCAACCGTGCGCAGGGGATGATCTTGCGCGGTTTGCGACATATGGCGCGGGTGGCGGATCCGGGCGCCGTGAACGGGCCGATACAGAAATTTTTCAGCCGTCTAGAGGGATAGTGATGAGCAGCCAGATTCTCAAAGGCCTGCGGGTGCTTGATCTGAGCCGGATGCTGTCTGGCCCTTATTGCACCATGCATCTGGCCGATCACGGGGCCGAGGTGATCAAGATCGAGGGATCGGAGGGTGACACCAGCCGCGCCAACGGGCCCTACCGCGCCGAGGACCAGGACCGCGCGTGGGCGGGCTATTTCGTCAGCCTCAACCGGGGCAAGAAAAGCGTCCGCCTGGACCTCAAAACGGAAGAGGGCCGGGAGGCGTTTTGCGCTCTGGCCAAGACCGCCGACGTGATCGTCGAGAATTTCCGCCCCGGTGTGATGGAGCGTCTCGGGCTCTCCTACGAGACGCTTTCGGCGGACAACCCCGCGCTGGTCTATGCCGCGATCCGGGGCTTTGGCGATCCGCGCACGGGTGCCGGCCCCTATGCGGATTGGCCCTCCTATGATGTGGTGGCGCAGGCGATGGGCGGGTTGATGTCGATGACCGGGCCGGATGCGGACACGCCCACCAAGACCGGGCCGGGAATCGGCGATATCTTCGCGGGTATGATGATGGCTTTCGGCATCATGGCGGCGCTGCGCGAGGCTGAGAGCACGGGCAGGGGGCAATTCGTCGATGTGGCGATGTATGATGCGATAATCTCGCTGTGTGAGCGGATGGTCTATATGCATGATATCACGGGAAAAGCACCGGAGCCGCAAGGTAACGGACACCCGTTTCTGGCGCCCTTCGGGCTCTTTGCGGCCCGCGATGGCCATGTGGCGCTAGGAATTGTGGATGACGCCTTCTGGCGGCGTCTGGCCATGCTGATGGCGCGGCCGGAGCTGGCCGGGGACGCGCGCTTTGCCAGCCGTGCGGCACGGGCCGAGAATGCGGCGGCGCTGAACGCGATTGTCGCCGCATGGACAGGAACGCAGAGCAAATCGGAACTGACGGCGATTTTGGGTGGGCAGGTGCCCTTCGGCCCGCTGAACACCATGGACGACATTGCAAGCGATGCGCATGTGGCGGCGCGCGGCATGCTGGCCGAGGTGCCGGGGCCCGCGCCGGACGCAGCCCCCTTCAAGGTTGCCGCGAACCCTGTGCGTTTTGGCGGACATGCGCGCGCCGCGCTTGGCGCGGCCCCGGCGCTCGGGGCGGATAACGCGCTGCTGGAGATGGCGGTGCCCGCGCCGGTGGACGCCGAGACGAAACGCGCGCTGCGCAACGCGTTTGGCACCTTTGCCACCGGGGTCACGGTTGTGACCACGCGGCAGGCCGACGGCACCCCGCGCGGCTTCACTGCCAATTCCTTTTCGTCCGTGTCGCTCGATCCGCCCTTGCTGCTGGTCTGTATCGGCAAGGCGGCTTTGTCGTGCGACAGCTTTGCGCGCGCCGACCATTTTGCCGTCAACATACTGGCCGATGATCAGCGCGAGATTTCGGGTATTTTCGCCTCGCAATCTGCTGACAAGTTCGATCTGTGCGACTGGCGCGGTGACGCGCAGGATATGCCGCTGATCACGGGTTCACTGGCCAGCTTCAGCTGCGCACGGCACAAGCTTGTGGATGCGGGCGACCATCTGATCCTGATCGGGCGCGTGCAGGCGTTCGAGACCGATGAGGGCGCCCCGCTTGGGTATTTCAAGGGCGGGTATTTCGACATCGGGCTGGACCGCGCGCTGGCGGATGCGGCGGCGGCGCGGGGCGTTTCGGTTGGCGCGGTTCTGGTGCGCGACGGTCAGGTTTTGCTGCGTCGCGATGCTGCGGGGCAGATCTCCGTGCCCGCAGCGCCCCATGCGGACAACTCGGCCCAAGGCCTGGTGAAGCATCTGGCGGCTCAGGGGCTCAAGCCCACGCTGGGTCAGCTCTATGCGGTTTACCAAAACAGGCAAAACGGCACTCACTGGATCATCTATCACGCAGCACTAAAGGGTGATGCGCCCGAGGGCATGGCCTATTTCGCACTCGACACCTTGCCCTTGGAGCAGGTGACCGATGCGGCCGAACGCTCCATGCTGCGCCGGTATATCCGAGAGCATCAACACGGCAGTTTCGGCATTTATCATGGCACCGAGACCGAGGGCGTGGTGCACACGCTGGCCGGGCATCACAGCTACCACATCTGACAAAAGAAATTCCAAGCGACCCGACTTACGACTGATCGTTATCTTTGAAGAAGACATCTAGGGCCTGTGGACAATCAGGATTCCCATTGGGCCTGATTTCTGATTCAAACTTCCAAAATGGAGGTTTGAATGAACAAGCAGCGGTTTGTGGTGTCGGACATCTTGTGGCAGCGGCTTGAGCCG
>JBASXE010000067.1:0-7078 GCA_049276875.1 Roseovarius sp. | reverse complement strand
GATTATCACCGCTGGTGGGCGCGTGAGGGGGCCGAAGCGCGCCCCGGATATCTTGACAGCCGCAAGGCGTTGCAGCGCCATATGCCCGAGATCGTGCCTCTTTATGATGAATTGGTGGAGCTTGCGGGCGGCACCGATCACGCCGCGCGGTTCCTGAGCTTCTACTGCCCGCCACCCTATCTTTCGGGCTGTTCGCAAGCCATCTGGCCCGGCGAGGAACCTGTGATGGTGCGCAATTACGACTATGCGCCCTCGGCCTTCGACAGTCTGACGCTGCGGACCCGCTGGCAGGGGCGCACGGTTCTTGGCACATCTGACGGGCTCTGGGGGCTTGTGGACGGGATGAACGATGCAGGGCTTGCGGTATCGCTGACCTTCGGGGGGCGGCGTGTGGTGGGCGACGGGTTCGGCGTGCCGCTGATCCTGCGCTATGTGCTGCAAACCTGCGAGACGGCGGAAGAGGCGGGGGGGGCTCTGGCCCGATTGCCCACGCATATGAGCTATAACGTTGCCGTGCTGGACGCCCGGCGGCACTATCTCACTGCGCTCATGGCACCCGACCGCGAGGCGATCATCACCCATCAGGCCGTGGCCACGAACCACCAGGAGCGCGTGGAATGGGCCAGCCATGCGCGCTTTACCGCGACGGTGGAGCGTGAACGCTTCTTGTTGCAACGCCTGACCCTACACGTGGAGCCGGAGGAAAAATTCATCACCGCCTTCCTGCGTCCACCGCTTTACTCCACCCGGTTCGATCAGGGGTTCGGCACACTCTACACCGCCGTCTATCGCCCCCGTCTGGGAGAGGCCGAACTGCGCTGGCCACGCGCGACATGGCCGCTGCATATCGCTGGGATCGCTGACGAGATGCGCACGATATTCACACCTGAAAATGCGGATAAGCGGGCCTGAAGGCGCGCGCCCGCACCGTTACCACGTCCGCCGAAACCGTCCCGGGGCCATGTCGTATTTCCCGCGAAACGCCCGGGAAAGCGCCGAGCCGCTGCTGAACCCCGTGGCCACCGCAATCTCGAAAATCGGCAGGTCCGTCTCGCTGAGCAACGCATAAGCCCGCCCGAGGCGCAGGTCCGTATAATAGCGGCGCGGCGAGAGGCTGAGATGGGCTGCGAAGCTCCGCTCCAACTGGCGTTTGGAAATACCCACCTCAGCGGCAATCGCCTCAACACCCAAAGGCTCCTCAAGGTTGGCCTGCATCAGGCGCATCGCCGCGATCACATGGGCGTTGCGGCTGCCAATGGCTGCTGATTGCGCTGTTTTCTGGGGCATATCGCCGGAATGGCTGCGCCCGTGCAAGCACATGTCGGCCACAACAAGGGCAAAATCCGCGCCAAAATCATCCTCGATCAGGCTCAGCATCATATCTGTGGAGGCCGCCCCCCCGGCAGCGGTCATGAGATCGCCGTCCACCTCAAACAGGTTGGGGGTGGGCACAAGATCGGGGAAAATTTCCAGAAACCCCGGCTGGTTCTCCCAGTGCAGCGTAAAGCGCCGCCCCTTGAGAAGCCCCGCCCGCGCCAGCGTAAATGCACCGGTGCAGATCGCGCCCACCCGCACGCCATGCGCGGCCTGCCCCGCCACCCATTTGGTAAGGTGCGGATCATGGGTCTGGCCCGGCTCGATCCCCGAACAAACAAACAGCCGCGCACCACGCGGCGCGCGCGCAAGCGGGCCGTCCGGCACTAGCGACAGATTGTTGGAGCAACGCACCGGCGCGCCATCGCGGCTCATAGTGTGCCAGCGGTATAGCTCCTGCTGGGCGATCTGGTTGGCAATGCGCAAAGGCTCGATCGCCGCACTCAGTGCCAGCATCGTCAGCTTCGGCAAGAGCACGAAATCGAGCTTGCGTGGCCCCGCCACAGGCGGCAGGCGGAAGGTGGCGGACCCTTTGGGGATATAGCCCTCAGCCATGGCTCACCCGTGCAGCACGTCAAGCAGCTCCGCATGAAGGGCAGGCGTCGCCGCACTCACGACCCGCCCGTCCGAGCCCAGGCCAAGCGCGCGCCCCTCCCAATCGGTGATCACACCGCCCGCCGCCTCAATGAGCGGAGTGAGCGGCAGAAAATCATAAGGCTGGAGCCCGATATCGGTCACCGCATCGACATGCCCCGCCGCGACAAGTGCATGGGGGTAGCAATCATAGGACATCCGCCGCGTGTGCCCCGCTTTGCAGAGCCGCGCAAACCGCGCCGGATCATCGGCCACGCAGCGCTCGACCTCATTCACGAAGAGCACCGCCTCCGATAGCCGCTCAACCGCCCGTGTGCGTATGGGCACGCCGTTGAGCGTGGCCCCTGCGGCAGAGCCCACAAACGTCTCATTCAGCGCGGGCATGCGCACCACACCCACCTGCGGCACGCCGTCTTGCAAATGCCCCAACAGCATCCCGAACCCCGGATAGCCCGAAAGGAAAAACCGTGTGCCATCAATTGGATCAATGATCCACGCGGGACCGTCCAGAGAGCCTGTGACACCAAACTCCTCGCCAAATACCCCGTGATCCGGAAACGCCGTCGTAAGTGCTGCCCGGATCGCCTCCTCCGTCGCACGATCAGCCACAGTCACGGGGCTTTCGTCGGCTTTCGCCTCAATCCCCAGCGCACCTTGGCGAAAATACTGCATCGGCACGGCGCTCGCCTCTTCGGTGATGCGCGCGGCGATCCGTGCCAGATCCGCGCTCATGCCGCCACCTCGATCGCCACACCCCAACTGCGCGCAGCATGCGCCAAATCCTCCGGCGGCGCTGCATCAGTGATGAGCAAATCCACACGGTCCGGCGGGCAAACGGTGATGGGTGCTGCACGGCCCAGCTTGCTCGCATCCGCCGCGACCCAAACCGCACCAGCATTGGCCAACACGGCCCGACAGAAATTCGCCTCTTCCAGATCATGCAGCATAAACCCGTCCCTCGCTGTCACCCCGGCGGTCGACAGGATCGCCAGATCGGTCTTGAAATTCTCGGCAAAGCGGATGGCCTCGGCCCCGAATGCACCGCCATCATGGGCCCTGAGGGCACCTGCCGCCATATAGACCTGATTGCCGTTGCGCGTGGCCAGCTTGTACGCCACCGTCACCGAATTGGTAACCACCATCAGCCCGGCATGGTCGCGCAGCGCATCGGCGATATAGGCGGTCGTGCTGCCCACATCGAGGAAAAGCGACGCCCCGTCCCGCAGCTTGCCCGCCACATGGCGCGCAATCCGCTGCTTGGCCTCGGGCGCGCGGGCGAGGCGTTGGTTAAAATCGCCCTCACCATCAGAGGCAGCAAGCCGCGCGCCGCCATGCATCTTCTCGACCTGGCCCGCATCCGCCAACCGTTTGAGATTGCGCCGCACCGTCTCCTCGGACACGCCAAGCTCATCCGCCAGACGCCCCACCCGAAGGCTACCACCCGCGCGGCGCAATACGTCGAGAATCTCCTGCTGGCGGTGGTTTGGAAGGGCGATGTTCATCAGCTTTGGTGGCTCTTTCTCAGCAGCGTTTTCTACGCTCTTTTTGGCAATCTGCCCTATACACGGAACAAAACCAACATAATTCCACAAAAGTCGTTGCAAAACGTGGGAACCTGCGGTTCAAACAAAGGGGAGAGACCATGAAACGGGGACTGCCATGACCGCTGACGAGGCTCTGAAAATCGCCTGCGCCCTGCCATGTTGGAGCGCACCCGAGGCCGCGGCCCCGCTTGAGGGCGGCATCACCAACCACAACATCCGCCTGCGCGATCAGGGGCGCGATTATGTCGTGCGCCTTGGCGCGGATATTCCCGAGCACGGCATCCTGCGTTGGCATGAATTGTCGCTGAGCCGCGCCGCCGAAGCCGCAGGCCTCTCGCCCGCTGTTCACCATTCCGAGCCCGGCGTGCTGGTGCTCGAATTCATCGAAAGCGAGGCTTTGAGCGAGGACGATTTGCACGACGCGCCAACGCTCATGGCCGCCACGGACCTTATCGCGGACATCCACCGCAAAATGCCCGGGCACTTGCGCGGCCCGATCCTCAGCTTTTGGGTGTTTCATATCCTGCGTGATTACGCGGCCACGCTGCGCGCAAAGGGCTCGCGTCACATCTCCGCCCTGCCCGCCTTGCTTGAGCAGGCCGACATGCTCGAGCGTGCCGTCGGCCCCGTTGATCTGGTGCTCGGCCATAACGACCTTCTGCCCGCAAATATCCTGCGGGCGCCAGACCGGCTCTGGGTGATCGACTGGGAATACGGCGGCTTCAACGCGCCACTCTTTGATCTTGGTGGCTTGGCCAGCAATTGCGCGCTGGAGCGCCCTGCCGAGGAGGCGATGCTGGAGCGGTACTATGGCACGCCGCCCACACCTGCGCTATGGCACAGCTACACGGCCATGAAATGCGCGTCCCTGCTGCGCGAGACGATGTGGTCCATGATCTCCGAGCTGACCTCCACTGTCGATTTCGACTACGCCGATTACACCGACAAGAACCTCTCCCGATATGCCGCGGCCTATGCCGCCTTTACCGCCCAAGGATCCCCCACATGAGCGATTTCCCCACCCAAGCGCAGGCCGTCATCGTCGGAGGCGGCATCGTCGGCTGCTCCACCGCTTACCACTTGGCCAAGCTCGGCTGGGACGTGGTTTTGCTGGAGCGCAAGAAACTCACCTCGGGCACGACATTCCACGCGGCGGGCCTCGTGGGGCAGCTCCGCTCCTCGGCCGGGATCACGCAGCTTCTGGGCTATTCGGTCGAGCTTTACAAAACGCTGGAGGCCGAGACGGGCCAAGCCACAGGCTGGAAAATGAATGGCGGGCTGCGGCTGGCCTGTAATGAGGAGCGTTGGACGGAAGTGAAGCGTCAGGCCACGACCGCGCATTCCTTCGGGCTGGAGATGGAGCTTCTGACGCCCTCGGAGGCGCAAGCGCTCTGGCCCCTGATGCAGGTGGATGATGTGATCGGCGCGGCCTTCCTGCCCACGGACGGGCAAGCGAACCCATCGGACATCACCCTGTCGCTGGCCAAGGGGGCCCGCCAAAGCGGCACGCGGATTTTTGAGGACACCAAAGTGACCCGCGTGATCGTCGAGAAGGGCGTGATCAAAGGCGTGGAGACTGACAAGGGGACAATCACCACCCCTGTGGTCATCGCCTGTTGCGGGCAATGGACGCGCGCCTTCGCCAAATCAGTGGGCGTCAACGTCCCCCTCGTTTCGGTCGAGCATCAATATATGGTGACTGAGGCCATCGACGGCGTCACCTCTGATCTTCCCACATTGCGCGACCCGGATCGGCTGACCTACTACAAGGAAGAGGTCGGAGGGCTGGTCATGGGCGGCTATGAGGCCAACCCGATCATGTGGGCCAAGGACGGCATCCCCAAGGATTTCCACTACACCCTTCTAGACAGTAATTTCGAGCATTTCGAGCAGCTTATGGAGCTGTCATTGGGGCGCGTCCCGGCGCTTGAGACCGCCGGGATCAAGACGCTGACCAATGGCCCCGAGAGCTTTACGCCAGATGGTAATTTCATCCTCGGCGAGGCGCCCGAGCTGCGCAATTTCTACGTCGGCGCGGGCTTCAACGCATACGGCATCGCGGCGGGTGGCGGCGCGGGCATGGCGCTGGCGGAATGGGTGGCCAAGGGTGGTCCGCCCTATGATCTGTGGCCCGTGGATATCCGCCGCTTTGGCCGCCCGCATTTCGACACCGATTGGGTCCGCGCCCTCACCTATGAGGCATATGGCAAACACTACACGATGGCATGGCCCTCCGAGGAACACGATAGCGGGCGCCCCTGCCGCCGCTCACCGCTTTATGGCGTATTGAAAGACGCAGGCGCCGTATTCGGTGAAAAGCTGGGATGGGAGCGGCCCAACTGGTTCGCGGCCCCAGGCGAGGAGGCGCGCGATATCTACACGTTCGGGCGGCCCAACTGGCACAGCGCCGTGGCGCGGGAGCACAAGGCCGCACGCGAGGCCGCGGTGCTCTTCGACCAGACATCCTTTGCCAAATTCACCCTGAAAGGCCCCGACGCCGAGGAAGCCCTCAGCTGGATCGCCGCCAATGATGTGGCCAAGCCCGTGGGCAGCCTGATCTATACCCAAATGCTCAGCGACAAGGGCGGGATCGAGGCGGATGTGACCTGCCTGCGCGTGGCAGAGGATGAATATTACATCGTCACCGGCACCGGCTATGCCACCCATGACTTTGATCACATTGCGAAAAACATCCCCGATGGACTGAACGCGCAGCTGGTCGATGTGACCTCCTCAAACGCGGTGCTGTCGCTCTTTGGCCCCCGCGCGCGCGATATCTTGCAGGCGGTGACCCGCGATGATGTCTCGAACGACGCTTTCCCCTTTGCCACGGCGCAGACCATCGGCATCGCGGGTGCCCCGGTGCGGGCGCTGCGCGTGACATATGTGGGCGAGCTGGGCTGGGAGTTGCACATGCCCGTGGAATACGCCCTGACGGTCTACGCGGCGCTGCATGAGGCAGGCGCGGAGCATGGGCTGATCAATGCGGGCTACCGCGCGATTGAGACGCTCCGGCTGGAGAAGGGCTATCGCGCCTGGTCTTCCGATATCGGCCCGGATCACACGCCGGATGAGGCGGGGCTGGGTTGGGCCGTGAAGCTGCGCACCAACACGCCTTTCAAGGGGCGAGAGGCCGCTGCCAAACAACGCGAGGACGGTGTGGCCAAGCGTATGGTCACCTTTACCGCCGACCCGGATGTGATCCTGTCGGGGCGCGAGACAATCTACCGCAATGGCGAGCGTGTGGGCTTTTTGAGCTCTGCGGGTTTTGGCCATACGCTGAACCAGAGCATCGGCATGGGCTATGTGCGCGGGCCAGCGGCAGCAACCACAGTCAGCGTTTTGGACGGTGATTATGAGCTTGAGGTGGCAACAGTCCGCGTCCCGGCCCAAGCACAGCTCAAGCCGCTTTACGATCCGACAATGGCGCGGGTAAAATGCTAGGGCCTGTGGACAATCAGGATTCCCATTGGGCCTGATTTCTGATTCAAACTTCCAAAATGGAGGTTTGAATGAACAAGCAGCGGTTTGTGGTGTCGGACATCTTGTGGCAGCGGCTTGAGCCG
>JBASXE010000066.1:0-18906 GCA_049276875.1 Roseovarius sp. | reverse complement strand
CGGCTCAAGCCGCTGCCACAAGATGTCCGACACCACAAACCGCTGCTTGTTCATTCAAACCTCCATTTTGGAAGTTTGAATCAGAAATCAGGCCCAATGGGAATCCTGATTGTCCACAGGCCCTAGCCGATTCTCTCAGCCCAGAACTTTGACCCGTGCCGAAAGACGCGACATTTTGCGCGCGGCGGTATTCTTGTGGAAAATGCCTTTGGTCACACCACGCATCAGCTCAGGCTGAGCCGCGCGCAGGGCGGCTGTTGCGGCCTCTTTGTCACCCGAGGCAATGGCCTCTTCGACTTTGCGCAGTTGGGTGCGAATCCGCGAACGGCGCGCTTTGTTTACAGCTAGGCGTTTTTCGTTCTGGCGGGCGCGTTTTTTTGACTGGGGCGTGTTGGCCATGTCGTCTTCCTTCGGGTTTTCGTTTCAATTGCGGCTGTGCAATACCAATCCCCGAAAAGGTGCCTCGCACCCAATAAGGGCCGAAGCAGTCTCTTGCCAAAGCGGGCATCACACGCATGTCTGACGCGGCGCATAAAGGCCGGAGCCCAGATTTGCAAGGGTCAATCTCTCAGAACAGCGCCACCGCGCGCCCGATCACTTGTCGCGGAACTGTGGTGTGCGCTTCTCCATGAACGCGGCCATGCCCTCGCTCTGATCCTCTGTCGCGAAAAGCGAATGAAACACCCGGCGCTCAAACAAAAGACCCTCGCTCAGCGTGGTCTCGTAAGAGCGGTTCACCGCCTCCTTGATCGCCATCACCGAAATCATCGACTTCTCTGCGATCTTGCCCGCCGCACTCAGTGCCTCTTCGTTGAGCTTCTTGGCAGGCACGACGCGACTCACAAGGCCCGAACGCTCGGCTTCTTCGGCATCCATGAAACGGCCCGTCAGGTTCATATCCATCGACTTGGACTTGCCAATAAAGCGCGTCAAACGCTGCGACCCACCCAGCCCGGCCATCACACCAAGGTTCACTTCGGGCTGGCCAAATTTCGCTGTATCGGCCGCAATGATGAAATCGCACATCATCGCCAACTCACAGCCGCCGCCCAGCGCATAGCCAGCAACGGCCGCAATGATCGGCTTGCGAATCCGCATGATCGCATCCGCCTCGGGGCCAAAGAGATCCCCCGCAAACGCATCGACAAAGCTCTTCTCGGACATCATCTTCACATCCGCCCCGGCGGCGAAGGCCTTGTCGGAGCCGGTCAGCACGATGCAGCGCACCTTTTCGTTGCCCTGTGCATCCTGAAGCGCGTCCACAAGCTCGCTCAGAAGCTCTTGGTTAAGCGCGTTGAGCGCATCAGGGCGGTTCAGGGTGATTAGGGCAACGTGGTCTTCTACTTCGACGGTGATCGTCTCATAGGCCATGAAAATCGCTTTCGCTTGTTGCTGTCAGACGTCCTGACATATCATTAAGAGGGCCGCGTTCAACCTATCTTTGGCATTGCGCGCAATAGAAGCTGGACCGCCCCGATTGCACGATCCGCGCGACGGACCCGCCACACCCCTCCCGGCGGCAGATCTCCCCCTCGCGTCCGTAGACATCGAAGCTGTGCTGAAAATAGCCCAACTCGCCATCGGCCTGCCGGAAATCCCTCAGGCTCGATCCACCCGCCTCGATCGCATCGCCGAGCACGTCTCGGATGATCGGCACGAGAGCTGCGGCGCGCTTGGCACTGACGTTCTTGGCCTTGCGGCGTGGAGAGATTCCCGCCCTGAAAAGCGCCTCACACACATAGATGTTACCCAGCCCGGCAACGATGCTCTGATCCAAAAGCGCGGATTTCACAGGCGTATTGCGTCCCGACAGGGCCCGCGCGAAATACGTCTCGTCAAAGCTGTTCCCCAAAGGCTCAGGGCCAAGTTTGGCCAGCAGAGCATGCGCCTCGCCGGACGCGGTGGCAAAGAGATCCATCGCCCCGAATCGGCGCGGGTCGTTGAACGTGATGCGCGCACCGTTTTCCATGTGCAGCACCACATGATCATGCTTTTCCGGCGCGGGATGCGAATGCACGAACTGCCCCAAAGGATCGCCCGAAACAAGCATCCGCCCCGACATGCCCAGATGGATGAGCAACGTCTCGCCGGATGTGAGATCGGCAAGGATGTATTTCGACCGCCGGCGCAGCGCCACAACCCGCTGACCTGTAAGACGTGCGACCATATCCGGCGGAAAAGGCCAGCGTAAATCAGGCCTGTTGACGTCCGCCCGCGCGATCACGGCCCCCTCCATCACGGGCGCAAGCCCCCGCCTGACGGTTTCGACCTCGGGTAATTCGGGCATGCGGGCTCCTTGATCCAAAGGGCCGCATTGTGTCTGCGCCCCAGCGCCCTATAAAAAGACCAAGCATAAGGATCGGCAAGCGCAATGAACGACAAAACCACCCATTTCGGATTTGAAACCGTCCCCGAGGCCGACAAGGCAGGCATGGTGCGCGGCGTTTTTGGCAGCGTGGCCAGCAAATACGACGTCATGAACGACGCGATGAGCTTTGGAATCCACCGTCTTTGGAAAGACGCGATGATGGATTGGCTGGCCCCCCGTGCCGGGCAAAAACTGCTCGATGTGGCAGGTGGCACGGGCGATATCTCGTTCCGCTTTCTCAAGCGTGCGGGGTCCGGACATGCCACCGTGCTCGACCTGACCGAGCCGATGCTGATCGAGGGGCGCAAACGCGCCGAGGCAAGCAGCATGGCCGAGAGCCTTGATTGGATCGTGGGCGACGCGATGGCGTTGCCTTTTGCCGATAACACATTCGACGTCTACACAATCAGCTTCGGCATCAGAAACGTCACCCGCCCGCAAGAGGCGCTGAATGAGGCCTATCGCGTGCTCAAACCCGGCGGGCGCCTTATGGTGCTGGAATTCAGCCAGATTCCCAATGACCTGATGCAATGGGCCTATGATCTCTACAGCTTCAACATTATCCCCCGCATGGGACAGGCCATCGCGGGCGACCGCGATAGCTACCAATACCTTGTTGAATCCATACGCAATTTCCCGGATCAGCAGACATTTTTGCGGATGGTGGAGACAGCCGGATTCGGCAATGCAAAATTCCGCAACCTGAGCCTTGGCATCGCGTGCCTCCATTCCGGTTGGAAGCTCTGACGCCATGCGCGGACCGCACAATATCATTCGCCTCATCCGCACCGGGGCCACTTTGGAACGCACGGGCGCCATGCGTGCGATCCTCGTTGCAATGGACGCGCCCCCTCAGGTGCGCATCGCGCTCAGATGCCTGGCCTGGCCGTTCCAGTGGCTGGGATTGAAGGGGGATCCGGGCACGCCGCCCGCCGTGCGTGCACTGACCGCCCTCGGCCCCGCTTACATCAAATTCGGACAGATCCTCTCGACCCGCCCCGATTTGGTAGGGGATGAACTGGCCACGCAAATGCGCGTCCTTCAGGATAAGCTGCCGCCCTTCGATATGCTGACCGCCAAGCGCGCCGTGCAATCCGAATTGGGTCAGCCTGTCGAAGCACTTTTCGATGATTTCTCGCCACCTATCGCCGCCGCTTCCATCGCGCAGGTTCACAAGGCCCGCGTGCGCGCCACGGGCGAGAACGTGGCAGTCAAAGTGCTGCGCCCCGGCATCGAGCGGGCCTTTCGCGTGGATATCGACGCGTTTTATTTCGCAGCCTCGATGATCGAGCTGCTCTCGCCTGCGTCCCGCCGCCTGCGCCCTACTGACGTGATCAAACACTTCGAAGGCGTCGTGCTGGGCGAATTGGACCTGCGGCTTGAGGCCTCCTCCGCTGGGGAATTTGCGGCCAATACGCAGAATGACACAGGGTTTCAGCTACCAGAGGTGAAATGGGACCTTTCGCGCCGCCGCGTCATGACGCTCGGCTGGGCTGATGGCGTGCCAATGGGCGATAATGAGGCAATTGATGCAGCGGGCCATGACCGGGTCGATCTGGGCAACCGGGTGCTGCAACTCTTCCTCAGCCACGCGCTGCGCGACGGGTATTTCCACGCGGACATGCATCAGGGCAACCTGAAAGTTGCGTCCAACGGTGATATCATCGCCTATGATTTTGGCATAATGGGCCATATCGATGAGTATACCCGACGGGTCTACGCCGAGATCATCTACGGCTTCATCCGGCGCGATTATCGCCGCGTGGCCGAGGTACATTTCGAGGCGGGCTACGTGCCTGCCGACCGCGACATGGACGAGTTTTCCCGCGCTCTGCGCGCCGTGGGTGAGCCTATTTTCGGTATGGATGCGAGCAAAATCAGCATGGGCAGCCTGCTCAGCTATCTCTTTGAAGTGACCGAGCGCTTCGGCATGGAGACCCGGACCGAGCTGATCTTGCTGCAACGCACGATGGTGGTGGTCGAAGGTGTCGCGCGCTCGCTCAACCCCCAGATCAACATCTGGGAAGTCGCAAAACCAGTGGTCGAGGATTACATCAAACAAAGCCTCGGGCCGCGTGCAATTGCCCGCAGTTTGGGCCAGACCCTCGCGGTGCTCGCGCGATTCGGACCACGCCTGCCACAACTTGTGGAGGATGCAATCATCCGCCAATCCGCCCCACCGCCCGAACCGCCCCGCCGCCGCAAACGCGACCTTGTCGCATGGGGTGCAGGCGGCGTCGCGTTGGGCGCAAGCGTAGCCGCGCTGATAGCACTTTTGGACTAGGGGAGCGTCAGGCCAAACGCCTACGCCCCATCAGGATTGCGCAACCCGAGAACGCCCGACGCGGGCACCAGAGCGCCACCCTGCATGACCAGAACAGTGGTTCCGGCCTTCAAACGCGCCTCGACAATTCGGGCCTGCGATTCAACGGCAGATGTGCCTAAAAGTTCCTCTCCCTGAAACGAATCAACGCTCAGTTCATAGACACCCGAGGGCAGCGTGTTGCCGTTTTCCGTCCGCCCGCTCCATGTGAACGCGCCACCGCCCGGCGGCACGTCTTGCTGCGCCACGATCCCGCCACGCGCATCGCGCACGACAAGTCGCGCAAGCTCCGCCCCCGGCGCAGGGTTCAGCGTCACCTCGACAGGCCCGCCCTCAAAGGCCACGGGCATCTCGGCCCGGGCGGTCATGCCAACCCAGCCCTGAAGCTGGCCCATCCCCATGATCCCCAATTGCTGCCCCATGACCGACAAAAGATCATTGGTGCGCACTTGCTGCTCCACCGACGAAAACTGCGCGAGCTGTGAGGCGAATTCAGTCGAATCAACCGGGTTGAGCGGATCTTGGTTCTGCATCTGCGCAGTGAGCATCTTCAGGAACGTCTCAAAATCCGAGCTGAGCGCGCTGTTTGCTTGGGCCGTGGCCGCCGTTTGTGAAGAGGGGGATACGCCACCGCCAAAAATAGATGCAGTGGGGTTTGTTGAGTTCAGGTCCATGTAACGTCCTTTCTAAAGGCGAATATCAAGCCGGTCCTGGACGCCCAGAGGGGCATCGGAAGCCGGAATTTCGGGAATACCACTTGCCGTATCTTGCGTGTCCGAGTCACCGCCACCGCCCGGAGCAAAGCCCTCTGACGCAGTGCCATCGCCGCCCTGTCCGAAGGAAAACGCGGTGCTGCCATAGCCAATCGCGCGCAATTCCTGGGCCAGCATGTCAATATGACGCCGCATCAAATCCAGCGTTTCGGGTCGATCCGCCAAAACTGTCACCATCATCACGCCGTCACCTGGCGCAAGCGCAAGGCGCACGCGGCCCAGCTCTGCGGGGTTCAGCGTAAGCTCAATGGGTTTTTCGCCAGACCGCACAGCATCAGCGATTTGAACCGCCACCTGTCGAGGGGTTTCGACCTGTGTTGAGGGAGTGAGCGCAGCCGGGCGCAGCTCGGCATTGGCTGACAATGTTCCACGCAGCTCAGCCGCACCGCCAACGGCCTCAAGCCCCAGCCCACGCTCAGGATTGTCGGCCCCTGCCGGGCTCGCAATCATCGCAGCGGAGAGTGCGACAGGCTTATGTTGCAAAAGGGTAGGTGTGGGTGTGGCAAGAGCAACGCCCATATCAGGTTGAGCGGCGCCCACCTGCATCCTTGTGTCGATAGGATAAGAGAACCGCGTTTCGGGCTGCAAAACGGGTGCTGTAGGGGTGCTCAATGGCACCGACCCTGTCTGAGTGACGCGCACTGGCATTGCCTCATCAGGCGAGGGGCGCACGAGCATCGCCTCAGTCGGACGAACTACCACGGTCATCGCCTCAGCCGAAGACGCAGTTTGTTGCACACCGCCAAGTTTCGGAGCCGCCTGCGCCGCTGTTACTGTCAGCTCTGGCCCAGGCATGGCGGACAGTATCGGCTGAGGTTGCGGCCGCTGTTGGCTCGAAGTCATCTGGGGCGCAGGAACAGCGATCTGGGACGTTGCCCCTGCGTCTGCACTCCGTTTTGCATCAGTGATAGGCATATCTGTTGCTCGAAGATTCGGAGGTTGGACCGCGACCGCCTTAGGCTGTTCCAGCGTCGACTTGGCGGCTATTGGCACCACGCCAGCCGCAACTGAAGGCGCCGGGACCATCGCTGCAGCATTCAAACCGGCGCCCTTCGAAACTGGCCCCATATCCAAATCACGCGCTCGATCCACAACCGGAGCCATATCACTCGTAAGTGCCAGCATGGCGGGCACTTGGGTTCCTGAGATGTCCGGCGCCCCGGACTCCTCACCAACCTGCCCCGCAGATGCGGTTGGAAATGGAACCGTGGCCGCGCCCTGCAATTCCAGTGGCAAAGGAAGCTTGATTTCAGAGTCCGTGTCATCACCCGCAAGCATCACGGCACCAGTCGCGATGGGCGCATCCGACACCCGATCTCCCTCAGGCTCTGCGTCCTGCGTGGCATCTTCTACCTCCGCAACGCCCTCCGCAGCCTCGTGCTCCACCACCGCCTCAAGGTCCACCAACACCTCAAGGTCCACCACCGCCTCGGCAGGGGCAGCCTCCACTTGACCAAAGATTGCGGCGAAACTGTTATCCCCCTTGCCACGTTCAGGCGGGCCAGCAACGGCGCGAACGCTCTGCCCTTCAGACAAAGTGCCAGCATTTATGGGAGCGATAAGAGGACCAAGCATGTGCGTCTCCGGGATTTCTTCCACGATACGCACACTGTCTCAGAAGCTGGTTACCGCTTCTTTACCGATTCGAAGTCAAATGACCCAAGTTTGCGATCAATTGGAGATATTCCCGTGACAGATCCTTTACCCATCACATTACCACCGCCCGCAGCCGCAAAGGCTCATGCGTCCGTGACCTCCGCGCTGAGCGCACGTGAAGCAGCCCAAAAACTAGAAGCAAGCTTTCTGGCCGAAATGCTCAAATCCGCAGGTTTCGGCAAAAGCCCCAGCCTTGGTGGCGGCATTGGCGAGGATCAATTTGCCTCCTTTCAAAGACAGGCACTGGCCGAAGAAATGGTGAAATCCGGCAGCATCGGGCTCGCCGAATCCTTTTACATGGCCCTAGTGGAGAAACAAAATGACCGTTGAAACCAGCCAGACACTGATCGACACGCTCGATGATCTGCTCGAAGAAGAACGCAAAGCATTGCTTGATGGCGATCTGGATGCGATCGGGAGGTTGCTGTCACGCAAAGAGGCGCTGATCGATGCGCTCAACGCGCTGACGCCTGCGGGTCAGCCGAACTTGACCAGATTGCAAGGCAAAGTGAGCCGCAATCAGGCCCTTCTGGACGGCGCGCTTGAGGGGATTCGCAAAGTGGCCGCGCGCATGGCAGCCTTTCGAAAAATCCGCAAAACTCTCGAAACCTATGATCAATCCGGGCGCAAGACCACAATCCAGGGCGAGGTGGAGCATAAGGTGGAACGCCGCGCCTGACCGGATTTGTGTCAAATGCTCCTTACATGACAGCCCCATCTTAGCATTTCCTTAGGACCTGAAACCCCATTCTGTCCCTGCATCCGAAACGGGTGGCGCAGCACCGCTTCAGGCACTCGCTGCATATGTCAGAAAGACAGTTTAGGCCGCCACCATCTTGGGGGCGGGACGTTTCATTGGCGCAAAAGCGCCATATCCTAAAGGAAACATGCTATCGCCACCTTCCAGGCACCACCATGGTGCCCGCCGCCCTGTATGACTTTCTTTTTCTTAATGATGACTGGCGCCGCATTGCTCTGCGCGCTCATACTCACCACCTTGTATACTCACCCAAGGCAATGGGTATCAGAACAGGCCTTACCGAGCGCTTAACGTTTAAAACCCGACATGTTTTCCCGTTCAGACCTGCAACTCAGCTCATCAAAGCCTCCCGACAGACACTCAAAGCCGCTCCGGCCACTTGACTGGTCGCACCCGAACGGCATCCTAAGCGCCGCAGACGACGTGCAGAAGGAGCGCACCATGTCTTACCATATGTTTTTCTGGTTCAATCTCGCAGAGGGGCACGAATTGCCTCCCGTAGCCAAAAACTTGCACGCCTTCGCGGATGAGTTGATCGCCGAGGATTTGCTGGTATCCATGACACCGGTCGCAACGCGACACCTGCACCCGGTGCTCGACACCGCGACCGACATCGCACAGCTCTACTTTACCAAAATGACGTTTCGAGACCTCGAACAGGCAAACGCGTCTGTCAAACGGCTCTACGGACCCGGCGGTAAAAGCGGGAACCTGCACACAAGCATTATCGCACAGGTGACGGACGCCGTGTTTTTATGTGCGCAGGAAACGCCCTGACAGGTCGTCAGACAAATTTGGTCAGCCGGCGCTTTGACGCTCGATATAGGCGCGCATATGCTCGGCCTCCTGGCGGGCTTCCCGCAAACCTTCCATGGTCGCGGCAAGCTCGGCCTCGGTCTGGTTCAACTGATTGGTCAGCTCCGCCTCGCGCTGTTGCAGATAGGTAATCGCCTGATCGCGCGTCTCTTCCGCCTCGTGCAGTTCTTGGGCCATACGGTCCAATTCACCCACATCCGATTGCGACACCCGGGTAAACCGAAGCACAAGCCAGTTGGCGAACCATCCCAGTGCAAAAGCCACAAAGAGGATAATCGCCGTGGCGAAGATAAACTCGGTTCTGTTCATTCGGCGGCACTTTCGTCAGCAGGGTCATCGGCAGCATCATCAGCGGTGTCTTGGACAGACGCCTCTTCATCGCCGTCCTGCTCAAGGCTTTCAAGCCCTGTTTCCCGCTCGGGCACAGGCTCGGGACGGATGAGCTTGAATTCGATCCGCCGGTTCAGCTCGCGGCCCTCTTCGGTATCATTGTCGGCGATGGGTTCAACCTCACCATACCCCACAGCTGTATAGCTGGCGGTCAGCACCCGGCGCGCGCGCAAGGCATCAAGAACCGCATTCGCCCGCTTCTGACTCAGATCCTGGTTCATGGTCTCGCGGCCCTGACTGTCGGTATGGCCACCGATCTCGATGCGGATATCGCCGCATTTATCAAGCACCTCGGCGATATCGTCCATGATCGCGGCGTTGGCCCCCTCGATCTGCACCGAGCCGGGCTCGAAGGTGATCTTGCGATCCGATTGGATGGCCGCGATCATCTCGATACATTCCTCGGGCTCGGGAATACTCGCGATCGGGTCCAGCTCTTCTTTATAGGTCACGTCGATATCATATTGCCCCGCCTCGCCCAGATTACCGGCCAGAAGCCCTGCGATCTGTGCGCTGGCATCCTTGCGGCCCGTATTGCCCGTGATCCGCACCAGATCAGGCGTTACGGTGACGGCACCATTGGAAAGATAGGGCAGTGCCTCAAGCCCGGTCAGAACCCGCACAGGCCAATCGGGTGGCAGCCCATCGACGACGCGTGCCTGCGTATAGACGCTGTCCGTGGTGAACCGCGCCTTGGCAAAGCTGTCTACAGTGCTCAAAAGCTGCGCGCTGCCCAGCTTGCCACGGAGTTGCACCAAACCCTCAGGCGAAAGAGTGGCCACGAAATCGGGCATAACGGGCGCGCTATCATCCTCAGGGGGCGGCAGAACGGCTTTCAGCACAAAGACATCTGGCAGCTCATTCTGAAGCGCGCCGACGATATCATCAAACCGGCTCTCATTTATGCCCGGCGCCGCGATCAGGGCGATATCGGCATCAGCGAAGGTGACGCTGCCGCCGCCCAACTGACCAAGTGCACGGATCGCCTGTGCCCCCGCCTTGCCCCATTCCGGTGTCGGCACGCCAAGGCCAATGATGCAATCAGGCAAGCGCGCAAGACCCGCATCGCGGGCGGCAGCGACAATCTCGCGCTTGGCGTCTTCCGTATCGGCCGAGCATGCATCAAAGCGCGCGGTCCCATTCTCAATCAAGAAGCGCAGCGTGAACGGCGTGATCACCGGACGTGGCGCCGCCACATCCAGCGCCACCGTGATTTCGGGCGGCACCCGGCGCATCAGGTCGGATTCCAATGTCAGCTTCTCGCCGGGTGTATCAGTCATTGTCTTGATTTCGACCCGCCCGGCCTCGATCGACACTTTGGCACGCGGCAACATAGCAAGCGCCCGCAGTGCATACTCCACCGCCGGGTCCCAATTGCCTGCAACGGGATAATCCGCAGTCTCCAAGAGATCCGCTACGTCCGCGCCATCGGCCGCGTCATAAATCCGCTGCATCAGACGTTCGCGATCCGTGGCCGCAGGGATCAGGCCAATCAGCGAAATCCCGGCATCGTTGCGCAAGATCTCCACCGAGAAGCGCGGCGGGATCAAAACGGCGCTGTCCTCAACCAACATCTGGTCAATCACACGCGCCGATTCGACCACACTGCCAGCCAGCTGAATGGCATTGAAGCGCGTGGCCTCCGTGGGGGCTGTGCCGCCCAGAAAGACCTGAAGCCCGTCCGTATCCACCTCGGCCCATGTCAGGCCACCCTCGTCCAATGTAACCCGCACGCCGGACCGCGATGTGTCCTCGATCACCGTCACAGCGAATCCCGCAGCGACCCAGCACACAAGCCCTGCGGCAGCGAATGTGCCGGCAATCGTGAAAACGGAGGAAAGACGCATGAAAGGGTCCGATACCTTGGGACGGTTGAGGATGTGTTTAGGCGCGCGCGCGGCCAAGTTCAATCAAAGGAAAAGGGCTGCGGCGAAAAACGGCAAGGGCAACAGACCGGCGTCTCGGTTGGAGCGAAAGAGCACCAATAGCCCCGCACCGTCGGAGGGATCAAACTTGGTAAGTTGCCAAAGCAGATGCAGCCCGAGGGCCCACGGCCCCAGAAGGGCGACCAAAAGGGCGATCGGATCCGCATCTCGCAGCGCGAGGATAACCGCCGCTGTCATCAGTGCGACGCTGAAACCGAGAAACCGGCGCAGCCAGACGGGCGTTTGCTCCGCAAAGAGCCGCGCGGTGGATTTCACCCCAATGAGCGCGTCATCCTCGGCGTCTTGGTGGGCATAGATCGTGTCGTAGAAAAGCGTCCATGCAATGCCCGCAAGATAAAGGATCACCGCGGGCCATTCGAGCCGCCCGGTATGCGCCGTATAGGCCAAAAGCGCGCCCCAGTTGAACGCGATCCCGAGGAAAACCTGCGGCCACCATGTGAACCGTTTGGCGAAGGGATAGATGCAGACCGGCGCCAGCGAAATCACCCCCAGCAGGATCGCCGCCGGATGAAACGTCAAAACGATGCCGAACGATACAAGGGCCTGAAGGATCAACCATGCCAGCGCGCCCTTCACACCGACTTGCCCCGAGGGGATGGGCCGCGACGCCGTGCGCGCGACCGAGCCGTCGATATGGCGGTCGGTGATGTCGTTCCATGTGCACCCCGCACCGCGCATCAAAAACGCGCCGATACCACAGCCTGCAAAAATCCATAGATCTTGCCAGCCTGCCCGCCCCGTGGACAGCATCGCCAGCGTCAGCCCCCACCAACAGGGCAAGAGCAAAAGCCACGTCCCGATGGGCCGGTCCGCCCGGCTGAGCCGCAAATAGGGACGCGACCATGCAGGCGCCCGCAGGTCCACCCAATTGCCGCGCACGGCATCGGCTACCTGATCTGCGGGCTCTGGTATTGGAGCTTTCTGGCTCATATGGTGCCCCCATGGCAGCGGCGAAAATCAGGCTTTATGTAGAGCACCCACTCGCGGAAGGGAATTCCATTCCGCTGGAACGCGATCAGGCGCATTACCTCTTTGGCGTGATGCGGCAAGACGCGGGCGGGCGCGTGCTGCTCTTCAACGGTCGCGACGGCGAATGGTTGGCCGAGATTGCCGAGGCGGGCAAACGCGGGGGCGTTTTACGGGCGCTGGAGCAGACCAAACCGTTGCACATGCCGCCCGATCTATGGCTCATGTTTGCCCCAATCAAAAAGGCGCGCACAGATTTCATCGTAGAAAAAGCCGCCGAGATGGGGGCCGCGCGCATCTGCCCGGTGCAGACCGATTTCACAAATTCCGAGCGGATCCGGCAGGACCGTCTCCAAGCCCACGCTGTGGAGGCGGCAGAGCAATGCGGCGGCACATATGTGCCCGAGGTGGCCGCGCTCACGCGGCTCGACAAACTCCTGACCGGGTGGGACCCCGAGCGGCAGATCATGTTCTGCGACGAGGCGCTGGCAGGCTCCGCCTCCATCCTCGCAGGCCGCCTCGGCGCGCGCGCCCCCTGGGCCATTCTCATCGGCCCAGAGGGAGGCTTTTCCGAACCCGAGCGGACGCGCCTCGCCGCCCTGCCGTTTGCCCACGGCGTAAGCCTCGGGCCTCGCATCCTGCGCGCCGATACGGCGGCAGTGGCGGCGATGGCGCTTTGGCAGCACGGCTTGGGGGATTGGGCATGAGCTTTGTGCGCCCGGAAGTGGCTGCGGCCCTCACACGCTATCAGGGGGTTCTGATCGCAGGGGGGGTTCTGGCGCTCGGGCTTTGGTGGGCGCTGCTGGGCAATGGCGTGATGGGGCTTGTCGGCGGCCTCACGCTTCTGGCTGGCATATGCCTCATGATTGCCGCCGTGCAACGGTTGCGCTTTGACGCGGGCAAGGGGGGGCCGGGTATCGTCCAGATCGACGAGGGCGCGATCGGCTATTTTGGCCCACTCACCGGCGGTGTCGTCGCCCTGAGCGAGATAAGCGCCGTAAGGCTGGACCGCACGGGCAGCCCTGTGCATTGGGTGCTGAGCCAGCCGGGACAAGATAATGTGATGATCCCCGTCACCGCCGAGGGTGCCGAAGGTCTGCTTGGCCCCTTTTCCAGCCTTCCGGGCATGCGCACCGAACATATGCTGAGCGAATTGCGCAAAGGGGGGGGCGGTGAAGTGCTCATCTGGCAGCGCGGAACAGGGGATGCCGCGCGGATTGCACACCGCACATCACACTGAGCAGCCACCCGGCCTTGACACCCCCATGCATCCCCGTCACCAAAGACCGATCACAGCGCGGAGAAGCCCAATGTCCATTCCTCAGTCCGGTGGCGGGCCAATCGAACACCACAGCCAGTTGGCCGAATACCTCGCCGATGGCTGCAAGCCGCGCGAGGACTGGCGCATTGGGACCGAGCACGAGAAGTTCGGCTATTGCAAAGATAACCACAAACCGATCCCCTATGCAGGCGAGCGCAGTATTCTGGCAGTTCTGGAAGGGCTTAGGAATTTGCACGGTTGGGCCCCGGTTCTGGAAGAAGGCAACCTCATCGGGCTTGAGAAAGACGGCGCGAATGTAAGCCTTGAGCCCGGAGGCCAGTTGGAGCTATCGGGCGCGCCCCTGCAAACTATCCACGAGACCTGCGACGAGGTGAACATCCACCTGCGGGAGGTAAAGGATATCGCAGACAAGGTGGGCGTGGGCTTCATCGGTCTCGGGGCCGCGCCCGAATGGTCGCATGAGGATATGCCCTTGATGCCTAAGGGGCGTTACAAGCTCATGGATGCCTATATGCAGAAGGTCGGCACGATGGGCCGCTCGATGATGCGCCGCACCTGCACCGTCCAGGTGAACCTCGATTTTAGCTCTGAGGCCGACATGGTCAAGAAGTTCCGCGTAGCGCTGGCCCTGCAACCCGTGGCCACGGCGCTCTTCGCCAATTCGCCTTTCTTTGATGGCGCGCCCAATGGGCACAAATCATGGCGCGCGCGTGTCTGGCGGGATCTCGATTCGGATCGCACGGGAATGCTGCCCTTCGTCTTCGAGGACGGGATGGGGTTTGAACGCTATGTGGCTTATGCCCTCGATGTGCCGATGTATTTCGTCTACCGCGATGGCAAATACATCAACGCACTTGGACAATCCTTCCGCGATTTTCTCAAAGGCGCGCTTCCTGCCCTGCCCGGCGAGATGCCGACGCTTTCGGATTGGGCAGATCACCTGACGACGATCTTCCCCGAGGCACGGATCAAGAAATTCATGGAGATGCGCGGCGCGGATGGCGGTCCCTGGCGCAGGCTTTGTGCGCTGCCCGCCTTTTGGACCGGGATCATGTATGACCAAAACAGCCTTGATGCCGCGTGGGGCGTGGTCAAGGACTGGACCGGGGCACAGCGTGAGGCGCTGAGAATTGCGGCGTCTGTGGACGCGCTTCAGGCCAAGGTGGACGGGATTGACATGCACAACCTTGCCCGGCAGGTGCTCGATATATCCGAGGCGGGCCTGAAGGCACGGGCGCGCTCCGGCGCGGATGGGATGATCCCCGACGAGACGCACTTCCTGAACGCCCTGCGCGAAAGCGTTGAGAGCGGTCAAGTGCCTGCCGATGAGCTGTTGGAGCGCTACCATGGCGCGTGGCAGGGCGATCTCAGCCGAATCTACGGCGAGTTTTCCTACTAAACGGCGCGCGGCTCACCCTTTTACGATTGCGCGCCCCGTCACTTGGTGAACGAGGCCCATTTCACCACCATCCTGCGGCCCTTGGTAGATGCCAAACTGCCCGTGCTGGTATTCTTCTTGGTAGCGCGCCAGCATGGAGCGTTGCGCCTTGCTCACAACCGCTTCGAAAGGGATAGACCCCAGCGGCGTGGGCACGAGCCCTTCGGGCACAGGGCCGGACGCGGTGCCGTGATAGACGATCACATGGCTCCCCGCCTCCTCGTAAACCGCATAGAGATGGTCCAGCGTGGCCGTCAAACCCAGTGTCGAGATTTTGCGCGTGAGGCCCGAGAGCGAGCAATCGCTTTCCGGCGCGAACGGGATGGAGACAGCGCCACCGGGATGATGACGCAGCAAAAGTGCGCCCTCGCGCTCCATGATGGCACCGATGCGCGCCATGCCGCTGCGGACGGCGGCATCCACCAGACGGTCTTCCAGACCAATCGAGAAATAGGAGCCCTTGTGGTAGCCCAGTGGCGGCGCATCATGGGTTTGTGCTACCTCGACGTGGCCCATCAAAACCACATGATCGCCCGCATCGATCACCTCCCGCCGCGCGCAGATGAAGATCGCAACGGAGCCGGGGATCAGGGGCAGATCATGCGCACCAGCCGTCCAGTCTACTTGCGCAAACTTGTCCTCCGACCGGGACGCAAAAAGGCCGGAGACCTGCTTTTGATCCTCCGACAGAACATTGACCGCGAAATGCCCGGCCTCGCAGAACGCATCGCAACTGGCGGCGGATTTGGCGATGCAGACCAGCAAAAGCGGCGGATCAAGAGAGACCGATGTAAAGGAGTTGGCCGTAAAGCCGCGCGGCGCACCATCTGGCCCGCGCGTGGTCACCACAGTGACGCCCGTTGCAAACTGACCAAAGGCATCGCGTAGTGCGCGTTTTTCCGCATCGATCATTGGGCTAGTCCTAATTTCAACCTGAAAAGAGAGTGTAGCGCGCGCGCACGGACAGAACACTCCGTTTTTGATATTTTCGCCAATTGATCGGAGCCGGTAGCACCAAAACCCTCTGCGAAAAAGGCAGGCATGGCACGGACAGGTTCATTTAGACCGCTGCAAGCGTCAAGGGCATGTAGCATGCGGTAGTGTCGGGGACCCATGAAGTCTCCGCCGCCTCCATCACACGGATTGGGCATTTCCTGCCGCGTAGCAAGATCGATGAACTGCCACAGGTCTGGAACATCCTGCGCAATGAGATCAGCCTGATCGGCCCGCGCCCCGGCCTGCCGGTGCAAACGGCGCTTTTTGAGGCGCGCCAAGCCCGTGGCGTCTTTGCCGTCAAACCCGGCATCAGCGGCCTTGCCCAGATCAACGATATCGATATGAGCGACCCGGAAAGACTGGCAGACTGGGACGCGCGCTATATTGCGCTGCAATCGCTGCTCTTGGACGCTAAGATCATCATGGCCACTCTCATAGGCAAAGGGCGCGGCGACCGGGCCGCGACGTCGAAAGCTTAAGTCCGCACATTCCATTTCTGCCCGAGGGTCTTGCGCCTATGCGTCCCGGTGGTGTCAATGGGCGGGTAGATCGCAGGGAGGCCACTCATGGGCGCGCGTAAAGGTATCATTTTGGCAGGCGGCACCGGTTCGCGGCTGTTTCCCATCACCGGAGCCGTATCCAAGCAATTGATGCCCATCTACGACAAGCCGATGATCTATTTTCCGCTGTCGGTGCTCATGCTGACGGGTATTCGCGAGGTTGCCGTGATCACCACCCCCGAGGATCAGCCGCAGTTCCGCCGCCTTCTGGGCGACGGCGCGCAATGGGGTCTCAGCCTCACATATATAACACAGCCCTCACCTGACGGGCTGGCCCAAGCCTATCTTCTGGCCGAAGATTTTCTGGACGGCGCGCCTTCGGCCATGGTGCTGGGCGACAACATCTTCTTCGGCCACGGCCTGCCCGATCTTCTCGCCGCCGCCGATGCCAAGGACGCGGGTGGCACCGTCTTCGGCTACCGCGTCTCGGACCCCGAGCGCTACGGCGTCGTGGCGATGGATGCCTCTGGGGCTGCGGTAGATATTGTGGAAAAACCTGCCAAGCCGCCCTCCAATTACGCCGTCACCGGCCTCTATTTTCTCGATGCCAGCGCGTCTGAGCGCGCCCGCTCCATCACGCCTTCCGAGCGTGGCGAGCTGGAGATTACCACGCTCTTGCAAAGCTATCTGCGCGAGGGCGCTTTGTCGGTGCAGCAAATGGGGCGCGGCTATGCGTGGCTCGACACAGGGACCCATGGCAGCCTTCTGGATGCCGGTAATTTCGTGCGCACCTTGCAAAGCCGTCAGGGCCTGCAGGCAGGCTGCCCCGAAGAGATTGCGTTTGAGCAAGGCTGGATCGACACGGACGCTTTGCGGGCATTGGCCATGCGCTATGCAAAGACGGATTACGGCACCTATCTCCTGGGCCTTCTGGCCGAAGGTTAGAGCGCGCGCAAAACGTCTGACAGCGCCCCCCGCCAATCGGGCGGCATGATACCAAAATCAGTCTCTATCTTGGCGCAATCGAGCCGGGAGTTCAGCGGGCGCTGCGCGGGGGTGGGATAGTCAGACGTGGGGATATCCTCCACCGCAACATCGCGGCCTGAAGCTTGGAAAATAGCGCGGGCGAAATCGGCCCAGCTTACCGCGGGCTGGCCACCATAGTGATAGGTTCCACCCTTGTGGCCCGCCTGCATCGCGGCTTCCATTTGCAAAAGCGCATCGGCAATCCCTGCGGCAGGGGTCGGGCACCCCACCTGATCGGCCACTATGCGCAATTGGCTATGCGTCTCGGAAAGGCGCAGCATGGTTTTCACAAAATTCGCGCCAGAGGCCGAAAAGACCCACGCCGTGCGCAAGATCACATGTCGCCCCCCTGCCGCGCGCACCGCCTCTTCCCCAGCCAGCTTGCTGCGCCCATAGGCGCTGATCGGCCCCACCGGGTCCTCCTCGCTCCAAGGCGCCACACCGCCACCCGCAAAGACGTAATCGGTGGAGATATGCAACAACGGGATGTTCCGCGCCGCTGCCACCTCGGCCATCGCGCCGGGCGCAGCCGCATTGACAGTAGTGGCCAAAGCCTCTTCCGCCTCGGCCTTATCAACCGCAGTGAAGGCCGCCGCATTGATCACCGCGCGGGGTGCATGCGTCTCTATGGCGGCTCGAACCACCCCCAAATCCGTCAGATCCGCCTGATCGCGCCCCAGCGCCAGAACGTCGCCCCGGGCGCGCAATTCCCGCGCCACCTGTCCCGTCGCACCAAAGACCAGAAGCAGCCCGCTCATGCTTTCTTCTTAGCAAAAATACTCAAAATTCCCGCCCCTCATGCTTTACCCAGCCGTGTACCGACCCCGTCCCGGCCTTCCAGCGCGCGCCACCACGTCTCATTGTCGAGATACCACCGCACTGTGCGGCGCAGCCCTTCTTCCACCGTCACGGAAGGCCGCCAGCCAAGCTCACCGCGCATCCGCGCGGGATCAATCGCATAGCGCGCATCATGCCCGGGCCGGTCTGCCACGAAGGTGATCAGATCGCTATACGGCACGGGCCCGGGGCGCATCTCATCCAGAATCCCACAAATCTGGCGCACCAGATCGAGATTGCTGAGCTCATTCTCCCCGCCAATATTATAGCTCCGGCCAACAGCGCCTTTCGCCAGCACAGTCAGCAAAGCATCTGCATGATCCTCCACATAGAGCCAGTCGCGCACATTGGCGCCGGTGCCATAGATTGGGATGTAGCGCCCTGCGAGGGCATTGAGAATGACCACAGGGATGAGCTTTTCAGGGAAGTGGTAAGGCCCGTAATTATTGGAGCAATTCGTCAGCAAAACCGGCAGGCCATAGGTCTCGCCCCATGCTCGGACCAGATGGTCGCTTGCTGCTTTTGAAGCGGAATAGGGACTGTTTGGTGCATAAGGCGTGTCTTCAGTGAACTGGCCTTCGGGGCCAAGCGAGCCGTAAACCTCATCCGTCGAGACATGGTGGAACCGGAACGCGGCGGGGCGCCCAGCACCCTCCCAAAACGCGCGCGCGGCCTGCAAGAGTGTGTAGGTGCCAGTCACGTTAGTGTCGATAAACGCGCCCGGCCCGTCGATGGAGCGGTCCACATGGCTCGCGGCGGCCAGCTGCAGCACGGCGTCGGGCCGGTGCTGTGCAAACACCCGCGCCAAAGCACTCGCATCGCGGATATC
>JBASXE010000065.1:0-11321 GCA_049276875.1 Roseovarius sp. | reverse complement strand
CCTGACGGTGAAGTGCTGATGCTTAAAACAGAGATCGCGCCTCAAGGCTTACAGATGCCTCCTGCGGCATCCTCACTTTTCCCAGTGAGGAACCCAATCGCCTTCAAGCCGTAGCGAGACGCCGGCGGCATCCTCCTCCAGCTTGACGATGTGAAGCTCGCCTTTGTCGCCGCCGTATTTATTGCGCGCAGCCTCGAATTGGTCGCAAACTAGCCGGGTGGCTGGCGCGGCGGTTCCGGCATCATCACAGGCCTCAACGATCAATCTCAGGTCTTTTTGGCATAGGTCCAAGGTAAATGACGGGTCATAATGCCCGGCAAACACCGACGGCGCATCATGATGCATGCACCAGCTTTCGCTTGCGCCGATTTTCAATGCCTCCCATGCGCGCCCCAGATCGACGCCGGATTTCACGGCCATCACCAACGCCTCGCCCATGGCCGTCGCGTGAATGGCCCATAACTGATTGCTCGCCAACTTGGTGATCGCGCCGCAGCCGCTTGCACCCATGTAATGCAGAGGGCCCATCAGCTCCATAATTGGGCGGATACACTCTACAGTTTGCGCATCGCCACCGGCGAATTGTGGCATGTTGCCGGTGCGCGCGCCATCAACCGCACCCGAGACCGGCGCATCAATCGCCTGCGCCCCAATTGCTGCGATCTCGCCCGCAAGCTGGCGCGCCAAGGCCGGCTGATTGGTCGTCATATCCACCCAGACTTGCCCGGGTACCATCGCCGACAGCAGTCCGTTTTCACCCCGCACGACCTGTTCGATCTGCTTGGGGCCAAAGACCATGGTGAAGATAATATCGGCATTTTGTGCGACAACACTGGGCTTATCTGCCCACGTCGCCCCGAGCTGAAGATGCTCTTTTGCACGCTGAGGATCAAGGTCGCAGACGGCCAATTGATGTCCGCCTCTGATCAAATTCAGCGCGGCTGGCCCGCCCATCGTCCCAAGTCCAATAAACCCAATGCGCACTGCACCGTTTCCTTATTTCAGATTTGTATCAATCGTCACTCGTGGTTTCCAACGGCTCAAGCTCTACGCGCTGGCGTGGGCCCCCGCGAGTCCGCTGTTGAGAATTTCCGAGCGTGGTGACCCTCACGCGTTTGCGGCTTGGACACGACCATAAATGGTCGCGTTCACATCCGGGTCGCCAACTACGCCCGGCTCAGTCTCATAAACGAACACGCCCATGATACGCATTGTCGGCCCCTTAACGGGCGAGACACGGTGCAGGGAGTTGCATCCGCGGAAAATGCAAAGTGATCCAGCCGCGCGCGCCACGGACACCGCATCTTGCGGGCAATCACCTTTTACCACGCGCGCGACATAGTCGAAATTGGGGTCGTCATCGCTGCGGGTGTTGGGCACCATCTCGAAGTCGCCGCCGCCTTCGGAGGCTTGCAACATCAGTGTCATGGTGAAGGCATTTTCAGAATCGAAATGCCAAGCCGACCGGTCGCCAGTATCATAGCAGAGTAGGTTCACTGGCTGGCATGGGTCCTCGTTGTCATAAAGTCTGTCACTGCCGACGATCTCGGCGACCATCTGTCGGACCGGTTCCCAATGGTAGAGGGTCTTGACCGGGCAATCATCGGGAAACCGGTCATAGGCCAGCATCCGGGAGCTGGCCTCCATCATAAGGTTACGCGGATGATCTTGAGGCAGGGCGGGATCGCCTTTGCGGTGCAAGTAGCAATTGCGGTTCGAGTTGTTGTGATGCGCGCCGCCTAGTGCGGCCTTGGCGTCGGCCACCGCCTTTTCGCGGGCCTCGGGCCTGATGAAATCGGGCAGGGAGACGTATTGCTTTTCGTCCAGTTCCTGCCTTAGACGCGCGACAAGGGCGGCACGCCTGGGGTCGGCCGGATCGAGGATCGGGTAGGCGTCGAGGTTCACGATATCTTCGGGGCGCATGGCGGTGATCCTGTGTGCATGAGGTTAAGGTATGATCATGTCGCCACAAAAAAGTTGGACGTTCAACAAATAAATTGCGCGCGCATTCTAATTTGATACGATGAGAGCACGCGGACCAAAAAGACCCTGCATGGCCAAGCTTTCGCCCCCACCACCTCAAGCGCGCCCTCGCACCCATGCGCAAATCAATGAATTCCGGCGCAGGGCGTTTGTGGAGGGCGCTTTGCGCTCATTGGCCCAACGTGGCGTGTCCGGCACCACTGTCACGACAATCTGTAAAGAAGCGGGCAGTTCCAGAGGTCTGTTGGGGCACTATTTCGCCGACAAGGACGATGTCATGGTTGCAGCCCTTCAACATCTTTTCGGACATATTTCCGATTCGATAAAGACTTCGCTCGACCGGTGTGATGGCGGCGCGCCGGACAAATTGTTGTTGATGCCTGCCGCCTTGTTCGCAGCGCCTGTTTTTAATGATCTGAACCGGACCGCCTTTCTCGCCCTGTGGCACGAGACGCGGTTCAACGAAAAAGTCCGCGCAGCTAACCGGCATCTCTACCGCGACTACGTGAGCCGTATGGAGCGGTCGGTGCGGGCCGCCGCAGATGACATCGGCGCGCGGGTGGATGCGCGGCAAGTGGCGCTGGGGTTCATTGCCCTATCGGATGGGCTTTGGTTGGGCCTGTCGATTCATGATGACGTAATCACCGGAGAACAGGCGATAGACATATGCCAAAACTATTTGAGGCGCGAATTGGAACTGATTTGACACAAGGTCAAGCGCACTCTGTGCGATCCAACTTATCTGATCTCTTTTCTGGCAAGGCAGCAGGCGATGGACTTCGACTATATCATCATCGGAGCAGGTTCCGCCGGTTGTGTGCTTGCCAATCGACTGACCGAAGATAGAAAATCGACGGTGCTCCTGCTTGAGGCGGGCGGGCGCGACAGATCCGTCTTTATCAGGATGCCCGCGGCACTCGCCTATCCGCTCAATGGCACGCGGTTCAACTGGGCCTATTGGAGTGAGCCGGAACCCTATCTGGACGGACGGCGTCTATATTGCCCGCGCGGGCGGGTTTTGGGCGGCAGTTCGTCGATCAACGGGATGGCATATGTCCGTGGGCATGCAAGGGATTATGACCGCTGGGCGTCCTATGGATTGGACGGCTGGAATTACGCCAGTGTCCTGCCCTATTTCATGAAATCCGAGAATTGCGAACTGGGCGCGGATGAGTATCACGGTGCGGGCGGGCCTTTAAACGTGCACCGTTTGCCAATGGACAATCCGCTGCACCGCGCGTGGCTGGAGGCTGGCGTCCAGGCGGGGATCGGGCGCACTGAGGATCAAAATGGGTATTGTCAGGCTGGCACGGGGCCGATGGACAACACCATTCGCGGTGGCGAGCGGTTGTCTACGGCGCGCGCCTTTCTGGAACCTGCGCTAGGGCGTAAGACCCTTGAAGTGAAAACCCGTGCGCAGGTCTCGAAGATTGAGATCACCGAAGGCCGGGCAACCGCCGTCCGCTTCCGTATTGGCAAGCAGGACCATATCGCGCGGGCGCGGCGCGAAATCATCGTGTCGGGTGGCACGATCAACTCGCCTCAGCTTTTGATGCTGTCGGGTATCGGGCCTGCCGCGCATCTGCGTGAGATGGGCATAGATGCGGTTGTCGACGCACCGGATGTGGGCGCAAACCTGCAAGATCATCTGGAGGTCTACGCGCAATACAAATGCACGCAGCCCGTGTCGATTTATCCACTGACCAAGCCGATGGCAAAACTGCGCGTCGGTCTGGAATGGCTGCTGAAACGCACCGGCCCCGGAGCCTCTTGCCAGTTTGAGACCGGGGGTTTCGCGACCTTGTCCGGCGCGGCGGAGCATCCCGACATTCAGTGGCATTTCTTGCCAATTGCCGTTGATTATGATGGCAAAAATCAGGTGAAGGATCATGGGTTTCAGGCCCATGTCGGCCCTATCAGACCCAAGAGCCGGGGCCGTATCACCTTGCGCTCGCCTGATCCGAGCGCTGCGCCATGCATCCGGTTTAACTATCTTGAGGCCGAGCAGGACCGCGCTGATTTCCGTGCGGGGTTGCGCATGACGCGCCACATCATCTCTCAACCTGCGTTTGATCCGCTCCGGGGCGACGAAATCCAGCCGGGGGCTGATATGACCAGCGACTCGGATCTTGACGCTTTCGTGCGCGCTCGCGTGGAAAGCGCATATCATCCGGTTGGCACCTGCCGGATGGGCGCAGACGCCGCGTCAGTGGTGGATGAGCTGGGGCGGGTCCGTCATGTCACGGGGCTGCGGGTGGTGGATGCGTCGATCATGCCCGACATTGTGAGCGGAAATACCAATGCGCCGACGATCATGATCGCCGAAAAGCTGGCAGATGCAATCAGGGGTCGTGCGGGGCCTGACCGGATGGACGTGCCTGTTTTCCCTGACGAACATAGGGGGCGCTAAGGGTGATGCTCGGCGCCCAGCGGGACCACACGGACGCCCCGGCGCAGTTTGGCATAGGAGATCTCGCTGAGGCGGCAGTGGAAAAGCCCCGGTGCCTCGGCATTCAGGATCACCGAGGCGATGGGCGCAAAGTCGGCGCGGAAATGAACCGTGCTTTTGACCACGACGATCTGCTCTAGTGCGGGATCCACACCGATATGGGTGAAAATCGCACGGTCGAGGCATTGGCACCGCACGCTGGAGACGACGACACGCACATCGCAGCCATCTTGTATGATACGCATCAGCGCCGATGGCCCAGTTTCGGCGATGCTTCCGGCATACATCTCGCCGCTGAAGGCAAAGCGGCCATTGCTGAGGCCCTCGACCTTGAATTGCCCAGTATAGGGCGCGTGGTCTGGGCCGGCCTTGCCCCCCAATGCGCCCTCGATTATCGCGCCGACCCCGGCCTCATGCGCATGTGCGGCGATGTCGGGATCGCACAGCATCCCGAGCACAGCCCCCTGTGCGCCCGCATCGACCAAAGCGCGCAACAGCCCGGTTGTGTCCGACGCGCCGCCCGCTCCGGGGTTGTCCTGCACATCGGCGATCACCACGGGTTTGCTGGGTTGCGCGGCCAGGGTCATCGCCTGCGCAACCGCGTCATCGGCGGGAAGTAGCCTGCACTCAAAGGCCGGTTCGGCGGCGATGCACCGGATCAAAAGATCATCCGCGATGGCATCGGCGGCGGTTTGTGTTTCTGCGTAACAGAGCACCGAAGGCCCGGCGTCATGGATATCGGCGGCAGGAAAGCCCATGGCCAACTCGCCCCATTGCTGTGGCGCGGGGCCAATCCGCGCTACATCCGCATACAGGTCCATGCAGGGCGCAGAGCCCGTATACTGCGCTTGCAGGGGCAGCAGAAAAGGAAGCTGCCGCCACGCGGCAAAGACCCGTCCGCCTGACATCAGGTGGCGCAGAGTGTGAAACGCCCGCTCACCGGTATCGGCCATATCCAGGTGCGGGTAGGTTCGGAAAATGGTGATGGCTGACGCGTGCTGTACCATTGCGTCGGTGACGTTGGCGTGCATGTCCAGACTGACCAAAATCGGCAGGTCGGGGCCTGTCAGCGCCCGTATCCGGCGCAGCAGCTCGCCCTCGCCGTCGTCATGGCTTTGCGTCACCATCGCGCCATGCAGATCGAGGTATATCCCGTCCAGCGGCCCGGCCTTGCGGACTGCGTCCACAATCATTCCGGCAATCCTTTCAAACGCATCGTCGGTCACATGGGCGGACGGCTCGGCGGAGCACCACAGCACCGGGACCAGCTCGACGCGGTCATCGCCGTGTGCCGCGCGGACGAACCCGGCAAGCGGCAGGTTGCTGTCCTGTGTGCCCGTGACAACCTGCTCTCCGCGCAGCAGGCCGGGCCAGCTGTCGGCCATCTCAAAATCGGCCATTGTGGCGTTGGTCGCACCGAACGTGTTTGTTTCGTGCTGAAAGCCGGCGATCAGGATACGGGTCATGGCGCGCCTTTGTCATAGACCGTCTGACCGGCGACGATGGTTTGCTCGACCGTGATCTGGTGCATCCCCGTCGGATCGTCCAGCGGGTTGGCCGATAGGATGGCGAAATCGGCGCGTTTGCCCGCTTCGATGCTGCCGCGCTCATGCTCCATAAACACCTGCCAAGCGGCGTCTATCGTGTGGGCGCGCAGGGCCTCGCGCGGTGTCAGCGCCTGGCGGGTGCCCAGGCTGCGCCCGGTATGGGACAGCCGGTTGACCGCGCACCACATCAGATGCAGTGGCCGTGTCGGCGTGACCTGCGCGTCGTTATGGATGGTAAACCGGATACCGCGATCGGCGGCCCAGCGGGTCGGACACATGTCTTGCACGCGCTCTGGTCCGAACGTCACATCGGTATGGAAATCCCCGAAGTAATATATATGCGCCGGGAAAAAACTGGCTGTGACGCCAAGGCGCGCCATGCGGTCCAGCTGATCCTCGCGCAGGATCTGGGTGTGGATCAGCGTATGGCGATGATCCTCGCGCGGATCTGCGTCCAGCACCATCTCGATGGCGTCGAGCAGGATATCGGAGGTGGCATCGCCGTTGGAGTGGATGTGAATCTGGTGGCCCGCCCTGTGCAGGGGGGCGATTTTGGCAACCATCCCGGCAGTGGTGATCGAGGGCGGGCAGCGAAAACCGGGATCACCATTCAGGGGTTTGAAATAGGGCTTCGTAATGCAGGCCGTCTGAATATGATATGATCCGTCGCCGAACAGCTTGCGAGGCCCAAGGGTGATCCGGCCATCCACGCGCGGTATGGGCAGGTCCATCTGCCCGGCACTCAGTCCCGGCTCAAGATGGCCCGCAGGCAGCACAACGCAATCCATGCCCGCGGCCCCCTCGGCATCCAGCCGCAGAAAATAACCCAGCAACTCTTCGGTCGCCCAGGCGTTTTGGGCGAGCGCGACGCCGTGGGCGTGATATTCGTCCGTCGCAACCAAAAAGGCGGCGCGGAAATCCGCAAATGTGACCTGAAATTCGGAATCGCCCAGATCGCCCATCGCCGCCATACCTTTGAGCAGGCCCGTCAGATCGCCGGTCTGTGGATCACGCCCGATCCAGCCGCCCGCCGGATCGGGCGTGTCCGGGGTCACGCCGCGCGCGGCCAGCGCCCGTGTGTTGCCAACGCCCGCATGGCCGGTGAAATGAACCACCCAAACCGGATGATCGGTCGATATCTGGTCAAGCTCCTGCCGTGTGGGAAATCGGTTTTCGGGCACGCCTGCGGGATCAAACTGCGAGCCCATGACCCACGCGCCCGCCGGGGTGTGCGCAGCCAGCTCCGCGAGCCGCGCCAAGGCCTGATCAAGACTACCACAATCGCCCACGGGCGGGGGTGCCAGATCGGCGCGAAACCGTCCCACATAGCCCGAATCCGGGAAGTGCCCATGCGGGTCGATGAAGGCGGGGATCATCGTGCGCCCGTTCAGGTTGCAAAGCGCCGCATCTGCCGCCGCTTGGGCCCGCAGCTTTGTAAATCGCCCAGTGGCAATGATTTTTCCGCCTTCAGTCAGCACAGCCTCAGCCAGACTGTCATATGGGTCCACGGTCAGGATTAGGCCGTTGTGATAAATCGTCTGTGTCATGAGCGGAATTGATTGCCCTTGGGGAAACTTTGGGTCAGGATGAGGTGGAATGATCGGTAAAGCAAGCGCGAAGACGTACTGAGATCGGGCAGGAATTGAGGCGAATTGCAAAGGCTGACCGGGTGACAGACGCACGGGAGTTTTGTGTTGAAAATCGTAAGTGATTTCCCTCGGGTGACCGAAATCCTTGACCCTGTATTTATCGAAATGTCAGATGGTGTGCGCCTTGCCGCCAAGATCTGGCTGCCCAAGGATGCGGGCGATGATCCGGTGCCTGCCATTTTGGAATATCTGCCCTATCGCCGCAGCGATGGTACCAGCGCGCGGGACGCCACCACGCATCCCTATTTTGCCGGGCATGGCTATGCGTCGATCCGGGTGGACATGCGCGGATCGGGCGATAGCGAAGGGGTGATGCTGGGCGAATACCTCCAGCAGGAGCAAGACGATGCTGTGGAGGTAATCGACTGGATCGCGCGTCAGCCTTGGTCCACCGGTAGGGTGGGGATGATTGGGATCAGTTGGGGTGGTTTCAACGGGCTTCAGGTCGCCGCGTTGGGCCCTGAGCCGCTCAAAGCCATCGTGTCGATCTGCTCGACCGATGACCGTTATGCCGATGATATTCACTACATGGGCGGCTGCATGTTGATGGATAACCCCAGTTGGAACAGCCACATGTTTTCGATCAATACCACTCCGCCCGATCCGGCAATGGTAGGCAATAAGTGGAAAGAGATCTGGATGGAGCGCCTGACCGGTAGTGGCTTCTGGATCGAGGAATGGTTACAGCATCAACACCGCGATGACTTTTGGAAGCACGGCTCGGTATGCGAAAATCTGGATGATATCGAGGCGGCTGTTTATGCCGTGGGCGGCTGGGCCGATGGCTATACCAACGCGGTCTTCCGGCTTTTGGCGGGGCTGAAGGCACCGTGCAAGGGGCTGGTGGGGCCGTGGGCGCATAAGTATCCGCATTTTGCCAAGCCCGGCCCGGAGATAGGCTTCTTGCAGGAGTGTCTGCGCTGGTGGGATCATTGGCTGAAGGATATCGACACTGGTATCATGGACGAGCCTGTGTTGCGCGCCTGGATCGAAGATCCGGTGCCGCCGCAGAGCATGTATGATGAGCGACCCGGCAAATGGGTGGCTGAAGACAGATGGCCCAGCCCGCGCATCATCCCGCGCGCGTTTCGTCTGACACCGAATGGTCTGAGAGATGCCAAGGGTGCGCCTGCGACGATGACGATCAATTCGCCGATGACGACCGGCATGATGTCCGGCGCGTGGTGCGCATATGGCTTGGCGCCCGATCTGGCCGGGGATCAGCGCTGGGAGGAAGGTGGATCTTTGGTGTTCGACACAGAGCCGCTGACCGAGGCCGTTGAATTTCTGGGCGCGCCGGTGATCACGCTGCACCTGTCCAGTGACAAACCTGTGGCGATGGTGGCCGGGGTTCTGTCGGATGTCTTGCCCGACGGGGCGGCCACGCGGGTCAGTTTCGGCATGCTGAACCTGACCCATCGCGACAGTCACGAGTCCCCCGAACCGCTGGAACCGGGCAAGGCCTATACCGTGCGCTTGCAACTGAACGACGCGGGTCACCGGTTTGAGGTGGGCTGCCGCATCCGCATTGCCCTGTCGACCGCCTATTGGCCTACCGCCTGGCCCTCGCCGGAGAAGGCAACGCTCAGCATTGCCGCTGGTGACAGCGTCATGACCTTGCCCGTGCGCCCGCCCAGCGACGCGGACGCGGACCTGCGCCCGTTCGACCCCGCCGAAGGGGCCGGACCGCAGAACGTCACGGTCAACGCACCGGGCAGTTATGAAAACACCCACAGCATCGACATGACCACGGGCATGGTTACGCATCGCACCTTCGTCGATGAGGGCAGCGTGACCCATAACGATCACAAAGGGTGGACGGCCAGTTCGACCCATGAACAGATCGAGCGGGTGCATCCCGACGACCCGCTGAGCACGCAACTGGATATCTTCTGGACCGAAAACTACAAACGCGGCGCTTGGGAGGTCAGCACGACAACGCGCACCTCCATGCGCTCGACCGCCACGCATTTCATCGTTCAGGGCGAATTGACAGCACATATGGGCGACGAAGAGGTCCACCGCCGGGTTTGGGATCTGGACGTTCCGCGTGATCTGGTCTGACGGCAAAAGAAACTAAAAAACGATAAAACGAAAGGGAGTATGACGATGATAAAACTGACCCAAACCCGCAGAAGTTTTCTGCAAACGGCGGCCTTCGGTGGCGTGGCCGGTTTGGTGGGCACATATCCGGGCATCTCGTGGTCGGCCGATGGCGACACGTTGACCGTGCGCTTTGATCAGGACATGGGCAGTCTGGATCCGGGATTTTACGTTGGCGGGCACCCGCCCAATGACGTGAACTGGTGTATCATGCCGGCCCTGATCCACGGCAGTTCTGAGGCCCCCGGCTGGATTCCCTCGCCCTATGTGGAAAGCGTCGAGGTGGTTGATTCCACCCATATCGACTTTACCCTCAAGAAGGGGCTGATGTGGTCTGGCGGCCATGGCGAATTGACGGCGCAGGATGTGGCGTGGTCCTACAACCGCATGAAGGACAGCGAATGGAAGGGCGATTACGCCGCCTTTGACCGCGTGGACGTCAAGGACAGCCACAGCGGCACTATCGTTTTGAAACAGCCCTTTGCGCCGTTCATGACCCTGACCCTGGCGCGTGGCACCGGGATCATCCTGTGCCAGAAGGCGGTCGAGGCGGCGGGCGGCAAATTCACCACTGAACATCCGGCCACCTGTGGCCCCTACCTGATGGAATACAAGCAGCAGCAATACGTCAAACTGCGCCCCAACCCCGACTGGACCGGCGAGAAACCGGCCTTCGCCAATATCGACTGCATCGTCGTGACCGACAGCGAAGCGGGCGCGCTGGCCTTCGAGGCGGGCGAACTGGACTGCGCCAAGATCACCTCCACCGCCTATGCGCGCTATCAAAAACAACTGCCCGAAAACGGCGCGCTGACCGTGGCGGGGGCCCTGCAATACATGTGGATGGGGATGAACACCGAACACCCCAAATTGCAGGACATCAAGGTGCGTCAGGCGATCCAGCATGCGGTCGATCAGGCGTCCATCATTCAGGGCGCCTATTCCGGCACGGCCGAGCCGTCCAACGGCATCGTCTGTCCGGGCCTTGTCGGGCATCGCACTGAAAGCGGATACAGCTATGACCCGGCCAAGGCCAAGGCGCTGCTGGACGAGGCGGGCGTTTCGGGGCTGACCCTCAGCCTGCGCACGCTGAACACGCCCGAACGTGTGCTGGCCGCGCAGATCATTCAGGCGAACCTGATGGCGATCGGTGTCACGCTTGAGATCATTCCGCTGGATTCCGGCCCGTTCTGGGACATGGGACAGGAAAGCAAGGGCGACACCTGGAAGGATCTGGAACTGTGGATGATGCGCTTTGGCACCGGGCCAGACCCGTTTGAAGCGACGCAATGGTTCGTGCGCGATCAGGTCGGCATCTGGAACTGGGAGCGGTGGAGCTCGGATGAATTCGAAGAGCTGTACGCCCAAGGCCAGGCGGAAACTGACCCCGCCGAGCGCGACAAGATCTATCTTCGGATGCAGGAAATCATGGAGGAGACAGGCGCATATGTCTGGCTGACCCATGAGCCGGAGGTGTTCATACACAGGGCCGATATCGATGCCAAATTCGTGTCCTCCGGCGAAATGCTGCTGGGTTATTTCGCACCGAAGTAACGCGACAGGCCGGGGCAGGTCTTCAAACACCTACCC
>JBASXE010000064.1:0-2920 GCA_049276875.1 Roseovarius sp. | reverse complement strand
GTCGAGGTGCGTGACCTGACGATGCATTTCCCGATCCGCACGGGGTTGTTGCGGCGCCTGACCGGGGCGGTCAAGGCCGTCGATGGCGTCAGCTTCGACATCTACGAAGGCGAGACCTTAGGTCTTGTGGGCGAGTCGGGCTGCGGGAAATCCACCTGTGGACGGGCAATCTTGCGACTTTACGATCCGACCGGCGGCTCGATCCGGCTCGAGGGCGAAGAGATCGCCAATGCGCCTTTCGACACGCTGCGCCGCCTGCGACCCAAAATGCAGATGGTGTTTCAAGATCCGCAGGCCAGCCTGAACCCACGCATGACAGTGGCGGGCATCATCGGCGAGCCGTTGATGGAGCATACCAAGCTCGGCGCCGCCCAGCGGCTCGAGCGCATCTACGAGCTTATGGACGCGGTGGGGCTGAACCGAGATTTCGCCAACCGCTACCCGCACGAGTTTTCGGGCGGGCAGCGCCAGCGCATCGGGATCGCACGCGCACTTGCCCTCAACCCTAAGTTCATCGTCTGCGACGAACCCATCGCCGCACTCGATGTCTCTATCCAAGCGCAGGTGGTCAATCTGCTGGAAGAGCTACAGGATAAGCTGGGGCTGACCTATCTGTTCATCAGCCATGACCTGTCGATGGTGCGACATATCGCCGACCGGGTCGCGGTGATGTATCTGGGGCGCGTGGTCGAACTTGCGACGCGCGACGCGCTGTTTGCCGAACCGCTGCACCCCTATTCAACAGCGTTGCTGTCAGCGGTGCCAGAACCCGACCCCGTTAGCCATGACGATGCAGAGCGCATCATTTTGCAAGGTGATGTCCCCTCGCCCGCCAAACCACCGAAAGGCTGCAATTTCTGCACCCGTTGCCCGCAGGTGATGGAGATCTGCCGCCAGATCGACCCCGAGATCTGCGAGATCGCGCCGGGCCGTTTCGTGGCCTGCCACCTGCACGATCAAGATACCCAAAAGACCGCAGTCCGTGCGGCTGAATTTACCGAGGTCTGAGCTACCAACAAGGAGAAGGACAGAAAATGAAACATTATTCACTTCTGCTCGGTGCGACGGCATTGGCGCTGGCGCCAGCCGCAGCGATGGCCGAGCGCGGCTCTTCGGGGCATCTCAACATCATCTATTGGCAAGCCCCCTCGACGCTGAACCCGTATCTGTCGGGCGGCACCAAGGAAGTGGAATCTTCCTCGCTCATCCTCGAGTCTATGGCACGCTTCGATGAAACTGGCACCATGGTGCCATGGCTGGCCGAAAGCATTCCGACGGTCGAGAATGGCGGCATCTCTGCCGATCTGACTTCGATCACTTGGACCATCGCCGAAGGTGTGACGTGGTCGGATGGGTCCGCCGTCAAGCCCGATGACTTCATCTTCACATGGCAGTATTGCACCCATCCCGAAGGTGGCTGCGCCCAGTCGAGCTATTTTGACGGTGTGACCGCGGTCGAAGCTGTAGATGCGCGCACGGTGCGCATCAATTTCGGTGGCCCGACCCCCTTCCCCTACACCGCCTTCGTGGGCTCCGAGAGCCCGGTTTTGCAGGCTGCACAATTCGCAGAATGCCTTGGCGCACGCGCACCCGAATGCACGGATGCGAATTTCGGTCCCATCGGCACCGGCCCCTTCGTCGTGGATGAATTCCGCCCGAATGATGTGATCGAATTGTCAGCGAACCCGAATTTCCGCTTCCCCGACCGTCCCTATTTCGCGACCGTCACCTTCAAGGGTGGTGGCGATGCGACGGCGGCGGCGCGTTCGGTCTGTGAAACAGGCGAATTCGACTATGCGTGGAACCTGCAGATCGACCCCAATATCCTTGCCGGCATGGCCGCGCAGGGGCGTTGTAACGTCGTGACCGCGTTCGGCACCTCAGTCGAGCGTCTGCACCTGAACCAGACCAACCCTGACCCGGCGCTGGGTGATACCCGCTCCACTGTCGAAGGTGGTCCACACCCCTTCTTGACCAACCCGGTCATCGGTCAGGCTATGTCGATGTCGATCGACCGCGCACTGTTGGTGGAAATTGGCTATGGTGCGGGTGGACAGGCCACTTGTAACGTGTTGCCCGCACCCGATCTTTACGCCTCGACCGCCAATGATGGCTGCCTTGTACAAGATATCGCGGGCGCAAATGCGCTTCTAGATCAAGCGGGCATTATCGACACCGACGGCGATGGTGTGCGCGAGTATAACGGTACCCCGCTGCGTGTGCTTTACCAGACCTCGACCAATGCCGTGCGTCAGGACACGCAGGCGCTAATCAAGCAGTGGTGGGAAGAAATCGGCGTTGAAACCGAACTGCGCAACATCGACGCCTCGGTCTTCTTCGGCGGCGATCCGGCATCCCCGGACACCTTCCAGAAGTTCTATGCCGATATCGAGATGTACACCAACAACTTCGCCGGTGTGGACCCGCAGGCCTATATGGCAAGCTGGCTATGCGGTGACATGCCCCGGCCCCAAAGCCAGTGGCAGGGTTCGAATGTGCAGCGCTTCTGCGATCCGGCCTATGACGCTCTTGTCGCCGAAATGGCCCGCACCGCTGATCTGAACGATCGCGGCCGCTTGGCACGCGAGATGAACGATATGCTGATGCAAAGCTATTCGATCATCCCGCTGATCCACCGTGGTGGCGTTTCGGCACATGCGGCGTCGATCGACGGTATCCGCATGTCCGATTGGGACAGCGAGCTGTGGAACATCATGGATTGGCGTCGCGCCCAGTGATGGGGTGAACTGATAAAGGCCCGCGCCGCGCCTCTTGGCGCGGGCCAGCTTTTTCCCGAAACTTCTGACCCGAGGCGTTGGCCCTATGCTGACCTACACGATCCGGCGATTGATCCTTGCGATCCCGACGCTTCTGTTCATCAGTTTCGTGATTTTCCTGATCGTGAAACTCTCGCCATCCG
>JBASXE010000063.1:0-52487 GCA_049276875.1 Roseovarius sp. | reverse complement strand
ATATGGCCGCCCTACCCGTTTGACCAACAGCGCAACCGCACTCACAAGAACACATTTTGGCGCGTGTGCGCGCGCATGGCACAGGAAGTTATTCAGAGCAAGTGTCGGCCAGAAACTCAATACCTAGTGTGGAAAATTGGGTGGATAAAAATATCCAAAAATCCGTTAACTTATTGATAATAATATATATTGTAGGATTAAATGGTGCCCAGGAGAGGACTCGAACCTCCACACCCTTGCGAGTACTAGCACCTGAAGCTAGCGCGTCTACCATTCCGCCACCTGGGCCTTGCCGTGAGCGCAGCGTTTAGACGGCGCACCAATCAGTGTCAACGCCAATTTGCCGCCGGGTCGCCCTGCCCTTGCGCCTTGCGGCAGAGGGGGCTTGGCGCTAATCAGGGGGCGCAAAGATGCGCCAGTGCCGCGGAGGGCCAGATCATGTCGAAACTCGTCACCATTTACGGCGGATCGGGCTTTGTAGGCCGGTATATCGCTCGGCGTCTGGCGCAGGCGGGCTGGCGGATCCGGGTGGCAGTGCGCCGGCCCAATGAGGCGATGTTCGTGAAGCCTTATGGATCGGTCGGACAGGTGGAGCCGGTGCTGTGCAATATCCGCGATGATGCCAGCGTGCGCCGTGTAATGCAGGGGGCCGATGTGGTGATCAACTGTGTTGGCACGTTTGATCGCAAGGGCAAGAACAACTTCACCGCCGTGCAGGACGAAGGCGCAGCACGCATAGCACGCATTGCCGCCGACGAAGGCGTGGTGCGCATGGTGCATCTGTCGGCCATCGGTGCGGATGTCGACGGGGCCAGCCTCTACGCGCAATCCAAGGGCCGGGGCGAGGCCGCGATCCTCAAGCATTTCCCAACCGCCATGATCCTGCGCCCATCGGTCGTCTTCGGTGCCGAAGATCAGTTTTTCAACCGCTTCGCCGGGATGGCGCGGCTGGGGCCCTTTTTGCCCGTGGTAGGGGCAGGGACAAAGTTTCAGCCCGTTTATGTGGATGATGTGGCCCGCGCCGCTGTGATGGGCGCAGAAGGCACGGCCAAGCCCGGTATCTATGAGCTTGGCGGCCCAGATGTGGATACGTTTGCCGGCCTCATGCGGCGCATGCTGAAAGTGATCCGGCGGCGCAGATTGGTAATGAACACCCCCTATTTTGTGGCCACCCCTCTGGCCATCGCGATGGAACTTGCGCAGACGCTCAGCTTCGGGATCATCCCGGCGCAGATCACCCGCGATCAGGTCCGCTCGCTCAAATCCGATAACGTGGTGCCCGAGGGCGCGCGCGGCTTTGCGGATCTGGAAATCTCGCCACAAGCGATGGGCGCAGTGTTGCCCGACTATCTCTGGCGCTTTCGGCCCTCGGGGCAATATTCGGCGATCAAGGAATCCGCACGCGACCTGCGCGACTGATCCGGGGCGCGGCGGGTATGTCAGACACCACACTGGTCGCGGCCTTTCTGGGGCTTGTGGAGGGGCTGACCGAGTTCATTCCGGTATCGTCCACGGGTCACTTGATCCTAGGCGGGCATTTTCTGGGGTTCGACAGCAAGGGCAACACGTTCGAGGTGGTGATCCAGCTCGGTGCAGTTCTCGCCATCGTCGTGGTTTATTTCGCGCGGCTCAGCACGGTTGTGCGGCAGGCGCCGCATGACCCCGCGGCGCGGCGGTTCCTGATCGCGGTTCTGCTGGCGTTTCTGCCCTCGGCGATGATCGGCGTGATGGCGCATGGATTCATCAAGACGGTGCTTTTCGAGACACCGATGTTGATCGCGGTGATGCTGATCCTTGGGGGGATCGTCTTGATTTTCGTGGACCGTTTCGCACCAGAGCCGCGCCACAGCGATGCGATGCGCCTGCCGGTCGGTGTGGCGCTGCGCATCGGGCTTTTCCAGTGTCTTGCCATGATACCGGGCACCTCGCGCTCGGGCTCGACCATCGTGGGCGCGTTGCTGATGGGGGTAAGCAAACGGGCGGCGGCGGAGTTTTCCTTCTTTTTGTCAATCCCGACCATGGCCGGGGCCTTCGCCTTTGACCTCTTCAAGAACCGCAACATTCTGGATATCTCCGCGATGGGCGATATTGCCGTAGGCTTCGCCATGGCCTTTCTCAGCGCGATCTTCGTGGTGCGGTGGTTGCTCGATTTTGTGAGCCGGCACGGATACGCGCCATTTGGGTGGTGGCGAATCATTGTGGGCAGCGTCGCTATGGTCCTGCTTTGGGTTGGTTTTTAGAAATTAGGTCACAATTGTTTACCGGTTTTTCCCGAGCCCTACAAAAATCTCAATAAATCCACAGGCACTCACCCAATATAAGTCATAATTACTGACTTTTAATTCCGATCCGGCCGTATTAGAAAGGCGAGGTTGGAAATGAGGTGACCTGTGGCCAAAGACCCTATGCTGAAATTCGTGGATGTGGCGCGCGACATGCCCGAGAAGCGCCCGCCCGACCTGCGCAATCAGGATTTCCGCGAGATTTACGCCGAATACGCAACCGAGAAAGCCGCCGAACAGGCCAGTCGGTGCAGCCAGTGCGGCGTGCCATATTGTCAGAGCCATTGCCCCTTGCACAACAACATCCCGGACTGGCTGCGCCTGACGGCCTCGGGGCGCCTTCGCGAGGCCTATGAGGTTGCGCAGGCGACCAACACATTCCCCGAGATTTGCGGACGGATCTGCCCGCAGGACCGTCTTTGTGAAGGCAATTGCGTGATCGAATCCTCGGGCCATGGCACCGTAACCATCGGCGCGGTCGAGAAATACATCACCGACACCGCGTGGGAAGAAGGCTGGGTTCAACCCATCGCACCGCGCGAGGAGCGGCCTGAGAGCGTGGCCATCATCGGCGCGGGTCCGGGCGGGTTGTCGGCGGCGGACGTGCTGCGCCGGGCAGGTGTTCAGGTGACGGTCTATGATCGCTATGACCGCGGCGGCGGGCTGATGACCTACGGAATTCCGGGCTTCAAGCTTGAGAAAGACGTGGTCATGCGCCGGATCGATCAGCTTGTCCAAGGCGGCGTGAAGATGGAGCTGAACTGCACCATCGGTGAAGATGTGACCTTTGAGGAGCTGCGCGCGCGCCATGATGCGGTGATCATCGGCACGGGCGTCTACAAATCGCGCGATATCGAAGCGCCGGGCAGCGGCGCGCAGGGCATTGTGCCCGCGCTGGATTTTCTGACCGCGTCGAACCGCTTGTCCTTTGGCGACACTGTGCCCGAGTTCGACGATGGCACGCTGAGCGCGGTGGGCAAGCGGGTCGTGGTGATCGGCGGTGGCGACACGGCAATGGACTGTGTGCGCACAGCCGTCCGTCAGGGCGCCAAATCCGTCACCTGCCTTTACCGCCGCGACCGCGCCAACATGCCCGGTAGCCAGCGTGAGGTGGCCAATGCCGAGGAAGAGGGCGTGGTCTTTGAGTGGCTGAGCGCGCCTCTGGCTTTCATCGGAGAACCCGCAAGTGCCGTCCGCGTGCAGCGCATGCGCCTCGGCCAGCCTGACGCAACGGGCCGCCAAAGCCCCGAGGCCATCGACGGGGATGTGTTCGACGCGCCTGCAGATCTGGTGATCAAGGCGCTGGGGTTTGAGCCCGAGGACCTGCCCACGCTCTGGGATCAGCCTGAGTTGGGCGTGACCCGCTGGGGCACGATCCGGGCCGAGTTCGGCACCGGACGCACCGCCCTGCCCCGCGTCTATGCGGTGGGCGACATCGTGCGCGGTGCGAGCCTTGTCGTCTGGGCGATCCGGGACGGGCGCGAAGCGGCTGTGGCGGTTCTGGAGGATTTGGAAGCCGCATCAGCAGTCGCGGCGGAATAAGCTGCGGGCGCAATGAATGAAGGACGCAGAAAGCGATGAGAGGCGGGAGATGCATGTCTGGGGTCATCGGCCTGACCATCAGGTCAGAGCCTGCCGCGTTCAACGCATGTGCCTGCGACAGGTGCCGCCTGACCGGACCGCAATTCAAAAGCCCGAAGACCGCGGCCGAGTTCGCGACGCAAATTGGAAGTGATGGCGCGTGACGCGCCACAAAACGAGACAACAGATGAGCCCGGAGCGCGCCCTGGCGCGCCCACCGGCCACAAAGCGCAAAGATAGGATGACAGCATGACCCGTTATGACGAAAGCTGGGCGAAAGCCGAAGAAGCCAAACGCGCATGGTTGGCCGAGAACGGCATGTATTCAGAAGCCGAGGAGCATTCCTCCTGCGGGGTTGGCCTTGTGGTGTCGATAAATGGCAAACCATCGCGCCGCGTGGTCGAGGCGGGTATCGACGCGCTCAAAGCGATCTGGCACCGCGGTGCGGTTGATGCCGATGGCAAGACTGGCGATGGCGCGGGCATCCATGTGCAGATCCCAGTGCCGTTTTTCTATGACCAAATCCGGCGCACAGGGCATGAGCCGCGCGAAGATCAACTGATCGCAGTTGGTCAGGTGTTTTTGCCGCGCACGGATTTTGGCGCGCAAGAGACATGCCGCACGATTGTGGAGACAGAAGTGCTGCGTATGGGGCACAACATCTATGGCTGGCGTCATGTGCCCGTCGATGTGTCCTGTCTCGGAGAGAAGGCCAACGCGACCCGTCCCGAAATTGAGCAGATCATCATCTCGAACACACGCGGTGCGGATGAGGAAGAGTTTGAACGCGAGCTTTACGTCATTCGCCGCCGGATTGAGAAAGCGGCAGCGGCGGCCGGTATTTCGGGGCTCTACATCGCCTCGCTCAGCTGTCGGTCGATCATCTACAAGGGTATGATGTTGGCCGAGCAGGTCGCTGTGTTCTACCCCGATCTGATGGATCCACGGTTCAAGAGCGCGTTTGCGATCTATCACCAGCGCTACTCCACCAACACCTTTCCGCAATGGTGGCTGGCACAGCCCTTCCGGATGCTCGCGCATAATGGCGAGGTCAACACGCTCAAGGGCAACATCAATTGGATGAAAAGCCATGAGATCCGCATGGCCTCTGGCACGTTTGGTGACATGGCCGAGGATATCAAGCCAATTATTCCGGGCGGTGCATCCGACAGCGCCGCCCTTGATGCGGTGTTCGAGGTTCTGGTGCGCGCGGGCCGGTCTGCGCCCATGGCCAAGACGATGCTGGTGCCGGAATCGTGGTCCAAGCAGGCCGAGGAACTGCCGCAGGCGTGGCGCGATATGTATTCCTATTGCAACTCGGTGATGGAGCCGTGGGACGGCCCTGCCGCGCTCGCCATGACCGATGGCCGCTGGGTCTGCGCCGGGCTTGACCGCAACGGGTTGCGCCCGATGCGCTACGTCGTGACGGGCGATGGCCTTGTGATTGCGGGCTCAGAGGCCGGGATGGTCCCTATTGACGAGGGCACCGTCATTGAGAAAGGCGCGCTTGGCCCCGGACAGATGCTGGCCGTGGACATGAAGAAGGGCCTGATGTTCCACGACACCGAGATCAAAGACAAGCTGGCCGCCGCGCTGCCCTTTGGCGACTGGGTCGGCAAGATCACCGATCTCGATGCCAAGCTGGCTGTGGTAAGCGAGGCCCCGATGCATACTGGCGCGGACCTGCGCCGCCGACAGATCGCCGCGGGCTATTCCATCGAAGAGCTGGAGCAGATCCTCGCGCCCATGGCCGAGGACGCGAAAGAGGCTGTGGCGAGCATGGGGGACGACACACCCAGTGCGGTGCTGAGCAAGACATACCGCCCGCTCAGCCACTATTTCCGGCAGAATTTCAGCCAGGTGACGAATCCGCCAATCGACAGCTTGCGCGAATATCGGGTGATGAGCCTCAAGACACGCTTTGGCAACCTCAAGAACGTGCTGGACGAAAGCAGCGCGCAGACCGAGATCCTCGTCCTCGAGAGCCCCTTTGTGGGCAACGCACAATGGGACGTTCTGCTTACGCAGTTCAATGCGGAGACGGCGACGATCGATTGCACATTCGCCCCCGGCAATGGCGCGCTTCAGGAGGGCCTGTCGCGCATCCGCGCCGAGGCGGAGGATGCCGTGCGCTCGGGCATGGGGCATATCGTGCTGACCGATCAAGGGGTGAGCGAGGACCGTGTGGGCATGCCCATGATCCTTGCCACGAGTGCGGTGCATAGCCACCTCACGCGCAAAGGGCTGCGGACGTTCACATCGCTCAATGTGCGTTCGGCTGAGTGTATTGATCCGCATTACTTTGCCGTGCTGATCGGCGCGGGCGCCACAGTGGTGAACGCCTATCTGGCTGAGGACAGCCTTGCCGACCGGATCGAGCGTGGCTTGCTGGAGGGCAACCTGACCGAGGCGGTGGCGCGCTACCGTGCGGCGATTGATTCAGGCCTGCTCAAGATCATGTCGAAGATGGGGATTTCCGTCATCTCCTCGTATCGTGGTGGGCTGAATTTCGAGGCAATTGGCCTCTCCCGCGCGATGTGTGCGGAATTCTTTCCCGGCCTTACCAGCCGCATCAGCGGCATTGGTGTAAAAGGCATCCAGACCAAGCTGGAGACGGTTCACGCCCGCGCTTACAAGGGCGCAGAGAATATCCTGCCCATCGGCGGTTTCTACAAGGCGCGCAAATCCGGCGAGAGCCACGCATGGGGCGCGCAGACGATGCATATGCTGCAAACAGCGTGCAACACGGCCAGCTTTGAGTTGTGGAAACGCTATAGCCACGCGATGCAATCGAACCCGCCCATTCACTTGCGCGACTTGATGGCGATCAAACCGTTGGGGGCCGCGATCCCCATCGAGGAAGTCGAAAGCGTCACCGCGATCCGCAAACGGTTTGTGACGCCTGGCATGTCTCTGGGGGCGCTGAGCCCCGAGGCGCATAAAACGCTCAACGTCGCAATGAACCGGATCGGCGCGCGCTCGGACAGTGGCGAGGGTGGAGAAGATCCCGCACATTTCGTGCCGGAGCCAAATGGCGACAATCCCTCCGCCAAGATCAAACAGGTCGCGTCGGGCCGCTTTGGCGTGACGGCAGAGTATCTCAATCACTGCGAAGAGCTTGAGATCAAGGTAGCCCAAGGGGCAAAGCCCGGTGAAGGTGGACAGCTTCCGGGGATGAAGGTCACCGACCTCATCGCGCGGCTGCGTCATTCGACCAAGGGTGTCACGTTGATCTCGCCGCCGCCACACCACGATATCTATTCCATCGAGGACCTGGCGCAACTGATCTATGACCTCAAACAAATCAACCCGCGTGCCAAGGTGACCGTTAAGCTTGTGGCGCAATCAGGCGTTGGCACGATTGCCGCCGGTGTGGCCAAGGCCAAGGCGGATGTGATCCTCATTTCGGGCCATAATGGTGGCACAGGCGCATCGCCTGCCACATCGATCAAATATGCGGGGCTTCCATGGGAGATGGGTCTCACCGAGGCGCATCAGGTACTCAGCATGAACAACCTGCGCCAGCGGGTGACGCTGCGCACGGATGGCGGATTGCGCACCGGGCGCGACATTGTCATGGCCGCGATGATGGGGGCGGAGGAATATGGCATCGGGACCGCAGCCCTCATCGCCATGGGCTGTATCATGGTGCGCCAGTGCCAGAGCAACACCTGCCCCGTGGGCGTGTGCACCCAAGACGAGGCGCTGCGCGCCAAGTTCACCGGGAATGCGGAAAAGGTCGTGAACCTCATCACCTTCTACGCCCAGGAGGTGCGCGAAGTGCTTGCCTCCATCGGCGCCCGTAGCCTTGATGATGTGATCGGGCGGGCCGATCTGCTGACGCAGGTCAGCCGTGGGTCCGCGCATCTCGATGATCTGGATCTCAACCCGATGCTGATCATGGTCGATGGCTCCAAGGAGATCCGCTATGACCGGCGCCGCGCGCGCAACGAAGTGCCCGATACGCTGGATGCCGAGATCGTGCGCGATGCGGCGCGGTTCCTAAACGATGGCGAAAAGATGCAGCTTCACTACGAAGTGCAAAACACTGACCGCACGGTGGGCACGCGCCTGTCGAGCCATATCGTGCAGAAATTCGGGATGCACAACTCGCTTCAGGAGGATCATCTGACGGTGAAGCTGAGCGGCTCTGCAGGACAATCTCTGGGCGCGTTTGCCGCACCGGGGCTGAAACTGGAAGTGTCGGGAGATGCCAATGATTATGTGGGCAAGGGCCTGTCTGGCGGCATGATCGTCGTGCGCCCGCCCATGTCGAGCGCACTTGAAGCCTCCGAGAACACCATCATCGGCAACACGGTGCTTTACGGCGCGACCGCGGGGCATCTTTTTGCCGCCGGGCGGGCCGGAGAGCGATTTGCCGTGCGCAATTCGGGCGCGCATGTGGTGATCGAGGGCTGTGGGTCGAACGGATGCGAATACATGACCGGCGGTGTGGCTGTGATCCTTGGGCGGATCGGTGCCAATTTCGGCGCCGGAATGACGGGCGGGATGGCCTATCTCTATGATCCCGACCGGGTGACACCCAAGCTGATGAACCGCGAAGGGATCGTGACCGGCCCCGTGGCTGATCCCCATTGGGAGGCGCAGCTGCGCGGCTTGATCGAACGGCATGCGGTGGAGACAGGAAGTACCAAGGCGAAGGGCATCTTGCAAAACTGGGACCGGGAGCGCGTGCATTTCATACAGGTCTGCCCGACAGAGATGCTGGACAAGCTGCCAGCACCTTTGGGCTTTGGCGATATCGCGGTGCCTGCTGAGTAACACAGAAGGCCGCAGGAGAAATCCCGCGGCCTTTATATTTGCTCAAGCTGCGGTCTTGAGTATTTTTGCTAAGAAGAAAGCCTAGAGGCTGGCGCGGTAAAGCTCACCCAGGTTTTCGGCCGTGAGAGTCACCGGGTTCCCGCCGCAGCTTGGGTCCGACAGGGCGGAGGGGATTAGCGCGTCGATCTTCGCAGGGTCCACTCCGAGGGCTTTGAGGCCTTTGGGGATGCCCAGCGCATCGTTGAACTCCTGAACGAAGCTGCAAAATCCGTCAAAGCCGTTTTCGATATCAAGATAGGCGGCGGCGAGGCGAAAGCGGTCTGCAATCACCGGTGCGTTGAGTTGCAACACAGCAGGCATGCAGACGGCGTTCGTCGTGCCATGATGCGTATGATAATGCGCGCCTACAGGGTGGCTCATCGCGTGGATTGCGCCGAGGCCCTTCTGGAATGCGGTCGCGCCCATCATTGCAGCACTCATCATCTGGGCGCGGGCCTCGATATCTTCACCATTGGCATAGGCACGGGGCAGGTAGTCCTTCACAAGGCGCATCCCCTCCAGCGCGATCCCCTGGCTCATCGGATGGTAATGAGGGCTACTGAATGCCTCGACGCAATGGGCGAAGGCATCGAGGCCGGTGCCCGCGGTGATGAACTTGGGCATCCCCACGGTCAGCTCGGGATCGCAAATCACCACCTCGGGCAGCACTTTGGGGTGAAAGATGATCTTCTTCTCTTGCGTCTCCGCATTCGTGATCACGCTCGCCCGTCCCACTTCCGAGCCCGTCCCGGCGGTCGTGGGCACGGCGACGATGGGAGCGATGGCATCCGCGGCGGCGCGGGTCCACCAATCGCCCACATCCTCAAAATCCCAGACAGGCCGCGTCTGGCCGCACATGAAGGCAACCATCTTGCCCAGATCCAGACCTGAGCCGCCACCGAAGGCGATCACGCCATCATGGCCCCCCTCGTTATAGGCCTTCACCCCGGCTATCAGATTGGTCTCGTTGGGGTTTGGATCCACATCGGCAAAGATCGCGCGGCCAAAGCCTGCAGTCTCCATGATGTCCAGAACACTTTGGGTCACGGGCAGATCGGCCAGCCCCCGATCGGTGACCAGAAGCGGCCGGGTGATGCCGGCCTGCGCGCAGGCGGCGGGCAACTCAGCAATGCGTCCTGCGCCAAATTTGACGATTGTGGGATAGGACCAGTTTCCTGTCAGGCTCATGATGTAACTTTCTTCAGATGGTATGATTTGGGACGTGTGAGATTGTGAAAGCCGATGATCGAGAGACCCCCGCCCCGGCCAGTATCCTTGCACCCGGTCCAGCACAGGCCGGGGTCGAGATAATCGGCGCGGTTCATGAAAACGGTGCCCGTCTCGATGCTGTCCCCAAGGGCGGCAGCCCGGTCCAGATCGGCGGTCCAGAGGCTGGCGGTCAGGCCGAAATGGCTGTCATTCATCAACGCGACAGCCTCGTCATCGCTGCTGACTTTCATGATGCCCACCACGGGGCCGAAGCTTTCGTCACGCATCACGCGCATGTCGTGTGTAACATCCGTGAGGATTTGCGGCGTGAGGTAAGCGCCCCCGTCATCGGCCTCCATCCGTGCGATATGCGCGGTGGCCCCAGCGGTCACGGCCTCGTCTATCTGCGCGCGCACCTCCTCGGCAAAGCGCACATTGGCCATCGGCCCCATCGTGGTCTCGGGGTCAATCGGATCACCCAACGTGTAACCGCGCACAATGGCCACTGCCTTCTCGACAAAGGCGTCATAAAGGCTCTCGTGCACGTAGATACGCTCGATCCCGCAGCAGCACTGACCTGCGTTGAACATGGCCCCGTCGATCAAAGTCTCGACCGCGGCATCCAGATCCGCATCCTCCATGACATATCCCGGATCCTTGCCACCCAGCTCGGTCGCAACAGCCGTAAACGTGCCGGCCGCCGCGCGCTCCATCGCGCGGCCACCGCCCACTGATCCGGTGAAATTGACCATGTCAAAGGCACGGGCCCCGATAAGGGCCGAGGTCGTGTCGTGGTCGAGGAAGACGTTCTGAAACACATCCTCAGGCACACCGGCAGACACAAAAGCGCGCACCATGCGCTCGCCCACCAAAAGGGTCTGCGTCGCGTGTTTCAGCACCACCGTATTCCCGGCAATCAGCGCGGGTGCCACCGTGTTCACCGCCGTCATATAGGGATAGTTCCAAGGGGCCACGACAAAGACAACACCCTGTGGAACCCGGCGGATATAGCGTCTGAACGTCGCGTCCTCACCCACCTCGATATCGGCCAGCGCCTCTGCTGCAATCGCCGCCATATGGCTGGCGCGCTCGTTAAAGCCACCGAACTCACCACCATAGCGGACGGGCCGCCCCATCATCTGCGCCAGTTCCGGCACGACCTCATCATTCATCGCACCCACGGCAGCCACCCCGGCCATCACAAGCGCCGTGCGCTCGGCCAATGGCCGCGCCGCCCAGGCGACTTGCGCGGCCCGCGCCCGTGCCGCCACATCCTGCGCCGCCTGCAGGCTCAGCACCGGGCGTTCGGCAAAAACCGAGCCGTCAATCGGCGATATACATTGCAACATCTTGCTCATTTCCGTCTCACTTTATCTGCAAAAGATCGGTTTTCTTCTTAGCCAAAATACTCCCGCCGGAGGCGCCTGCCCCCGGCCACGCGCGCCAGCGATCAGGACCGCTCAAACCCGCGTGCAATCTCGTAATCTGTCACCACCCGGTCGAAATCCTCGATCTCCACCTCCGCCGCGCGGGTGTAGTGATCGATCACATCCTCGCCCATCGCGGCCCGCAGCATTGTCGAGCCCGAGAGCGCATCTTTCGCATCGCGCAGCGTTTGCGGGATCATTCCTTCGTTGCCCTCATAGGCATCGCCCTTGTAGGGCGGGCTGAGCTTCAGCCCTTCCTCGATCCCCGCGATCCCGGCGGCAAGCTGTGCGGCCATGGCAAGATAGGGGTTCAAGTCCGAGCCACCCACCCGGCATTCCACCCTGACGCCCTTGGTGCCAGCCCCGCAGAGCCGGAAACCCGCCGTGCGGTTGTCCACCGACCAGATGGTGCGCGTGGGCGCAAATGTGCCCTTTTGGAAGCGCTTGTAGCTGTTGATGTAAGGTGCAAGGAAATAGGTGAAGTCGGGCGCATATTTCAAAAGACCCGCCATGTAGTTTTTCATCAAATCGGACATGCCCAAGGCGTCGCCACTGTCGAAAAATACGTTTTCGCCGCCTTTCCAAAGCGACTGATGCACATGGCTGGAACTACCGACCTTCTCGTGGCTCCACTTGGGCAGAAAGCTTGCGGCATGGCCCTGCTGCCAAGCGATCTCCTTGACCGCGTGTTTCGCAATGGTGTGAAAATCGGCACAATCAAGCGCCGCGCCGTATTTGATATTCAGCTCCTCTTGCCCCGTCTCGGCCTCGCCCTTGGTGCATTCGATCGGGATACCTGCGGCGTAGAGATGGTTGCGCAAGGGGCGCATCACATGCTCTTCGCGGGTGGTCTGCAGAATAGAGTAATCCTCGTTATAGCCCGAAATTGGCGCGAGGTCCCGAAAGCCGGATTTGCGGATTTCGTCAAAGCTCTTCTCAAAGAGGAAAAACTCAAGCTCGGTCGCCATCATCGGCGTGAGGCCCATCGTCTCCAGCCGGGAAAGCTGCGCCTTCAGCATCGCACGGGGCGAGTGCGGCACGTCCGCGTGGGTGTCGTGGTCGATCACATCGCAGAGCACCATCACTGTGCCGTCAAGCCACGGCATTGGGCGGATCGTGGACAGGTCCGGCTTCATCACGTAATCGCCATAGCCCGATTGCCACGATGTGCTCACGTATCCGTCAGGCGTGGCCATCTCAAGATCCGTGGCCAGAAGATAGTTGCAGCAATGGGTTTCTTCCCAAGCGCTGTCGATGAAATGCTGCGCAACAAAGCGTTTGCCCATCAGCCGCCCCTGCATGTCCACGATGCAGGCGAGAACGGTATCGACCGCGCCGCTGGCGGTTTGGGCTTTGAGGTCGTCGAATGTCATGGCGGGCATGGGGGCCTCTTGGCGTTAGGGATGTTGCAGTGTGGGGATGTAATAGGCGACCATCACGAATTGCGCCATTTCAAGCGTCCAAAGAGTGGGCGTGAGGAACGTCTTGGAGAAGGATGACCACAAAAGGATGCCGATCAGCACGAAGATCATATACATCGCGATCCGCCCGATGAAGCGGTTCATCGCATCAATGCCACGGATGTAGCCACGGATCGGACGCGGCAGCCCGGCCGGAATGGCCAGTGGAAGTGCATCAGCCATGCGCGCGCCCCTGCGTCATCAGACCCAGATGGATGAGGGCAGGTCTGAGAAGTTGCAAAAGCTCATCACTCATTCGCGCGATCTGATCCTCGGTTTGCAAAAGATCGTTGCGCACCTCGATCATCACATTGGGCAGGCCGCGCGCGATGCCATGCAGTTTCAGGGAATGGGTGACGCCATCCTCGGGCCCGTAGGGTTGGTTCCGGTCAACCTGTCGATGCGGCAGCTTCGTGGCACAGCGCAGCATCGCGTCTGCCAGCGCGGTATCAGTGTCGTGCAGCAGGCCAATTTCGGTGCTGCGAGGCGCGCCATGGTAAACGGGGGTGAAACTGTGGATCGTGATGAGGGCCGTGGGGATCGCATTGGCACGGCGGCGGTCCAGAAGCGCGCCCACAGTGTCGATGAAAGGGCGATATACCGCCTCGGCCCGCGCGGTGCGCTGGGTATCGTCCAGGCCCACGTTGCCGGGGATGTCGATCACCTCAGACCGGGCGGGCATGGCAGATGGGGCCTCAGGCGGGCGGTTGCAATCATAGACGAGGCGCGAGACCGTGCCCGCGATCATCGGCGCCCGCAATGCGTTTGCGATATGCAACGATAGCGTCCGTGCACCGGGGTCCCAGGCAGCATGGCTCTGCGCCGCCGCCGCATCGAGTCCAAGGCCGTCATATTCGGGTGGGATATGGTTCGAGGCATGTTCGCACAGCACAAGGGCCGGGCCGGACAATGCGTCCCCCACCATCTCCGCACGCGCTGTCTGCGACTCGCTCAATGCCATCCCCTTGATACCGCTATCTGAAAAGATGTTTTCACGGGCGTCAATTTACGTCAATATCTTTTCAGCCTGCCCCCGTGTGATCCGAGCGAAAGGAGCCCGCCTGTGCCTAAACCCGCGCCAACCGTCCGTGAGACGCTGTTGGGTAGCTATGGCACGCTGACCGCGTCCGAGCGCAAGTTCGCGGCCATGCTTCTGGAGAATTACCCCGGGGCGGGGCTGGCCTCGATCACCGTGGTGGCGGCCAATGCGGGCGTGTCCACGCCCACAGTCGCCCGGCTGGTGCAAAAACTGGGCTTCACCGGGTTTCCGCAGTTCCATCAGGCGCTTCTGGCCGAGCTTGAGGCCAAGGCCTCCGGACCGCTCCGACGGCGCGAAAACTGGGTGCGCGAAGCGCCCGAATCGCATCTTCTCAACCGGTTTTCCAAGGCAATCACCGCCAATCTGGAGCAGACGCTGGCCAATATGGATAGCGGTGCGTTCGATAGCGCCGCTGCACGTCTGGCCGACACATCGGGGCGGCTTTACGTGGTGGGCGGGCGCATTACACGGGCGCTTGCAGACTACGCGTTCACACATTTTCAGGCGATCCGCCCAAGGGTCACACATATGACCTCCTCTTCGGCCACATGGCCGCATTATGTGCTCGACATGGAGGCCGGCGACACGCTTTTGATGTTCGATGTGCGGCGCTATGAAAAGAACCTTCTACGGCTGGCAGAGCTTGCGACGATGCGCGGCGTGGCCGTCATCCTGCTCACCGATCAATGGGCCAGCCCTGTGGCCGCCCATGCCGAACACACGTTTCTCTGCCGGACGGAAATCCCCTCGGCATGGGACAGCAACATCTCGACCATGATGCTATTGGAGGCGCTGATTGCCGCCACGCAGGAGGGCGACTGGCCCGAGACGCGGGCACGGTTCGAGCGACTGGACGAGATTTTTGACGCGGCGCGATTGTTTGGCAAGTAGGCTCAGCTGCCGGGATCGCGCTGCGTCAGGTTGATTTCCTGCGGCGCGGTGGCGGCGGAGCAACCAAGCACATAGTCTAGCGTGTGCAGGATATCCGCCATGGGGATCGGCACTTGCGGCGCAAAGTCCCCCTGCGCGATATCTTCCTGCACCTCCGGCGTGTCGATATTGCACGGGTTGATCAGGGTCACGCCGACCTTCTGGGGCCGCATCGCATGGTGCAGCGACAGAGCCGCCCCGCGCAGGCCAAATTTTGAGGCTGTATTGGCCACCTCGTAAGGCGCGAACTGATCAAGCCCCGAGGTGGAGCCAATGAGCACGATGCGTGGATCGGTGGCGCGGGCTAGGTTGGGGGCAAGCGCCTGCGCCAGAAGGATGGGTGCTGTGAGGTTCACGGCAATGACATTGCGCGTCTCGGCACGGGGGCTTTTGTGGAAATCATAGGCATCCGTAAAGGCCCCCTCCTCCCAAACACCACCCATGTAGAGCAAGCCATCGAGCGGCGCGCCCTCCAGCGCCGCCGCACAGGCATCGATCCCTGCATCGACGCTGATATCAGCCGCGATCCATGTGCCATGGGCGGCGGGACGGCGCGAGGCCGCAAAAAGCGTGGCACGCGGCGCGAGATGCGCGGCAGCGGCGGCCCCAAGGCCAGAGCTAGCGCCGACAACGAGGTAAGTTGGGGACATTTGGATGATTCCTTTTGATTTCGGACAGGGCGCATCCCGCCGCACAGCATCACCATAGTGCTGGCTTCATGCTCAGCATAGACTGGGTAAAGCGATCACAAAACGGGTGCCTCCAACCCACTTGACAATTCAGAGTGTTTTACTCAGAATTAGATCATCTAGCCAGCCGACAGACGGTCAGCCCGAGTCCCCGAAGCGATATGAGGAATTCCGGCATGAGCCAAATGCGCCCGACACCCGCCCAAAATAGCCGCAACTGCCCGGCTCCGTATGACCATGTGTTCGATCTGCACCGACTGACACAAGAGGGCGGTGAAGCCGAAGGACTGAGCCTTGAATGGATGCTGGACCGCTACGCCCCAGCGCCAAGCGACATGCAGGCGGACGCGTGATGACGATGCACCCTAAACCGCTGGATGCCGCGCCAGAGCTCAAGCTGCCGACCTATGACGCCCGCGCGCTTTGCGGTGCGGCGGATCAGGCGCAATTCGTGCTCGAAGACAAAATTTACACGCTGCGCATCACCCGCGCAGGCAAGCTGATCCTGACCAAATGAGCACGGCAGAAAAGGCCCGTGGAGCCGCGCCGGTGGGGTGGGTCGCCGATCTGGATGCGGTTGAAGCGGCGGCCGTGCTCACGTTCCGGCTCTGGTGCGATGGAGGGCTGTCGCGTGGTCAGATCGAGGACGATTTCTGCGCCATCTTCGGTTCGGCGCAAGGGCAGGACGCCCTCTCGATCCTTGGAGATATGCTCGAACTTTGTAGGCGCCACGGGCGCAGGCCCCTGATGCGGCACGGGCTGACCTGCACCTGCCTTGGCGCGGATGAGGCATATTTTGCGACGTTCATCACGTCGGCGGCATGCGGTCCGCGCGAGGATGCGCTGATGATGGCTATGCTGATCGTACGGCCCGATATGGCCCCCATGCTGACAGCGATGGCCGCGCAGTTTGGCCTCGCACTCAAACGGATGCAGCTGAGCGCGCCTCGCAAGATGGACGCAAATGCGCCCAAACCCGAGCGCGTTCTGCACTAGGTCTCACACAAAATCCACGTAGTGTGAAAACGGCATCTGGCGCAGGCGCTGGCCCGTGGCCGCGAAGATTGCGTTGGCCAGCGCGGGGGGTGCGGGCGGCACACCGGGCTCCCCGATGCCGCGCAGGGTGGGGCCATTCTCCAGCCCGCGCACCTCGATCCTGGGGCATTGCCAGAGGCGCATGCCAGGATGGGTGTCGTAATTCTCTTGCGCGGGCGCGCCGTCTGCAAACGTTACCTCGGCGCTCATCGCGTGGCCGAGACCCCAGATGATCCCACCCGAGACCTGAGCCTCGAAATTCACCGGATCAAGCACGCGGCCCACATCCGCCGCTGCCCAAACGCGGGTGACTTTGAGGCCTTCGGGCGTCTGCATCACCTCCACCACCTGCGCACAAGGCACACCAAAGGATTCGACAAGCGCGACACCCAAGCCGATCCCATCGGCGCGCGTGCCCCAGTCCGACATCTCAGCCACGGCCTCCAGCGTCTTGCGGTGCACAGGGCTCTGGCAAAGTCGCAGGCGTTCGTCCATCGGCTCGGCCCCGGCGCGGTGGATAAGCTCATCAAGCGCGCTTTCAGCGAAGAACCCGGCTGACGAGGCACCGACAGCGCGCCACGAGCTGACCGGGGCCAATTCCGGCACGCGAAACGCCCGCACATGCAGCGCAGGGATCGCGTAGGGCATGACCCAGGCACCCGCCACGATCTGCGGATCAGGGCCTGGTGCGGGCTGGCCCAAGCGGCCCATCTGGCTGGCCGTGGTAGAGGGCATGGCGATATCGAGGCTGAGGGCCGTGACGCGGCCATTCTCCACTGCACCTTGGGCACGGGCGATCCCGAGGGGGCGCAGGTAATCCGTGCGAAAATCCTCCTCCCGCCGATAGGTCAGCTTGATCGGTGTGCCGGGGCGTCTAATCGCAATCTGCGCGGCGTGCTTGAGAAAATCCATCTCCAGCCGGTGCCCAAAGCTACCGCCGGTCATCTGATTGTGGAAGGTCACATCCTCGGGGTTGCAGCCGACGATCTCGGCTATTTTATCTTGGGCAAAGCGCGGCATCTGGTGGCCTGCCCAGACCTCGGCGTGGGCATCCTCAACGCGGATCATGGCGCTCAGCGGCTCCAGCGGCGCGTGGGCCACATAGGGCGCGCGGTATTCAAGAGCCTCGTCCATTTCGGGCAGCGTGCCATCACTGCGCCAAGCGCGGTCAAGGCGCTCGTCGGTGAAGCTCTCCGATACGGCTTGCCAATGGGCATCCATCTCGGGCGGATAGGGGGCGGGGGCCCATGTGACCTCCAGTGCCTCCGCCGCCTTGAACGCACGCCATGTGTTATCAGCCAAAACCGCAAGGCCGCCGGGGATTTCCAGCACATCCTCAACACCGCGCATGGCACGGGCGGCGGTGGCGTCATAGCTTTCCAGCGCCGAGCGGCGGGGGCTGAGCCGGATCGCAGCATGCAGCATGCCGGGCAGGGTCTGATCAATACCGTAGACCTGCGTGCCGGTGGATTTGGGCACGGTATCGTGGCGCGAGAAGGGTTTGCCAAGGATGCGCCAATCGCTGGGATCGCGCAGCGACGGGTCAGCCAAAGGGGTGCTGGCCGCGCGCGCGGCGAGCGCGGTGTAGGGCAGCCGCGTGCCGTCCGGCAGGATCACCGCGCCGCCCTTGGTCACCAATGTAGCGATATCCAAGCCTGTCTCGTCAGCCGCCGCGCGTTTGAGCGTTTCTCGCGCCACGGCGCCCGCATGGCGCAGCTTCACATAGCTGTCGGGCGCGGAGGTAGAACCGCCTGTGACCATCACGCCCAGCGCCTTGAACGCCGTGCCCATCACGCCGCGTGCCGCCTCGGCCACCAGCCCCGTGTCGAAAGGAGCAAAAGGCGCGGCATCGCTGGCCAGCGCGGTGTTGTAATAGGCCGGATCAGGTGCGCCAAAACTGAGCGTGACCTGATCAAGCTCCACGTCCAACTCCTCGGCGATAAGTGCCGCCTGCATCGTCTGCGCGCCCTGCCCCGTCTCGGCATGGGGCGTGATCAGAGTGATCCCCACCTCGGTGATCTTTATGTAGGGGGTGAACGCCGCCTCACCGGGTTTGAGACCTGCGAGAAGCGGATTGCCATGGGGCCGCGCCAGTCTGTAGGCACCAAACGCCACGCCGCCGGTGATGGCCACTGCACCGATCAGGAAAGCCCGCCGCCGCATCACCCCTTACCCTCCGCTGCCGTATGGATTGCCGCGCGGATACGCGGGTAGGTGCCGCAACGACACAGGTTGCCGCCCATCCAATCGTCGATCTCGGCATCGGTCGGCTTGGGGATTTCCGACAGCAAATGTGCGGCCTGCATGATCTGCCCCGACTGACAGTAGCCGCATTGTGCCACCTGATGCGCGACCCAAGCAGCCTGCACCGCATGAAGAGCATCAGGATGGCCCAGCCCCTCAACAGTGGTGATCTCCGCACCCTCGGCATCGGCGGCCAGAACCTGACAGGAGCGCACGGCCTCCCCCCCAAGATGCACCGTGCAAGCGCCGCATTGCGCGATCCCGCAGCCATATTTCGTGCCCGTCAGGCCCAGCACATCACGCAACACCCACAAAAGCGGCATGTCGGGTTCTACGTCGATTTCGTGGGCTGTGCCGTTGACTGTGAGTTTCATGCGCTGCTCCTTTGCGCTTGATATAGGCACGCCGCGCCACATTCACAGCCGCGATGTTGCGCCTAGATAATAGCGCGTTCCAAAACAGGCTGACCCGCCGCGATCCTGCCCCAGTGAAACGGGCTGAGGTCCAGCGTGTCATACCGTCCATACGTGATCCATTCCGCGGTGCCACGTCCCATCGCCGGAGCTTGCTGCAGCCCGTGGCCGGAGAATCCGTTGAGGAAGACAAGGTTCTCCACCCGATCATGCGGGCCGGTGATCGCGTTTTGATCAAGCGTATTATAGGCGTAATGCCCAGCCCACTCGGAGGTGACGCGGATCGCGTCAAACTGCGGAATGCGGGTGGCGATGGCCGGCCAGATCTTGTCCTGCCAAAGTCCATGGTCCATGGCGAAATCATCAGGCTCCACTGCCGGGTCGTGATCCGCGTGCCCACCCGCCTGATAGGTGCCGCCACCGATTTCGCGCACATGCACGCCGGAGGGATCAACCGTGAGCGGGAGGGGGCGATCGAGCGGGCGTTCGGCCTTGAACATCCATGTGAAGCGTTTGCGCGGCTCCACCGGCATTTCGATCCCCGCCATGGAGGCGATGCGCGCAGCGCGCGGGCCTGCCGCATTGACCACCTGACCCGCGCTCAGCCTCGTGCCGTCCCTGAGTGTCACGGCATCGATGCGGGTCTGGGCGGGGTTGAGTGTGAGCGCTGTCAACTCGCCCGCGAGGTATTCAACGCCCGCCTCGCGTGATTTGCGCCGCCACCAGTCAAACAGCGTGGCCCCGTCGAAATAGCCCTCATCCACGGTGTTAATGGAGCCAAGCACGATGTCGTCAAGTGCATAGAACGGATAGGCGGAAGCGATCTCATCCGGGGTCATGAGCTGTGTCGCGGCCCCGGCGGCACGCTGCACCGCGTGATTGGCGCGCAGGCTTTCTGCAAAGGCTGGGGTATCCGCGAGATACATGTAACCGAAGGATTGAATATTCAGATTGGGGATACGGGGATCTCCACCCATACGCATTCGTATGTTTTTGACAAAATCGGCGGCAAAGCGGCTGATGCGGACATTGAGGTCGGTCGAGAATTGCTGGCGCATACAGGAATTCGTATGCGCGGTTGAGCAGTTGGCGTAGCTCGGATCCCTTTCGATCACCAACACGCGGCCTTGGAAATCAGGTATCTGGCTGAGCCACCACGCGGTCGATGCGCCCATGATGGCGCCGCCAATGATGATCACATCGTAATGGGCGTGCGCGGGCGCGCTGGTCCAGCCGGTTTGCATCTTGGGAGTCTCCGAAGCGGTTTGGATGACGCTAGCGCGGGTGCGCGCCTAGCCGCAAGCCTTGAGCCATGCGCGCACCCGCGCCTCTGGATCGGGGTTGAGGGAGATGTCAGTCACGGCGCTCACGCAATCGGCCCCGGCGGCGAAGGCCCCCGCGCTACGGTCCACGCTCATCCCACCGATGGCGATGAGAGGGGTATCGCCTATGAGTGCCTTCCACTCTGTCAGTTTCTCCAGACCCTGCTCGTGCCATTTCATTTTCTTGAGAATGGTCGGATAAACGGGGCCGAGGGCGACATAATCGGGCCCAAGCGCCATGGCGCGGTCCAACTCCGCGCGGTCATGGGTGCTGATCCCGAGCTTTATCCCTGCGCGGCGGATGGCAGGGATGTCCGCGCTGTCCAAGTCCTCCTGACCCAGATGGACCCAGTCACAGCCTGCGTCGATCGCGATTTGCCAGAAATCATTGACCACCAAGCCGCAATTCTGCTGGCGCGCAATAGCCTGCCCGCGCGCGATCTCAGACCGGAGCGCCGCACCCTCAAGCTCTTTGATCCGCAACTGTACAAGACGGATGCCGATGGGCAGGAGACGCTCCAGCCAATCGGCGCTATCGAAGATGGGGTAAAACCGGGGGAGGCTCATGTAAGAAACGCCTGACCGATGACGGGGGTTGAGGGGGCGGCCATATCGCGCGGCTCCATCGGGCCCGCCCCAGCCGCCAATTGCCCGGCGCGGATGGAAAGCGCGAAGGCCTCGGCCATCGCCGCCGGATCGCCCGCTTTGGCCACAGCGGTGTTCAGGAGCACGGCATCATAGCCCATTTCCATGGCTTGGCCCGCTTGGCTGGGCAGGCCAAGCCCTGCATCGATCACCAAAGGCACATCCGGGAAATGCGCGCGCAATGCACGCAGGCCAAAGATATTGTTGAGCCCTTGGCCAGAGCCAATCGGTGCGCCCCACGGCATCAAAACCTCGCAGCCTGCCCGCAATAACCGGTCAGCGACGACAAGGTCCTCGGTGCAATAAGGGAAGACGTGGAAACCGTCCTCAGAGAGAATTCGCGCCGCCTCAACCAGTCCGAACACGTCCGGTTGCAACGTGTCCTCCTCGCCTATCACCTCCAGCTTGATCCAAGCGGTATCGAACACTTCGCGCGCCATATGGGCGGTCGTCACGGCCTCCTTGACCGTATGGCACCCGGCGGTGTTGGGCAGGATATGCACGCCAAGCTGCTGAATGAGCGTCCAGAAATCCTGTCCCGCGCGGTCCTGCCCGCTTTCGCGGCGCAGCGACACCGTGGCGACGGATGCGCCAGAGCGGCGAAACGCCTCAGCCAGAATAGCAGCGGAAGGGTAGAGCGCCGTGCCCAGCATCAGGCCGTTGGGCAGGTCGGTTCCGTAAAAGCTGCGCATCATCCGCCTTTCATAGGGGCGAGGATTTCGATCCTGTCGCCCTCGCTCAGAGCCTCATCCGCCCGCGCGGCGCGTGGCACGAAATCACCGTTGCGCGCAGTCGCCACGACCGCACCATCATACCCTGTCTCGCTGAGCAATGCGGCCAGCGTGGTAGCATCAGTTTCAAGCGGTGCGCCGTTCAACTCGATCTTCATGAAGCACCTCCGGGCTTGTCTCATCATATATCATCGCCGCGACCATCCGCGCCATGGCCGGGGCCAGAAGGAAACCATGCCGATAGAGACCATTGACCGCTATGAGCCGCCCCTGGCGGGTGATCCGTGGCAGGTTGTCGGCAAAGGTGGGGCGGGCATCGACACCGATTTCAAGCACCTCGGCCTCGCCAAAAGCGGGGTTGAGCGCATAGGCGCCGCTGAGCAATTCCAGCAAAGCGCGCGCGCTGGGGTGCTTGCCCGAACCCGCCTCGATCATGGTTGCACCAAGCATGTAAAGGCCATCGCCGCGCGGCACGATGTAGAGTGGGATACGCGGATGCAGCACGCGGATGGGGCGGCTGAGAGACACGTCCGGGCAGCGCAGGACAAGCATCTCGCCCTTCACGCCGCGCAGACCCTCCAGCGCGGGCCGGGCGCTGAGGCCACGGCAATCGATGGTGATTGCGCGCTCGGCTTCCTGCGCAGGATCGGCCTCGTGGATTTCGAACGCGACGCCCTCCGCCTCCAGACGGCTGCGTAGGGTTTGCAGCGCCGCACGCGGGTCAAGATGTGCTTCGTCAGGGAAGTAAAGACCCTTCGAAAAACGGCCCTCAAGATCCGGCTCCAGTGCGGCGATCTGGGCTGCGTCCACCGACTCAAACCCCGTCGTGCGTTGGGAAAAGCGGCGCAGATCGGCTTGGTCACGGGTGGGCGATACAACGAGAGAGCCCGCGCGCGTGACGCCGCCCGTGGCCGCCTCCCACCATCCGGCAGCCTCTTGGCCCAAGCGCACGACCGGCTCCTCCGCGCTTTCGCCCTCACAATACGGCGCCAGCATGCCGCCGGCCCACCATGAACACGCATGCGGGCCCGGAGCAGCCCCCGCGCCGCGCTCAATAATACGCAAGTCCGCGCCACGGTCGCGCAAGGCCCGCGCCACGGCAAGTCCCGCGACACCAGCGCCGATGATGGTAATCTCCACGCGGGCTATCCCCACAAACCGAAAAAATGATGCACCGGCCCGTGGCCCGAACCGATGCGCAGTGTATCAGCCGCCCGGATCGTCCCCGAGAGATAGCCGTGGGCGGCGCGCACGGCCTCCTCAATGTCCTGCCCTTGCGCCAAATACGCGGCGATGGCGGCGGAATAGGTGCAGCCAGTACCGTGGGTGTTGGCCGTGGCGACGCGCGGTGCGGTGAGGCGGATGGTCCCTTGGGCAGTGATCAGCAGATCGACACACTCCGCTCCGCCGGCATGACCTCCCTTCATCAAGACGGCGCGGGTGCCAAGCGCCAGAAGGGCTCGTCCCTGCGCCTCGGCCTCATCCTCACCCTCTGCATGTGTCGTGCCAAGGAGGCGCGCAGCCTCCGGCAGGTTCGGCGTCAACAGGTCTGCACGCGGGATGAGTGCCCTACCCAAGGCCACGATTGCCGTATCTTGAAGCAAAGCATCGCCCGATTTTGCAATCATTACCGGATCAAGAACGACCGGCCCCGCATATTCCGACAGGCCCACACCCACGGCCTCTATAATCTGGGGTGAAAAAAGCATCCCGATCTTGATCGCCCCTACGCGCAGATCGGCCAGAACCGCATCCATCTGTGCGCGCACCACATCTGCGGGCACTGCGTGGACTGCTGTGACGGTTTTGGTATTTTGGGCAGTGACGGCGGTGATGACGCTCGCACCGTATACGCCGAGCGCCGACATCGCCTTGAGATCCGCCTGAATGCCTGCGCCGCCTCCACTATCAGATCCGGCGACGGTTAGGGCAATGGGCGTGTGGGCATTTGCGGCCATGGGCTCCTCACTCGGGTTGGGGCAGAACGAGGGGAAGGGTGGCGCGCCGTGGCGGTCTCCGTTCCCTACGCCGGTATTGCCCGGATCAGGTTCGACGGGTCGGCGCACGGCACCTCTCAGCCCTCATATGGGCCCCCCGACGGATAGGGGAATGGCTACACCAGTCGCTCAGACTGTGCAATCGCCGCAGAGGTGCTCTGCGCGCAAAGGTTTACCGTTCTGGATCACCTTTGCCTTTGCGATTGGTCCCCGATCTGCGGTCGCGACCATCGCGGCCGGTAAACGCCGCGATGATTGCGGTGATCACGAGGAGCGACACCAAGCCTGCAAAAAGAAGATCAAATGTCATGGCGGAGCCTTTTGATTTGCAATGTTTACAGCGCCTCAACACCCAGAAGCCGAAAGTGGTTCCATTCATCGTGGCCGGTCAGTGGTCGGCTGGGCTGCGTTCGGTCTCGTCAACGGTGAAGCGCACGGTGATGCGGTAGAAATCCGCGCCTGTCTCTACCACAGCCTCGCCGCCCAATTGTGCCGCGAAGGCGTGCACGAGCTGCGCGCCGAGGCCCGTGCCCTCTGCCTCTTCCGGGATCGGTGCCGCGAGCGAGTTTTCGCATGTAAACTCCGCCTGATCCGGCCCAGGCCGTGTCAGTGCCGCGCGCAGGTAGGGATGCGTGCCCTCGGGTGCGCCGATGTATTTGAGCGCATTCGTCACCGCCTCAGACGCCAGAAGCGAAAGTGGGACGGCCTGATCCGGCACGAGGATGAGCGGAGCAAAGGAGCGGCTGACATCCACATTGCTGCCGGGCTTGATCCCCGTCACGGCCAGTTGATCAAAAAGCTCGGCCAGGAGGGTGTCGGCCTGTGTTCTGCTGAGGTTTTCAGTCTGGTAGAGGTTTTGGTGGACCGTGCTCAGCCCCATGATCCGCTCTTGAAGGCGGCGCAAGACCACTTGGGTCTCGGGACTTTCGGCCTTGCGAATCTGCATGTTCATGATCGAAGAGATCAGTTGCAGATTGTTTTTCACCCGGTGGTGGACCTCCTTGAGCAGCACGTTTTTCTCGCGCAGTGCGTCCTCCATCTTTGCCTCATCATCAATCAGATCAAGCGCCATGTCGGTGAAGGTTTCGTCGAGATCACGCAGCTCATCCGAGGTGCCAACCGCGCGCGAATTGGGGTCGAATTCACGCGTGCGGGCAAAGCCGCGCATCCGGCGGCGCAGGTCCGCCACCTGCTGCACCACAAGACGGTCCACGGCGAAATAAGCCACCGCAAGGCTGGCCAGAAACATCAACAGCGGAAAGATAGCGGGGGCCGCTTTCATGCCCCAAAAGCTTGTCTGGCGCGGGTCCGGCAGCCACGTGCCGAGCGCATAGGTGAGATCGGGAATAATCAGCACCAGGGCGAAGCTGCGTTCGTGGCCGGCGCGATCCATGGCCGTAAACATCTCCCCGCCCGCGCCCACCAGCGCGGTAAGCGCGCGGTCTGCGGGCAGCGCCGCTTGCATATCCGCGAGGCCTTCGCTGTCTTGGGTCAGGATATCACCCGCGCTGTTGAAGGTCGTGAGGCTGAAGGGGCGGCGCGCAGCCTCTGCATCGGGCTGCGCCACCACCTGCGCCGTGGGGATGGAAATCGCGATATATCCCGCAAAGCTCCCCCCCGCCGCACGGGATGGAGGATGGATATAATCGGCTCACGGCTGATAGTGGGCGTGTCCAGCCGCTCGATCCATTGCCCCGGCACGTCAAGGCGCGCCGCCAGACGGGGATTGCCAGACATATCCACCACGCCGGTGGCCGAGGAGCAGTCCATGATGCCATCAAGCCCGATGAACCCCACGAAGGAATAGCGTTTGGTGCTTTGGATATAATCGCGCAGATAAGTGCGGCAGGCGTCAGGGTCATCGCGCAAGAGATCGAGCACCGCGCTGAGGCCTTCGGCAGCACCAAACGCACGTTCAAAGACCTGCCGCTCACCGAAGGCCGCACTGCTGGTGAGGGCAAGGAGGGTCAGTTCCGAGCGATTTTCAACTTCATGTGCCAGATCGCGGGTCTGCACGATCCCCAGCACGCCGATAGGCAAAAGCGCCAGCGCCAGAAACGCCGCGATGCGAAACCGCAGACCGCCCGTGAGCGAGGTCTCACGCTCTGCGGCCGTCTCGGGGGCCCCCATCAGAACGCGGCGGTCCCGTTGGCCGAAAGCACGCCACTCGTGGCCTTGTCGGTCAACTCCATCGCCTCATCCTCCTCAAGATGCATCAATTCTGCCAGCCGCAGTCTGCCACGGTTGGCGCGGCTCTTGATCGTGCCCACAGCTACGCCGCACATCTCTGCGGCCTCCTCATACGAGAATCCCGACGCGCCCACCAGGATCAGCGTTTCGCGTTGCTCATCGCTCAACTGCGCGAAGGCGGCGCGGAAATCCGTCATTTGCAAATGCCCGTCATGGGCCGGCTTTTCGGCCATGCTTTCGGTGAAGACGCCGTCCACATCCGCCACCTCAAGCTTTGCCTTGCGGCGGTTGGAGTAATAGGTGTTGCGCAAAATAGTGAAGAGCCAGGCGCGCATGTTGGTGCCGACCTGAAATTTATCGATATTGGTCCATGCCTTGACCAGCGTGTCTTGCACCATATCATCGGCTGTCGCGCTGTTGCGGGTCAGGGTCATTGAAAACGCGCGTAGCGCCGGCAGGTGATCTACCAGCTCATCTCTTGGATCGGGCTCACTCATTTCGGGTCTTTGCCCCCTTTGCCCTCGTCCTGCGCGCGCAATTGCGCCAAAAGGTCGGTGAACCGGTCCGGCACATCCTCTTCCAGCGATTCCTGAAACACTTTGCGCAGGTTTTCGTCGATCTGCGCTTGCGCGCGCGTCTGGGTTTGCCGTTTTGTCATCAAAGCGCCGCCTGTTATTTAAGTATCCGTCGCAGTTTGGTGGGAACCAAACGCCTGCATCTGCGTTTGGTTCCAAGAAAAGTAAGATATTCGGGGAAAAATCATGACGCAATCCAACGCTGAACAGGACCTGAGCACGCAAATCGGGGAGAATCTTCCCTATCTGCGGCGCTACGCGCGCGCTAACGGGCTCGCAAGAGCGCGGTGATCGCTATGCCGCTGCCACGCTAGAGACGATTTTGGCAGACAGATCGGTGATGGCACCAGACCTCGGGGTGAAGCCTGCCCTCTTTCGGGTTCTCCATAGCGTTTGGAAATCCGGCAAGACGGATGTGATCTTCGACAATGAGGATGCCCTTTTCGGTGCCGCACAAAAGCATATGGCACATCTGACCGAGAACACGCGCGAGGCGCTGTTGCTGCACACGATCGAGGGGTTCCACTTTGGCGAGGTGGCTGCAATCATGGATATTGACCAATCCGAAGCCGAATATCTGGTCGAAACCGCCCAGCGCGAGATGGCCGATAGCATCTCGGGCCGCGTCTTGATTATCGAGGATGAGCCTCTGATCGCGATGGACCTTGAGGGGATCGTCGCCGATCTTGGCCACCGTATCACCGGCAATGCCCGCACCCGCGCGGAGGCGGTCAATCTGGCCCGGACCCAGATGCCCGATCTCATTCTTGCTGATATCCGCCTTGCGGATAACTCCTCCGGGATTGACGCGGTGAATGATATTTTGGGCGAATTCGGCGCCTGCCCGGTGATTTTTATCACCGCATATCCAGAGCGGCTATTGACCGGTAATCGGCCGGAGCCTGCGTTTCTTATCTCCAAACCCTACCAGCAAGACAGCGTCCGTTCCGCCGTGAGCCAAGCGATGTTTTTTGCATCAACGGAAACGCTGCGCGCCTGATCCCTTAGAACAGCATAAAACGAAAAAACCCCGCATCGCGCAGATGCGGGGTTTTTGTTTCGGTTATTTGTCGTGGATCAGCTCTTGCTGATAGCCCTCAACATCCATGCGGCCTGCTCGTGGAATGCCGACCGGGCGGTGGCCAGATCTTCGGTCACCGGGTCCTTGGCTACATCGCAAATCTCGATCAACGCGTGCATCCGGTGCGCTACCCGCTCGTGATCGGCGGCCAGATCCTCGCACATGTCGCCTGCGGAGGGCAGACTGCTTGCGTCCTTGATCACCGAGTTGTCGGTCATGGCTTGCAGCGACGAGGGCGCCATGTAGCCCAAGGCGCGAATACGCTCGGCCAGATCGTCAGCGGCGGCGAACATGTCCTCATATTGCCCCTCTGTCAGATTGTGGATCGAATAGAAGAGCGGCCCCTCCACGTTCCAGTGGTAGGCGTGCGTTTTGAACACAAGGCGATAGGTGTCTGCGAGCACGTCTGCCAGCCCTTTGGTCACGTCCCGTAAAAGGCAATCCCCGCCGCAATCAGGCTGAGCCGTTTGTCGTTGATCCGCTGGACGATGCCCGCGCCAGCACCCCAAATTGGGATGCCTTTGATCGCGGGCCCGGTCCATGCCATGCGTCAGACTGTCCGTGCGGTCGAGCGGGGCCCGGCGAGAACCCAAATGATGAAGCCAATGATGGGCAAGACGAGCACCAGAAGCGTCCAGAGGACTTTTGATCCCGTTGGGACGCCTGAGCCGATGATCGATACTATGGCCCAAATGTTGAGTGCGAGGACGATTAAGCCGCCCAGACCTGCATATTCCATGATGATCTCCTTTTCTTCGCTATAGAGGGGCAGATTTGCTCCGCTTGCCTGAGATAAACGCCAGATAGCGCAGCTTTGTTCCCTGTCAGGCGGCGGCGAGCACGCCATCAAGCGCGCGCGACAGCGCGTCGAGCGCCCCGTCAAGTTCGGCCTCGGTGGCGATAAAGGGCGGGGCGAGGAGCACATGATCGCCTGTTTTGCCATCACGCGTGCCGGGCATGGGGTAGCAGATCAGGCCTTCGGCGAAGGCCGCTTTCTTGAGCTTGCCCGCAAGGCCGAGGCTGGGATCAAACGGCGTCTTGCTCTCGCGGTCGGCCACGAATTCCAGACCCCAGAAAAGGCCCCTCCCCCGGATATCGCCCACATGCGGGTTCTGGGCAAAGCGGGCACGCAACTGCGCCTCGAAATACGCACCCCGGGCGCGGACTTGGCCGATCAGGTCCCGCTCCAGCATCTCGCTCACCACCGCCAGACCCGCCGCGCAGGCGACAGGGTGCGCCAGATAGGTATGCCCGTGCTGGAAAAACCCGGTGCCATTGGCAATCGTGTCGTAGACCGTCCCGGTGGTCAGCATCGCGCCGATGGGTTGATAGCCCGCGCCCAGCCCCTTGGCGATGCAGAGGATATCGGGCGTCACCCCCTCAGCATCACAGGCGAAAAGATGCCCGGTGCGGCCCATCCCGCACATCACCTCGTCAAGGATCAACAGAACGCCGTAGCGGTCGCAAATCTCGCGGATGCGTTTGAAATAGCCCGGTGCGGCGGTCACAGCGCCCAAAGTGGCCCCCACCACAGGCTCGGCCATGAAGGCCATGACGGTATCAGGGCCAAGGCGCAGGATTTCGGCCTCCAGCGCGTCTGCGGAGCGGATACCGTAATCCTCAAGGCTCTCGCCCGCGGCGCGCAGGGTGTATTCATAACAGGGCGGGATGTGGCTTGCCTCCATCAGAAGCGGCGCGAATTGCTGCCGCCGCCATGCGTTGCCACCTGCGGCAAGCGCGCCCAGCGTGTTGCCATGATAGCTTTGCTGGCGCGCGATGAGGTGACGGCGCTGCGGCTCTCCACGCTCGGTGAAATACTGCCGGGCAAGCTTGATCGCCGCCTCTGCCGCCTCGGACCCGCCAGAGACGAAATAGACGCGCTCCATCCCTTGGGGCGCATGTTCGATGAGCAAATCAGCCAGCGCCTCGGCAGGCTCGGAGGTGAAGAACCCGGTATGGGCGAAGGCCAATTGATCCACTTGCGCCTTGATCGCGTCGCGCACGCGGGTGTTGGAATGGCCAAGGCAGGAGACGGCAGCGCCGCCCGATCCGTCAAAATACCGCTTGCCCACCGCATCAATGAGGAAACACCCATCGCCCCCCACAGCGGTAGGCAGATCAGAGGCGCAGTGACGGGGAAAGACATGGCTCATGGCGAGGCTCCGGGGTTGGCGCGGACTGCGCACTCTATCCTTGGCCCATACCGGCGCACATTTCAAACTTTGCAAGGTGGCTGATGCCTTTGTGCATGAACTCACTCAGATCACGGTGACATTCGATCAGTTGGCCTTTGCGGCGCGGCGGATCAACATTCTCGCAGGTGCCCGCAATTGCCACGGAGCAGCTCTCACGGAAAGGACAGCCCACCTCCGTGAGCTTCACACCGGCTGCGATGCCACTTTTCGCCTCGCGGGCTTGTGCAGCTTCTTCACACCATTCCACGCGCGGCTCTGGCACTGATAAGATCAGCAGGCGCGTGTAGGGGTGATCGGGCTTGTTGAGCGCCTTATCAGTCCGGCCTTGTTCGGCAACACCCCACCGGTGCATTTCGTTCAGCAACTGGTGGTCGGAATAGCTGATTTTGAAGAGTGTCGGTGTCGTTTTCCTGAAGTCAGACGTGGTCTCTCCATGTTGGTTGCGCACGCCTCTTACGAATTGGGACTGTCGCATTCAATCAGCCGCCCTAGAGCGCCCCGTCCGGAATTTTTCCGGCATCCACGCTGCGTCAGGGTGAAGGCATGATGAAGCCTCAGGACTTAATCTGGCAACGGTTTGTTACGACCGGCTGATGTCGCAAACTGACCAGAGTCAGCGCTTGGCAGCAGCCCGGTCGGTGCTTTTCCAATCCGGGTTGACCCACGGCTCTTGATTCGACGCAGCAAGCATGCCCCGCCCGAGGATGTGATCGGAGGCCTTTTCTCCGGTCATGATCGACGGCGCGTTGAGGTTGCCATTGGTGATGCGCGGAAAGATCGAGCTGTCTGCCACACGCAGGCCTTGGACGCCAATCACGCGGCATTCAGGATCCACAACGGCGTTCTTGTCATCGGCGGCACCCATCCTGCAGGTCCCGCAGGGATGATAAGCGCTCTCGGCATGTTCGGCGATGAAGGCATCAAGCTCTGCGTCGGTTTGCACATCCGCACCGGGCTGAATTTCCTCGCCCCGGTACGGATCGAATGCGGATTGGCCAAAAATTTCGCGGGTGAGGCGGATACAGTGGCGAAAATCGCGCCAGTCGCTCTCGTGCGACATGTAGTTGAACACGATCTTGGGCGCCTCGGCAGGATCGGCAGAGGCGAGGCTGATCCGCCCGCGCGAGGCCGAGCGCATTGGCCCCACATGCGCCTGATAGCCATGCCCCTCAGCGGCCACCTTGCCGTCATAGCGCATGGCGATGGGCAGGAAGTGATACTGAATATCGGGATAATCCACACCGGGGGCAGACCGCAGGAAGGCCGCACTCTCGAACTGGTTGGAGGCCCCAAGGCCCGTCTTGGTGAAAAGCCACCGCGCACCGATGACGCCCTTGGACAGAAGGTTCCAGTATTTGTAGAGCGTGATGGGCTGGATGCTTTGCTGCTGGATGTAAAGCTCCAGATGGTCCTGCAGATTGCCACCCACGCCGGGCCGGTCGGCCACCACATCAATGCCATGCTCGGCCAGATGGGCTGCGGGACCAACGCCTGACAACATCAGGATCTTGGGCGAGTTGATAGACGAGGCGGCAACGATCACCTCGGCATTGGCGCGGATGATCTCAATTTTGCCACCGCGCTCGATCTCCACCCCGGTCGCACGGCCCTCCTCGATGATCACGCGGCGCACATAACACCGGATCATATCGCAATTCGGGCGCTTCAAAGCGGGCCGCAGATAGGCATTGGCGGCGGACCAGCGGCGACCTTTGTAGATCGTCTGCTCCATCGGGCCGAAGCCCTCTTGTTTCTCGCCGTTATAGTCGGAGGTAAGCTCGAACCCCGCCTGCGCACCCGCCTCCACGAAGGCCTTGAAGAGAGGGTTGCTGCGCGGCCCACGTGTCACATGAAGCGGGCCATTGGTGCCGCGCCATGTGGGATCGCCGCCATGGCCCGCATCGTCCCAGGTTTCCATCCGCTTGTAATAGGGGAGCACATGGCGATAGCCCCAGCCCTCGGCGCCGCTGTCTTCCCAATGGTCGAAATCGCCCGCATGGCCGCGCACATAGACCATCCCGTTGATCGAAGATGACCCGCCTATCACCTTGCCGCGCGGTGTGGCGAGGCGGCGGTTGTTCAAATGCGGCTCAGGCTCGCTTGAAAAGCCCCAGTCATACAAGGACATGTTCATGGGATAGCTAAGGGCGGCGGGCATCTGAATGAACGGCCCGACATCTGTGCCGCCATATTCCAGCACCAGCACCGAATGTTTGCCATCCTCACTCAACCGATAGGCCATGGCCGACCCGGCAGAGCCTGATCCGATGATTACATAATCCGCCTGCATGGATGCTCTCCTGACCAAAACTGAAAATTACTTACCAATGATCAGTTTTTATGTCAAAGGGCCATATTGTGAAGCTCCCCCGTGCGCTGTAGGCTATCCGCAACAGGAGGCCCTATGGCACGGCGCAAAATCGGAGACCTCAGGCGGGCAGAGCTTAGCCAAGCTGCGTGGAGCGCGCTGGTGCAATACGGGATTCGGGGTACCACGCTGGACCGTGTGGCCAAAATCGCGGACGTCTCCAAAGGTGTGGTGCTGCATCATTTCGGCGACAAGGACGCCCTATTTGAAGGGGTTCAGCGACAGGCCAACACGCTCCTGCGCGATTGCGTGGTGGAGCTGTTTCGCCATGCAGACACCCCATTGGAACGGCTCTACGCCATCATTGCGGGCAATTTCGCCGCTCCTGTGTTTCAGCAAGAAATCTGCCACGCATGGATCAGCCTTTGCTCAGACGTGCCCCATAACAGCCAGAGCCAACGCATCCAGACCGCCGTTCATTCCCGCATGCGCTCCAACCTTATCAGCGCCCTGCGGCACATTTTGCCACCTGAGGAGTGCGCGCGCGCCGCGTTTCAACTCAGAACGCTGATGGATGGGCTCTGGCTCCGCGCCAGCTTTCAGACCGACCCGATGCCCGGCACACGCGGTGTCGATGAGGTGGACTTCGCCGCCCGCCAGATGCTTTTGCCCGCAGGCGTAAGCGATGCCGAGATCACCGCCGCCCGCACCAAGATGGAGCATCTCTCCGAACTGATCCTCAGCAGCCGCGCCTACCGCGACCGCGCGATGGCCGGGTAACTGACCCAATACACAAAGGACCCACCGCAATGAGCTTTCTCGACCCACAAGACTGGACCTTCCCCGTTCCCATCGCCTATGGCCCCGGACGGCTGGCCGAGATCGCATCGCTTTGTGAGGGCGCGGGCATGCGCAACCCCCTGATCGTGACCGACCGGGGCAGCGCCAGCCTGCCGTTTATCGACACGCTCACCGCGCATCTGGCACAGGGCGGGCTGAAGAGCGCGCTTTATTCCGGCATCTCGCCCAACCCCCGCGATGATGAGATCGCCGGAGGGTGCAAAATCTTCGCTGAGGGCGGCCATGACGGTGTGATCGCCATTGGCGGCGGTAGCGGCATGGACGGGGGCAAGGCCGTGGCCCTTATGGCGCTGAACGATCTGCCTCTATGGGATTTCGAGTTTGAACAAACGCCACCCACCGAAACCCACTTTCCCCCGCTGATCTGCATCCCCACCACCGCCGGCACCGGGGCCGAGACGGAAAGCACGGCGATGATCACCGACACTGCGCAGGGCGTGAAATGGTGCGTCTGGCATCCCGACCTGAAACCAGCCTGCGCCCTTCTGGACCCGGAACTGACCCTAGGCCTTCCGCCGCACCTCACCGCCTGGACCGGGGCCGATGCCATGGTCCACGCAATCGAGGCTTACTGCGTGCCGGGCTTCCATCCGCTGTGTGATGGGGCCGCGCTAGAGGGTCTGCGCCTCGTCGCCCACTGGCTGCCCATCGCCGTGGCCGAGCCGGGCAACCTTGAGGCCCGCGGCGCAATGCTGGCCGGGTCCTGCCTTGCGGGCATCGCGTTTCTCAAAGGGCTCGGGCTGGTCCATGCGATATCGCACATGATCGGCGCGGAATACGACACGCAGCACGGGCTCACCAACGCGGTGCTTCTGCCTGAGGTGCTGCGCTTCAACGCACCCAATATCGACGACAAGGTCACTCCGATGGCCCAGGCGATGGGGCTGGCATCCACGGATTTCGAGAGCTTCCATGCCCATATCGAAGCAATGCTCCGCCAGATCGGTATCCCGAAAACTCTGTCTGAGATCGGCGTTCCAGACGATTGCGCGGCGCGCATCGCCGAAAAGGCCCTCAAAGACAGCGCCGCCGGAACCAACCCGCGCGCCCTCACCGCCGCCGAGGTTCAAAGCGTGATCGAGGCCGCACTCCCCAAGGGCACCCCGTTGTAGTCGCCCTTCTTCTTGGTCCAAATACTCATATCCACGCCCCGCCAAGCGCGGGCAGCCCCCCGTTTGGTTGACCCCGCTTGCCATCAAAGGCAGCATGGGCCAAAGCAAACCACACCAAGGCGATACCGACGTGATACCGTCGTCCAAAACCCAGGGGATTCTCAAACATGGCCTCCTATGACGTGATCGTAATCGGCTCCGGCCCCGGCGGCTATGTGGCCGCCATCCGCTGCGCACAGCTCGGCCTAAAGACGGCCTGCGTCGAGGGGCGCGACACGCTGGGCGGCACCTGCCTCAACGTGGGCTGCATCCCCTCCAAGGCGCTTTTGCACGCCACCCATATGCTGCACGAGGCCGAGCATAATTTTGCCGCCATGGGCCTCAAGGGCAAGTCGCCTTCGGTCGATTGGAAACAAATGCAGGCCTATAAGGCCGAGACCATCGGGGCAAATACCAAAGGCATCGAATTTCTCTTCAAGAAGAACAAGATCGACTGGATCAAGGGCTGGGGTTCCATCCCCGAACCGGGCCGCGTCAAGGTGGGTGACGAGGTCCATGAGGCCAAGAATATCATTGTCGCCAGTGGGTCCGAGCCTGCCTCCCTGCCCGGCGTCGAGGTGGACCAGAAAATCGTCGTGACTTCCACCGGCGCGCTTGAACTGGGCAAGATCCCCAAGAAAATGGTCGTGATCGGCGCGGGTGTGATCGGGCTGGAAATGGGCAGCGTCTATGCCCGCCTCGGCACAGAGGTGACGGTGGTGGAATATCTCGACGCCATCACCCCCGGCATGGATGCCGAGGTGCAGCGCACGTTCCAGAAAATCCTCACCAAACAGGGCCTCAACTTCATCATGGGTGCCGCCGTGCAAAAGACGGAAACCAACAAGACCAAGGCCAAGGTGCATTACAAACTGCGCAAAGACGATAGCGCGCATGTTCTTGATGCAGACGTGGTTCTCTTGGCCACGGGCCGCAAACCCTATACCGACGGGCTTGGGCTGGACGCGCTTGGCGTGGAGATGTCCGAGCGCGGCCAGATCAAGACTGACGCCCATTGGCAGACAAATATCAAGGGCATCTACGCCCTTGGGGATGCCATCGCGGGCCCCATGCTGGCGCACAAGGCCGAGGATGAGGGCATGGCCTGCGCCGAGGTTCTGGCGGGCAAGCATGGCCACGTGAATTACGGCGTTATTCCCGGCGTGATCTACACCCACCCCGAGGTCGCAAATGTTGGTGCCACCGAAGAGGAGCTGAAGAAAGACGGCCGCGCCTATAAGGTTGGCAAGTTTTCCTTCATGGGCAATGGCCGCGCCAAGGCGAATTTCGCCGCCGATGGCTTCGTGAAAATCCTCGCGGACAAGGATAGCGATCGCATCTTGGGTGCACATATCATCGGCCCCATGGCGGGCGATCTTATCCATGAGATTTGCGTGGCGATGGAATTCGGGGCCTCAGCGCAAGATCTGGCGCTTACATGTCACGCCCATCCGACCTATTCAGAGGCGGTGCGCGAGGCCGCTCTGGCCTGCGGAGACGGCGCAATCCACGCGTGAGAAAAACCGCCAAGCCGCTGGTTTCCGTCATTATTCCGGCCTATCGTGCGGCGGGCAGCCTGCCCGCTGCGCTGGCCTCGATTTCTGTATCGGGGCTGGAGCCCTCCATGTTGGAGGTGGTGATCGCACCAGATGACGGGCAGGCCTATGCCGGGCTCAAGACCCATGGCATGGCTCTCACGATTTGCGCGGGTAGCTTCAACGCCACTGGCGCGGGCCCTGCACGCAACCGCGCTCTGGCGGTGGCGCAGGGGCAATTCATCGCTTTCCTTGATGCGGATGATACCTGGGCGCCGGGCTATCTGAGAGCGCTTTTGCCGTTCGCCAAAGCCCATGGTGCGGCTTTTGGGCGGACCCGTATCTTGGCCGATGGCGCGCCCCTCCTGCTTTTGCCGTCCGCCGGTAAAAACCACCTCTCGCTCCACGATCCGGGCCAAACCGGAGCCAGCTTTCACCCCGTCCTGCGGCGGGACCTCGCGGGGCCTTTCGCCAATATGCCGTCCCAAGACGTCCTGCATACGGCGGAGGTTCTGGCGCTGGTCGGAGGCACAGCCCCTCTGGGTGATGCGGATTACAATCTGCATGTGTCAGGCGGCAGTGAGACCGCCACAGGCGATTTCTCAGCCCGCGTGGCCGCCGCATACAACGCTTACATCATGGATATAAAAGCCGGCAAAACCCGCATCCCGCCCAAACATGCGGACGCCGCGTGTGCAATGTTTCGCGCCAAATCCGCGCTGAACGACGCCTATTCCCGCGACGGCAAAGGCCAGTCCTTTTACCGTTTCATGGCGGATCATCTGGCCTGAGCGGCTACCACAGCGTCTGCGCGGCCCGCGCCCCCCATGCGGCGTCATACTCCGCCCCGCCTTCATCCCCGTCCGAGGCTTCGGCAAGAATCTCGCCCACCGTGGGCAGGCCCGCACTGTCATCCCGGCTCCAGAGGCCCGCGCGCATCGGGGCGCGGGCGCATTGGGTGTAGACCTCCGCGATGCGGATCACGATGACCGAGCGGGGCTGCTTTCCCGACACCTCGAACCGCGCACGAAGTGCTCCGTCCACCGTCACACGCGCCTGTCCGTTCACCCGCACCACCGCCTCTGATCCCGGCACCATGAACATCAGCGACACGCGCCCATCGGCCACGATATTGCGCAAGCTGTCCATACGGTTGTTGCCACGCCAATCAGGCATTGCGAGGGTCTGTGGGTCCAGCTCGACCACCACGGGGCCGTCCTCGCCGCGCGGGCTGCCATCGGTTCCGGCAGGACCCACGGTGCTCAGCACGCAAAAGCGCGAAGCCATGATCCATTTGCGGTAGAGCGGCGTCAGCCGATGCGCCACCTTGCGCAGGGAGGCCGCACCGGGCTTGCCATAGCGCGCTTCCAATTCAGCTATGTCTTCAACGTAGTCCATCCGGATCAAACCCCGACTCAAGCATGAGATCATTGGAGGCGTTCTCGACCTCGCTCTCAAGCGTTTCCATGAAGGTCGCTTTGTCCAGCCCCGCCTTGATCACCGGCAGGAACTCCACCACGGCGGTGCCGGGCCTCCGCATGATGCCCTTGCGCGGCCAGAAAACGCCGACATTGGTCGCCACGGGCACGCAATCCTGCCCCAGCTCTTGATAGAGCACGCCGGTGCCGACCTTGTAGGCAGCCTTGACTCCAGGCGCGATCCGCGTGCCTTGGGGGTAGATAATCAACTGTCCGGGATGGGCCGTGCCGCGTGCCACATCGGCTACCATCTTCTTTATGGCCTGGCTGCGCTTGCCGCGATCCACGGCGATACAGCCCAGCCGCATGGCGTAGAGACCAATCACCGGCGTCAGAAGGATTTCGCGTTTCATGATGAACTTGGCCGCTGGCAGCGCGGTGAAAATCAGCATGATATCGAGGAAGGATTGATGCTTTGCCGCGACGATTACCTCACCCGTGGGGGGCGTGCCGCGCACCTCTGTGCGCAGGCCGACCATCCACACGGCACTCCACGTGACCCACCGGGTGTAGGCCTTGCAGCCCGCGATCGCGCCCTTGCGGCTCATCAGGGCATAGGGGAAATAGAGAAGCCCGATCACCGGCATCATCACATAGATCTGACCCACGAAGATCAGCGAGCGGAGCCATTGCACCGCGTCCCTCATGACATGCCTCCAAGGGTGCGCCGGGCGGCCGCGCGGGTAGCCAGAAACGCCACAAGTGCTGTCAGTGGCGGGATGATCAGCGGCCAAATCCAGTGCCAGCCCTGAAAGCCAAGCCCGGTGAGAAAGCCGCCACCCACCTCCGCCGACGGCAAAAAGAGGATCGCAATCACGCCCGCCAGCATGCCACATCCCGCGCCCGTCAAGGCGCGCAGGGTAAACCGCCGCTCAAACGCGCCCGATATGTAATCGTCCCGCGCACCCACCAGGCGCAGAACCCCGATCACCTGCGCATTGGCCGACAACGCCGCATTCGCCGCAAGCGTGATCATCGCCGCCACCGTGCCCGCGATCAGCATGAGCGACACCCATCCCAAGAGGCGCAGCCGGTTGGCCGCGCGCACCAACGGCTCACGCCAACGTGTGTGATCATCCAGCACAGCACCCGGCACCTCCGCCGAAAGGCGCAGGTGGAGCCCAGCCGCGTCAAAGCCGCTGCCCTCCTCGATCACCTCGATCAGTTGCGGAATAGGCAGCGTGTCTACTGGCAGATCGGGGCCGAACCACGGCTCCAGAAGGGCCTGTTGCTCGGCTTTGGTGAGCGCACGGGCCGATGCGACGCCGGGGGTGGTTTCCAGCATGCGCAAAGCGGCCTCCGTCTGAGCGATGCTTTGCCCCTCGGGGGCCGAAATGCGGATGGTCGAGCTGCGTGCAAGCTCGTCCCCCCAGCGGTCTGCGAGGCGCGATGTGGCCAGTGACAGCGCCAGCGCGAAAACCGCGAGAAATGCCATGGCGCCCGCACTGAAAAGGGTGAGCCAGGCGGTAAATCCTGTCGGCGGGACCACGCGGTCGGCCTGCGCATCGCCCGCCAAAAGGCCGCGCAGACGGTCGATATCGAACGAGAGCTTCACAGATCCGCCCCCGCCAACTGCAACCGCCGGTTGGAGATGCGCAGCACGCGGGCCTGCACATGCGCCTTTGCGGCGCGAATAAGGGCGAGGTCGTGGGTGGCGATCATGATCGTCTTGCCCATCTTGTTCAGCTCGATCAGCAGGCGCAAAAGGCGCTGCGACATTTCCCAGTCCACATTGCCCGTCGGCTCATCCGCGAGGATCACATCCGGCGACATGATCAGCGCGCGCGCAAGCGCGGCGCGCTGCCGCTCGCCGCCAGACAATTCCGGGGGCAAGGCATCGGCGCGCTGCGTCAGACCCACCCAGCCGGTCAGCTCGCGCAGGTTGGCCACCTCCTCCAGCGTGTCGCGCCCCGACACAGTAAGGGGCAGTGCGATGTTGTCGGCCACGGTGAGGTGGTCAAGGAATGCGCAATCCTGGTGCACGACCCCGATCCTGCGGCGCGCAAGAGCGATATCATCGCGCTCCATTGTGCGCACATCTGCCTCAAAAAGACGCACATAGCCCGCCGTGGGGATCAAAGCGCCATAACACAGCTTCAGCAAGGTGGTCTTTCCGGAGCCCGAAGGACCGGTCAAAAAATGGAACGAGCCCGGCGAAAGTTTGAGCGAGATATCACTCAAAAGTTCGCCACCCCCATAGGAATAGGCCGCATTTTCCAGATCTATCACGCCTGCCCCTCACGCCTCTTTGCGTCCTAAATGCCCCAGAGGCGCGTGCGTTGCAATGAAAGGCGCAATTCCTTTGCTCTTTTCCGCCGCCATGAAACATAATAAGTTAATGGACCAAGGCAGAGGCCCGACACGTCCGGGCAAACGAACAGGTGTTTGGATGCGTTTGACTTGCTCGAATTGTGGCGCGCAATATGAAGTTCCGGATAATGTCATTCCGGATGCCGGTCGGGATGTGCAACGCTCCAATTGTGGCGACACATGGTTTCAGCATCACGCCGATCACATGCCCGAAGAGGACACGCAAGAGGCACAGCGATGGGAGGATGCCTCTGTGGAGGATGCCCCCGCCGAGGACAAGCCCAAGGGCTCGCAAGAGCGCGCCGACGACGAAGACGGCTGGTCTCCCGCCGAGGCACCACCGCGTGAAACATCTGAAGCGACGCCTGACGCCCCCCAACGGCGCAAGATGGACCCCGAGGTTACCAGTGTCTTGCGCGAGGAAGCTGAGCGCGAAGCCCGCGCACGCGCTGCCGAAACAGGCGGGATCGAGACTCAACCCGATCTTGGGCTTGATGAGGGCGAAGAGGATCGCCGTGCCCGCGAAGCGCGCGCGCGGATGGCGCGTCTGCGCGGCGACGACGAGGACGGTGAGCCAGCCGATATCGACCCAACATCGCGCCGCAGCCTTTTTCCCGATATCGAAGAGATCAACTCGTCGCTGGAACCCAGTGCCGACCCGCAGGCCGATCTGGATATGGACGACCCCTACCCCGAAGCGTCAGATCGCACGGGCGGCGGGTTTCGCAGAGGGTTCTCAACGGTGTTCTTGATCGCCGCTGCGGGGTTGTTGCTCTATGTGTTCGCACCCGCGATTTCCCGAATGGTGCCCGCTCTTGCGGGGGTTTTGACCGATTATGCGGGTTGGGTGGACGGGCTGCGCATTTGGCTGGATGGGCAGATTGGCGCCGTCATGGCGATGCTTGACGCGATAACGAGCGAAGCCGCACCAGAGGCCCTCCCCGACGCCAGCCCCGCCTCGGCCCAAACCGGCGAGGCTTCTGGCACCGCCCAAGACGGTTAAGGCCGCTCCAAGGTGCGCGCGCCTACCGGAACCTCACTCACGCCCGTTATGCTGACATTCGTCTCGGCCATCCTTTGGGGGCTGTGGTGGATCCCCATCAGCCACCTCGAAGGGCTGGGCCTTACGGGCGCACAGGCTGGCATCATTAGCTCGGGCGGTGCGGCCGTAACCCTTCTAATCTATATGATGATCCGCCGGATACCGCCGGTGATGCCACCACGGATATTCCTTGGGGCAGCGCTCGTCGGGCTCGCCTTTGCGTCTTATTCCGTGGCCCTGACCCTGTCGGACGTGGTGCGGGTAATCTTGCTTTTCTACCTCGCGCCGGCATGGAGCAAGATCATCGAATGGGCGTTTTTCGGCCAGCCTTGGCGCCATAGCGCTACATTGACGCTTGGCGCGTCGCTGCTTGGTGCGTTCTTTGTCCTCGGCGGTGAATTGTCTCTCAGCGCGATCGGCCTTGGCGATGTGATTGCGATCATGTCAGGAATCTCATGGTCCATCGGCGCCGCACTGGTTTTCTACGGAGGCAAGGCGGAGGCGAGCACCGTAACGCTGATAACAACGACGGGCGCCATGGCCTTTTCGGTGCTGTTCGGCTGGTCGTTCGGTGAGGCCCTACCACCCCTCTCGCTTGATGCCGCGACGGTGCAATCGCTGGCTCTGGGGCTGATCTACCTCGCTCCGATCCTCTTTATCACCATGTGGAGCGCCCAGCGCCTGCCGCCCGCACTACTCAGCTTTCTTTTCACGCTTGAAATTGTCGCGGGTGTTTCATCCGGAGCCTGGCTTTTGGATGAAACATTTGGCGCGATGCAGGTCATTGGCTGCACTCTGATTGTCGGTGCGGCTGTCGTCGAGGCGGTGGCAGCCCTCAGGCCACAGGCTCAGATCGCCTGACGCTCGCGCGCTTCAGAACCGGTCCAGAAGCCGCTCCAGATAGTCACGCTCCACATCCGGGCGGGCGCCCTCGCCCGAGCGGCGGCGGATCTCGTCGAGCAATTCGCTCGCCCGACGGTAAACATCCGTGCCTTGCAGCAAGCTGTCATTGGTGCCCGCCTGATCGCCTTGACCGGGGGTGCGGCCCAGCGGATCGGATTGTTGCGCACCGTCACCACCACGCGCCTGACCCTGCCCGCCGGGTTGGTTTTGCTGCTGTTGCTCGGCCATCGCCTCGCCAAGGCTGCGCATCCCTTCGCGCAACGCGTCCATCGCCTCGGATTGCCGATCAATCGCCTCGGGCAAATCGCCGCCGCGCAGCGCCTCCTCGGCCCCATCCATCGCGCGGCCCGCACGGTCCAGCGCGTCGGCGGCGTTCTCCCCCGCCTCACCGCCCATACCAGGCAGGTTGTCCCGCTGGCGCTGAAGCTCTTGGCGCAGGGCCTCCTGCCGGTCGGCCAGCCCGCCATCGCCGCCATCGCGGTTGGCCTGATCCTCACCGCCCTGACCGGGCTGCGCGCCGTTACCTTGCCCTTGGCCCTCTTGGCCTTCATGGCTCTGGCCCGCGCCCTGCCCACCATTGCGGCCTTCGTTCTCACCGCTCTCGCCGGCTTGGGCGTTGGGGTTGAACTGCTCTTGCAAATCGCGGAACGCCTGATCCGAAAGGCCCTGCTGCTGTCGCAGCGTATCTGCGAGACCTTCCATCGCCTGTTCACCGGGGCTGTCGCCCTGCTGGCCTTGGCCTTCGGTCACGCGCAGGTTCTCCATCATCTGCTGGAACTCTTCCAGCGCCTGCTGAGCCTCGGCCATACGGCCTTGCTCCATCAGCTCCTGAATACGGTCCATCATGTCCTGAAGGTCTTGCTGGGTCAGTTGCTGACTTTCGCCGTTTTGCCGATCCGGCTGATCGGTATCCCCATCCCGTTCGGCCTGCTGTGATTTCTGGCGCAGGTAATCCTGAGTTGCGTCGCGCAACTCCTGCATCAGGCGGGCGATCTCTTCGTCGCTGGCATCGTTGCGCATCGCCTCGCTCAGGCGTTCCTGCGCCTCGCGCATCCGTTCAAGCGCATCACCGATATCACCATCCTCAATCAGGATCGCCAGATCCCAGAGCGCCTCGGCAATCTCGTCACGGGCCTCTGCATCAAGCGAGGCCTCCTCGACCATCGTGCCCAGCCGCCGCAGGATCACCCGGAACCGCAGATAGGCCGCCTTGTCCCGGAAAAGCCGCTCCTCTGGTTGATATGAGATCGCACGCAGCACCTGCACGACGCGCGGTGCGTTTTGCGAGGACCACAAAAGGTCCCGCCGGTTCTCGATCACTGCCGCCGCGAGCGGATCAAAAAAGCGTCTTGCGGGCAAGTTCATCGGAGCGGGCACCGAGACACCCACATTGCCCGCCGCATCCACCACCGAGAATTGCAGCGTTACGGGCAGATGCGCCCATGGATGCTGCGACAGGTTCTCGACCAGCGTTTCGGTGAACTCCACCCGGTTTCCAGTGATCGGCATGGGCAGTTCCAGCTCGACCGCCTCACGCGGCTCGGGCTCGACCCCAAGCCCATAGCGCCTTTCCATCCGGCTGGGGTCAAGCCGGAAGGTCGCTGTGCCAGACATCACGCCGTGATCATCGCTGGCCTCAAAAGGTTGGCTCATCTGTCCGTCAAACGTGGTGCGGGCGCCGTCCTCAACGATACTGACGGCAGGCGGCAGATCGGGCAGTGCGACCACAGCCCAGCTGCGCTCACCGGGTCCATCGATGCTCAGCGTGCCGTCCTGGCGGATCTCAAAGCTGTGATCGGGATCGGTTGCAGCCCCCACATCTTCCACGCGCGCCGACACGGTCTCGCTGACCGACAGCGCGCCGACCTCACCATAAAGACGCAAGGTGATGCGGCTGCCCTGAGGGGCTTCAAACGTCTCACCTAAGTCAGCGAGGTAGAGGCTCGGCAATCCGGTGTAGGCGGGCGGTTCGACCCAGCCCTCCCATGTTGGGCCAAGAGCGGCCTGTGCGCTGCCCGGGCCCATCTGCGTGATCGTCCCGGCCCGCCAGACCGAGCCGAAGCAAAGCGCCACGACGAGGCCCAGCAATGCGATATACCGCAGCCCGTATGGATCGGCCTTTGAGACACGCAAATCAGGCTCCACCGGGCGGGCACTCTCAGCAGCACGCAGCATACGCCGCTGATGCGCCTGCCAGATCGCCTCGGACGCGGCATCGCCCCGCCCGATCGCCTGATCATCGGCCAGTGCGGCCAAGGGGCGGCCTGGCATTGCCGCATCCATCCGCGCCAGCGCCTCGGCCCGCGCGGGCCAGCGGAACCGCCGGACGCCCAGAACCAGAAGGATCAGCCCGCCAAGCGCCGCGCCGATCAACGCGCCGCCCACAAGCTCGACCATCGCCCATTCGTGAAACCCGAGCATCAAGGCCGAAGCCAGCGCCGCGATCAGCGTCCAAAGCGGCCAGAACGCCCGCACCAGACGCTCCGCCAGAAGCCCCGCCCATGTCAGGGTCAGCGGCCGACGCAATTGCGTCATCAAGGGTTTGCTCAGCGATGCGCGCGGCGCCATGCATCTCTCCGATTGCCTGCTCCGCACATCATAGCGCCTAGAGCCATTCCGGAATGGTATCTCGATTTATCATCTCGTCAAAGGTCGGACGCGCGCGAATGACAGCGAATTGATGCTCATTCACCAAAACCTCGGGAATAAGCGGCCTTGTATTATACTCGCTCGACATCACCGCGCCGTAAGCCCCTGCTCCGCGAAACGCTACGAGGTCACCTGCGGCGAGGGGCGGCATCATGCGTTGCTTCGCGAAGGTATCACCGCTTTCGCAGACCGGGCCAACAATGTCATAGGGCTGCTGTTCAGTGCCCGCCGCGGGCTGCACCACGGGAATGATATCGTGATGCGCGTCATACATGGCTGGGCGGATCAGATCGTTCATCGCGCCATCGAGGATGAGAAAATCGCGCCCCTCGCCGGATTTCACATAAATCACCCGGCTCACCATGATCCCTGCGTTCCCGGCAATGAGCCGCCCCGGCTCAATCTCGATCTCACAGCCCAGATGCCCCAGTTCCTCGCGAATCATCACGCCATAATCGGTGGGCAGAGGCGGTGCCTCATTGGACTGCGTATAGGGAATCCCCAATCCGCCCCCCAGATCCAGCCGCCGGATATCATGCCCGTCCCCGCGCAGCACTTCGGTCAGATCCGCCACCTTGCGATAGGCAAGCCGGAACGGCTCCAGATCGGTCAGCTGGCTTCCGATATGTACGTCGATCCCGATGATCTCCAACCCGGGCAGGGCGGCGGCCTGGGCATACACCTCGCGCGCGCGCGAAATCGGAATGCCGAATTTGTTCTCCGATTTGCCCGTCGCGATCTTGGCATGGGTCTTGGCATCCACATCCGGATTCACCCGCACAGTGATCGGCGCGCGCAGCCCCATGGACACGGCCACAGCACTCAGCATTTGCATTTCGGGCTCACTCTCAACATTGAACTGCCGGACGCCGCCCTCAAGCGCCAGCCGCATCTCACCTTCGGTCTTGCCCACGCCCGAGAACACGATCCGCGTCCCCGGAACCCCCGCCGCCTTCGCGCGCAGATATTCCCCGCCCGACACGACATCCATGCCAGCACCAAGCGCCGCCAAAGTCTTCAAAATCGCCTGATTGCTCGCGGCCTTCATGGCATAGCACACCAGATGCTCCATCCCGCCCAGCGCCTCATCCAAAAGCTTGAAATGCCGCTCCAGCGTGGCAGTCGAATAGAGGTAGAACGGCGTGCCGACCTGGGCGGCAATATCTGCCACCGGCACGTCCTCGGCATGCAAGACACCACCGTGATAGAGAAAATGATCCAAACCCGCCCCGCCTTCTTCTTAGCAAAAATACTCAAAAAACACGGGCTCAGTCCCGGCGCATCCGCAAGTAAAGATAAAGCGGCAAGCCACAGCTCACCCCAATGCAAAACGTTGCTGGCACGGCAATCAGCCGCAGCCAGTCGCGGCTGCGCACGGCCTCCACGATCACCCAGAGCGTGAGGGCCACCGCCGCAATCGTCAGATCCCAAACCAGACCGCTTGTGGCCGCGTTAACATGCCACGCATCGACCATCGCCATCAGGTCATAGCCATTCGCGTTGAACCAGCTGATGAAATAATACATCGGATGTATGGAGCCCCAGACGGCAAGCGCCAGAAACACCCACTTCACAGCGAGACCCCCACATGCGTGCTCGACCGGACGCTGATCCAGTCGGTGGTCACGCTCGCGCTCGTGTTGCCCGCGCTTGTGCCAACGGTTGTCGTCACCGAGGGCCGGATCGGCGCGCCGTCCACGCCGCAAGCCGACAGCGCCAGACCCGCGCCAAGTGCAATTGCCAATCTCATGCCAGTATCTCCTTCCAACGGGCCACCTGCGCGCGCACCATGTCGGGTGCTGTGCCGCCATAACTGGTGCGGCTGGCCACTGAATTATGCACTCCCAATACGCCGAACACACCCTCATGGATGTGTTTGTGCACCGATTGCATATCCTCGAGGCTCAGATCCGGCAGATCACAGCCCCGCGCCTCGGCCATAGCCACCAAAGCGCCCGTGACATGATGCGCCTCGCGAAATGGCATGTCGAGGACCCGCACCAGCCAATCGGCAAGATCTGTCGCAGTGGAGAACCCGGTCGCGGCAGCGGCTTCCAGAACATCCACATTCGCACTCATATCACGCACCATGCCTTCCATCGCGGCCAAGGCGAGCATCAGGTTGTCGGCGGCGTCAAAGACCTGCTCCTTGTCCTCCTGCATGTCCTTGGAATAGGCCAGCGGCAGCCCCTTCATCACCAGTGTGAGCGCCACGTTGGCCCCGAAGATGCGCCCGATCTTGGCCCGGATCAGCTCCGCCGCGTCGGGGTTTTTCTTCTGCGGCATGATGCTGGAGCCCGTGGAGAACCTGTCAGACAGGGTCACAAAACGGAATTGTGCCGAGGACCATATCACCAGCTCTTCCGCAAACCGGCTCAGGTGAATCGCACAAATCGACGCCGCCCCAAGGTATTCCAGCGCAAAATCCCGGTCGCTCACTGCATCGAGGGAATTGGCGCAGGGCCGATCAAAACCAAGCGCCTTCGCCGTCATGTCCCGGTCAATCGGAAAGCTTGTCCCGGCCAAGGCGGCTGCCCCCAAGGGGCATTCGTTCATCCGCGCGCGCGCATCGCGCATCCGGCTCAGATCGCGGGCGAACATCTCGACGTAAGCCATCATGTGATGGCCCCATGTCACGGGCTGCGCCACTTGCAGATGCGTGAACCCCGGCATGACCCAACCTGCCCCGGCCTCGGCCTGCGCAAGCAACGCGCGCAAAAGCGCCACAAGCGCGCCCTCCGCTGCATCAAGCTGATCGCGCACCCAGAGCCGGAAATCCGTCGCCACCTGATCATTGCGTGACCGGCCTGTATGCAAACGCCCGGCAGGCGCACCGATGATCTCTTTCAGCCGCGCTTCCACATTCATGTGGATGTCTTCCAGCGCCGCTGAGAACTCAAACGTCCCGCCCTCAATCTCTGACAAGACCGTGAGCAGGCCTTCCCTCATCGCCTCCGCGTCTTTATCACTGATGATGCCGGTGCTTGCCAACATGGCGGCATGGGCCTTCGAGCCCGCGATATCTTGGGCGGCCATGCGCTTGTCAAACCCGATCGAGGCATTAATTGCCTCCATGATCGCATCGGGCCCGGCAGCGAAGCGTCCGCCCCACATTGCGTTTGAGGATTTGTCTGCCATCGCCTGACCTTTCGGAGGAATTATGCGCCTGTCTCGTTCCCTTGTCCTTTATATCGCCGCCGGTCTGGGTGCAATTGCAGTGGGGCTCGGTCTTGGTATTCAGACGACGTATGGCACAGCCAGCGCCTCCGATTACAGCGCCTATCAGGACATGCTTGAGGGCGACATGAAGAAGCTGCGCTTTCATTCCGAGCCCCGCGAAGTCAGCACACAGGCTTATGACACCGAGGATGGCGGCACGGCCACGCTGGCCGATCATCAGGGCCGCTATGTGCTGCTCAATTTCTGGGCCACATGGTGCGCGCCGTGTCGCAAGGAAATGCCGATGCTCTCGGAGCTTCAGGAAGAATTCGGCGGCGATGACTTCGAAGTGCTGACTCTGGCCACTGGCCGAAACGCGCCGCCTGCGATGAAAGCGTTCTTTGAAGAAATCGGCGTGGGTAATCTGCCGCTGCACCGCGATCCCAAACAACGCGTGGCGCGCGAGATGGCCGTGATCGGCCTGCCCATCACGGTGATTCTGAACCCCGAGGGTCAGGAGATCGCCCGCATGCAGGGCGACGCCCATTGGAGCAGCGATAGCGCCAAGGCCATGCTGCGCGCCCTTCTGGCCGAGGAAGCCAGTTAGATCCAAGCCCATTGCGAGCCTGCTCCTGGATTGGTAACAAAACATCACCAATCCTTTGAAAGTCCTGCCCATGCCTGTGATTACCAATATCGAGGACCTGCGCCGAATCTATAAGCGCCGGGTGCCCAAGATGTTCTACGACTATGCCGAATCTGGCAGCTGGACCGAGCAGACATTTCGCGCCAACACCTCCGATTTCTCCGACATCCTTCTGCGCCAGAGGATTGCCGTGGATATGTCGAACCGCACCACCGCGTCGCGGATGATTGGGCAGGACGTGTCAATGCCCGTGGCCCTCGCACCCGTTGGCCTGACGGGAATGCAGCACGCCGATGGCGAGATCAAAGCCGCCCGTGCGGCGGAGAAGTTCGGCGTGCCTTTCACGCTCAGCACCATGTCGATCTGCTCCATTGAGGATGTGGCCGAGCATACGACCAAGCCCTTCTGGTTTCAGGTCTACACCCTGAAGGACGACGATTTCATGCAGCGGCTGTTTGATCGCGCCAAGGCCGCCAACTGCTCGGCCGCCGTGATCACCGTGGATTTGCAAGTGCTGGGCCAACGCCACAAGGACCTGAAAAACGGCCTCTCCGCCCCGCCCAAGCTCACCCCCCAATCCATCGCCAACATGATGACCAAGGTGCATTGGGGTCTGGGGATGCTGGGCACCAAGCGGCGGTTTTTCGGCAATATCGTGGGCCATGCAAAAGGCGTGAGCGATCCCAGCTCGCTCAGTTCATGGACCGCCGAAGCCTTTGACGAGGCGCTGGATTGGGACCGCATCCGGCAATTTCGCAAGATGTGGGATGGACCGCTCATCATCAAAGGGATCATCGATGCACGGGATGCCCGCGAGGCGCTCAACGTGGGCGCTGATGCGATCATCGTCAGCAATCATGGCGGACGGCAACTGGATGGCGCGCTCAGTGCTATCCGCGCCCTGCCCGAGATCATGGACGCCGTGGGCGACAAGATCGAGGTGCATCTCGATAGCGGCATCCGCTCGGGCCAGGACGTGCTCAAGGCCATCGCGATGGGGGCCAAGGGGACCTATATCGGGCGCGCGTTCGTCTATGGTCTGGGCGCCATGGGCGAGGCGGGTGTTACCAAAGCGCTGGAGGTGATCCACAAGGAGCTGGACGTCTCGATGGCGTTTTGCGGCCACCGGGACATCGCAGATGTCACCCGCGATATCCTGATGATCCCCAAAAACTTCTCGGGCGACTGGCAGTAGTTTCTACCCCAGCGCGGCGCGAACCTGCTGCGCCACCGCCTGTCCGGACATGTGTGCGCCTGCGACTGTGGCCCACATGCCGTCCGACATCGCCTCGCCCGCGAACCAAAGCCGGTCATCGACGGGGCGGCGCATCGCATCGCGGGTCCACGCGCCGCCCGGCTCGGCCGAGGCATAGCCCCCCATGGTCAGCGGATCATTGGACCAATCAGTCACCGAAGACTTGACCAGCGCATCGCGCACCTTTGACCCAAACGCTTTGGTGAGCTCGGAGAGGGTGAAGTCCAGCGCCGCCGCCTCTCCCGCATCGGCCATCTGCTTGGCGAAGGCGCCGCCCAGATCGCAATAGGTGATACCGGTGCCTGCGGCATCGACAAGGGCCGCAAACCCGTGGGGCACGCCATCCACACTCTTGTCGATCTTGTAGGAGTAATAGCCATCCTCACCGATCCCAAAGAAGTTCTCTTTGAATTGCAAAGCGACGTGATTGTAGTGACCCATCGTCAGAAGCTGTATCGCCTCTTGCTTGTCGTCAGGCAGGGGCGGGTCAAAGACGATCTTCTCGGCCTTGAGCACACCCATCGACACGGTGCAAACGACGGCGCGGGCCGTGATGGTGCCGCTGTCGGTCTCGACCTCCACACCCGTGCCGCCAAAGCGGACGGCGCGGGCTGCGGTGTTCAGGGAAACGTCCACGCCCCGGGCGCTGTGCGCAAAAAGCGTGCCGAAGCCTTCGCGGCAATATGCATCCTCGCCCCCCGCGCCGGTATACCAATCCGCACAAGAGAAATTGGCGAAGTCCTTGGCCATCTCATATCCACCGACGAGGAAATTAACCGTCGGCTCCCATTCGCCCAGATCGGGCATCACAGAGGCGGGAGAGACATCCTGACCCGCGGCCCCGGCCCGCTCAATCGCGCGGTTGGCCTGGGCGTGGGCGGAGGAATAGGCAGTCTGCTCCTCAACTGTCGCCGGGCGGTCGCCCACATACATCAGCTCCGCATCAGGCGCGCGGTAGACGTCAAAGCCGTTGGCCCGGCCATATGCCACAAACGGGTTTTGCGATTCGGTATGGAGCCAATGCGCACCCACATCATAGGGCACGCCGAACGTGTCAGTATCCGTATAGACCCGCCCGCCCACGCGCGGCCCTGCCTCGATCACCGTCACATCAAGCCCCGCCGCGCGCAGATCCCGCGCTGCGGCGATCCCCGCAGCACCCGCGCCGATCACCACGACATCTGTTTGGGCCGCAAAGGCCCGCCCGGCAAAGAGCGGAGCGGCCAGAAGTGCGGCCCCGCTGGCCAATGCGCTGCGACGCGAGATGCGTGTCATAATCGTCTCCCTTGAAATCCATTGAATCACCATTCAGTCGCAAGCTTGCATCTTTTGATCAAATTTTCAACCAAAACCGGAGCAGCCAGCCGCAAGGGCCGAATCCCCTTTCCAAGCGCGCCCTTTTGGCCTAAAGCGGCGGCTTCACGCGGGGCCACAGCCTTGGAGGAGCCCCGCCCTTACATTTGGAGACTATCAATGGCTGGAGAAATTCCTGATCTTCACGCCCAGGAACGCACGGGGACGGGCAAGGGCGCCGCTCGTGCTGCACGCCGCGAAGGCATGGTTCCGGGTATCGTATTTGGGGGCGACACTGATCCGCTGCCCATCAACATTCCATTCAACGTGCTGTTCAAGCGCCTGAAGCAAGGACGGTTCAAGTCCACGCTTTTTAACCTCAAGGTTGACGGCCATGACGACGTGCGCGTGATCTGCCGCGATGTGCAGCGTGATGTGGTCAAGGATCTGCCCACGCATCTCGACCTGATGCGCCTGCGCCGCACGACCCAGATCAAGCTTTTCATCCCGATCTCCTTCGAGAACGAAGAGGATTGCCCCGCGATCCGCAAGGGTGGCACGATGACGACAATCCGCACCGAAGTGGAAATGATCGTAACGGCCGGGGATATCCCTGACGCGCTGATCGTGGACCTGAGCAAGGTCGAAAATGTTGGCGACACAGTCACCATCTCGGATATCAACCTGCCCGAGGGTGCCAAGCTGGTCATCAACGACCGCGATTTCGTGATCTGCAACGTCTCGGCGCCATCGGCTCTGAAATCGGAAGATGATGACGCGGATGACGCAGTGGCAGAGGCCCCAGAGGACGATGCCGAAGCGGCGACTACCGAAGACTAAGACCAAGAGCATACAGCGCGTCTGCGCTGCACGTTTTGAAACGCGGCCCCCGCAACAGGGGCCGCGTTTTTTGTTGGCCCCATGCGCGCAAACCGGGCTGGAATCCACGCGCCTTTGCGGGCAAAAGGGACCAGCACGATCCAAAGCGCAGAAACGAGGGCCCGATGCTGATCTTTGCAGGACTTGGAAATCCGGGTTCCAAATACGCCCGCAACCGGCACAATATCGGCTTTATGTGCGTGGACCGCATTGCCGAGGATCATGGCTTTGGTCCGTGGAAGGCGCGGTTTCAGGGCCGCGTCTCCGAGGGGCGTCTGGGCGACCAGAAGGTGCTGCTGCTCAAGCCCGAGACCTTCATGAACCTTTCGGGGCAGGCCGTGGGAGAGGCGATGCGCTTTTACAAGGCCGAACCGGGAGATGTCACAGTCTTGCATGATGAGATTGATCTGGCCCCCGGAAAGGTCCGCGTCAAACAGGGCGGCGGGCATGCTGGCCACAACGGCCTGCGCTCCATTCATCAGCATATCGGGCCGGACTACGCCCGCGTGCGCCTCGGCGTGGGCCATCCCGGCCGCAAGGAGGCGGTGCCGGGATATGTGCTGCATGACTTCGCCAAGGCCGATGAGGTCTGGCTCGACGATGTGATCCGTGGTGTGAGCGATGGTGCCGCCTATCTCGCGGCAGGCGATGGTGGGCGTTTCCAGAACGCCGTGGCCCAGCCCACGACGCCGCCGCGCTCGTCCAAAAGCGTGAAAGGCAATACCGCGCAAGACATCAAGACACCTGCACCAAGCGCGCCAGAGCCGGCCGAGGCGGCACCCGAACGCAGCGCGATGCAAAAGCTGCTCGACAAATTCAGATGACCCGGCCGGGCGCTTGCGGCACCTCTGCCTGCAACACGCATTGGAACACGCTTTTCAATCCCGCACATATGGCGCGAAACTTCTCGAATATCGCCGCACTCTTTCCCACCAAACCGCTCAGGCCAGGACAGGTGAGCCGCCTTCCCAAGGCGGCCGCGCTCACGTTGCCCTCGGATGCCGCGCGGTGGATCACCGAAAGCCGTGCGACAGCGCTTGTCGTGCTGAAAGGTGGAAAGATTTGCCACGAAAGCTATCACCTCGGCACCGGGGAGAACGATCTGCGCATGTCGTGGTCGGTGGCGAAATCGTTCTTGTCGATCCTCACGGG
>JBASXE010000062.1:0-1721 GCA_049276875.1 Roseovarius sp. | reverse complement strand
ACGAACCTCTGAGTTGGTTCCAAATCCGTGCCTGCCAAATCTTCTGGTCCCACAAGCACCGTTTCAATATCAGAATCTTGGTTTTCAGATTGAGGATCTGGCTCGACATCGGTGACTTTGCCATCTTTATCTATCTCCCTGATAGCAATGGCGGGCCCATCCCACTCAGGATCTGCAAAGAGTTCAGTGGCTTTCTTGAAGTCGATGATTGTGAAAAAGTACTTCCCAAAATCAGGGCGAAGTCGGGTTCCTCTGCCAATAATCTGCTTGAACTCGGTCATCGATTGAATTCTCTGGTCCAACACAATGAGCTGGCAGGTTTGAGCGTCGACGCCGGTTGACATCAGCTTTGAGGTGGTCGCAATGACCGGATAGGGCCGCTTAGGGTCAATGAAGTTATCCAGCTCATTTTTGCCCTCCTCGTTGTCACCAGTAATTCGCATCACATAGCGGTGATCTTTGGCAACCAAATCGGTGTTGAGTGGATCATTTACCAACGCTTGGCGCATTCGCTCTGCATGATCGATATTGCTACAGAAGACAATGGTCTTGTTCATGGGGTCAGTGTCGTGGAGAAACTCACTGATCTTGTGAGCCACCACTTTGTCTCTCTCGGGAAAAACTATGTCTCGATTGATGTCGACTTGGTTGTACGTTCGATCGTCAATCAGGTTTCCAGCATCATCGACCATTCCCGCTTCAGGACGCCAACCCTGCAAGTCAAGATCTAGATCAACGCGAATCACTTTGAATGGGGCAAGAAAACCATCGTCGATACCCTGCTTGAGCGAATAGCTGTACACCGGTTCACCGAAATAACCAATGTTTGACACATACTTTGTCTCTCTTGGCGTTGCTGTCATCCCAAGCTGGATAGCAGAATCAAAATAATTCAGAATTGTCTTCCACGTAGCATCATCGGCCGCGCTACCTCGATGACACTCATCAATCACTACGAGGTCAAAAAAGTCTTTTGGAAACTTGTTATAGATCGGCTCGACATCTTCGCCGCCGATGATCGCCTGATAGAGAGCAAGGTAAATCTCATAAGAGGTATCAACTTTGCCATTATCGCGATCAACAAGGTTTCGGCTGAGTTTGGTCATGACGCTGCCAAATGGTTTGAAATCGTTGATTATGGTCTGGTCGACCAAAATGTTGCGATCCGCTAGGAACAGCACTCGCTTTGCTTTCCCAGTTTTCCAAAGACGCCAAATGATGTTAAATGCTGTCCGCGTTTTGCCTGTTCCAGTAGCCATCGCAAGGAGCACTCGCTTTTGACCACGGGCAATGGCTTCGATACTCCTGTTGACTGCTAACTGTTGGTAGTAACGAGGTAGTTCGTCAGAAATGTATTGATAATTCGGACTAGCCACTAGTTTTTCAGTGGCTGGCTCGAGTTTCTTCCAAACTTTGTAACGGCTCCATAGTTCTTCTGGAGATGGAAATTCATCTAGCGAAAGCGTTGTCTCGATCTGTTTCGCGTTCCCAGTTTTATCGTGGAAGAGAAACCCATCGCCATTGGATGAAAATACAAATGGGATATCAAGCGCATCGGCATAAGCAAGGCCTTGCTGCATTCCTGCCCCAATTGAATGGGTGTTGTCTTTCGCCTCGATCACCGCAATTGGAATATTTGATTTGTAGAAGAGAAGGTAGTCGGCTCTTTTTTGTTTGCCACGAGCAATTAATTCACCACGAACGATTATTCGCCCAGCGGT
>JBASXE010000061.1:0-2315 GCA_049276875.1 Roseovarius sp. | reverse complement strand
GTGCGCAGGCGACGCAGTTCGGCAAGCCTGTCTCCCTGCGGCAAGGCCGCCAGCGCCCGCAAGATGCCCAAGACATCCCCTGCCCGATGGCGCGCGGATTGGTCTTGCTCGGGATGGGCCTGAGGCTGGGCTGTCCAAGCCAAGTGGGCCGTGCCAGGTGTATCCGGCGCACCATCTGCCGGTCTTGCGGACGGGGCAGACTGCGCCTGTGCGCGCAATGCAAGAAAGAGGCGTTGCGCAAATCTTTCGCGGAGCGCGGGCCAGTCAGGCGGGTCGGCAAGATCGCCCAAATCGATCTCGATCATTTCAAACCGGCCCCCGATCCCATGGGCTTGGGCCATGGCCAGCGCCGTTTCAAGCGCGGGCAGCACCTCCCGCCGTATGGCCAGCGCAAGGGCCCCGGGGCTTGCCAAGGCAGATGTCCTGTCGCCCACTGCGAATTCGGCAAGGCATTCACCGACGCGGTGGGGTGTCTCGGGCTGTTTTGCCAAAACACCGCGGCTCATGACACTGCCCCCTGACCGATCAAGGCCGCAAGGGCCGCTCGCGCCTCGGGGTTGTCAGGCATCTGCGCATGGAATGCGGCGAAGTCGGAGAATGCCTCTGGCTGCAACCACACGACCCGGACCTTGCAATGGGCCGGGCTGACCCGCTCAAGACAGGTCTCGACATAGCGGCGAAAGCTGGGGCTTGCACAGCGCAGGCTCCAGCCGGGCAGAACAAGGGTTGCTCCAAAGGCTCCGCGCCCGAGGGCCGCATCCCCAAGATGAATGTTCTCGATCAGCCATGCCCCTTCGCAGGCGCGGTTCACCGCAGCAAAGGCGGCGCGCAGCCCATTGGCGCGCAAGATGGCCTCATCCCGATCGGCGCAATGACCGGCATCGAAAATCTGCCCGGTTTCCCGGATTTCTACCAACAACTGCCATGCCGCATCGCCGGGACTGACCAGCCAGCTTTCGGACAACGCGGCGGCATGAAAAAGCGCGGTGCCCAATGCGCCGCCCGCGGCACAGGGCAGCGCCGCGATCTCATCCGGGGCAAGGGCGGGCACATCGCGCTCGGGCACGATCAGGTCGGTGTCTTGGGGGATATCCGCGAAAACTGACCTGTCCATGGCCCCGGCGCGCGCGTAATCGACAAGCCGCAAGCCGATGCCCGGCAATACACCCGCCACCTCGGCGGGCTCGGCGGGCACCATGTCGACCAGGCACAAAAGCCGCCCAAGTACGCCGCCCGGCTCTGCACCATCGGGTCCGGTGGCGCGTCGCCCGTTCAGCCCAGGCAGGGCCTTGAGCAGCCGGGCCCGCCGCTGCAATGGTGCCGCGGGGCGTTGGGCGTGCAAAAGATCGCGGTCCAGATCGGCGCGGTCATCATCGGGCATGGCCTCGCCTTGGATGGCCAGCAAAAAATCAAACAATCGCAACAGATGATCCGGCCGGGGGCCGTGGTGGCGAAAAATCTCTGCCCATGCCCCCGCATCGCGAAGGATCCCGGATTGATCGGCAAGGGCAGGCAGGTGGTCATGAGGACGCAGCGCCGTAGCGGGGTAAACCGACAAGAGCGAGGGCAAATTCGCCAGATCTGCCGTCATTGCCCCCAAGATTGTGTCGATCAGCGCGCGATAGCCCGCGAATTGCAACGCCGCAGGCGCATTTGGGGGCTGAAAATAGGCCATCGGCAAGGTCGCATTGACCGAGACATACTCAAAGCGGCGACGCCGCCCCTGTGGCCGCACCGCGAGCTGTGCCGCCGCCATCGACCCATCACCCTCTTGCGGGGCCAAGGACAGGCTTGCCAAGACATTGGCCCGCCGCTGTGCCAATGCCCGATCGGCGCGGCTTGGATCAAGCGCGATCAAGCCCCCGTTTTGTTCGACGGTGAAATCCTCTTGCCAGCTGGCGCGGACAAGCGCCGGGAAGCTGTCATCCTCATCGATCCGGACATCGCCAAGACCGCCGCCGTCCAATCCCGAAATCCGCACATCGAGCAGGTCTTGCAAGCCGGGAAGCGCGCGCAAGGCCGCAAACAGCACCGGCCGCCCCGTTTGGGGCGCTCGGCCAAACGGCGCCTGCGCACCCTGCCCGGCCAGCTGCGGCGTGGCAAGATGGCTGCGCCGCAAGACTTGATCGGCGCGCAGCCAGATCTCGGCGACGACTTCTTCGGGAATGGCCCGCGCGGACACGACGACATGCGCTTGCAGCCTGACAGGGCGGGGTTCGCAAATCCGGATGTCCACCAAAGCAGTGCAAAGCGGGCGCAGACCGCAATAGGCCCGCCGGACCGCTTCGGCGGCCTCCTCGGGGTCGACACCATCT
>JBASXE010000060.1:0-7848 GCA_049276875.1 Roseovarius sp. | reverse complement strand
CTCGCCGGGGCTTTTGCGTGTTCCAGTTGTCTGTCTCATGTCCCACTCCTCAGTGGTTACGATGATCCAACAACTCTCTCTTATCAAATACCGCTATTTGGACCCATAAGCGCTGACGTCAGACAGTATCAGATGTGTTTATGGGTGCAGACAACTTACCGTCTTCGATTGAGCTTGTTGATGTGTCGTTCTTCGATGAGGACCGACCGCCAGTCAAAGCATGGAAGATGAAGGAATCTGGTGTTTATGACCTTATCAACTTTGAAGCTAATCTAAGCCTACCAAGAAAAGGATACCAGTGTGACTGGCCCCCACTGATTGGTAAGATTAGTTGAGGTAATATATAGTCTTTTAAAGACTAAACGTTAGGTCAGACTGTTCATGACGAGATATGAATTCGACAAAGCCATTGCCAACTTGGCCCGTAAAGGTAGCTCTACCATCAAGGCAGTTGAGTGACAGGTACCGCGCCCGAAACCGAGGTCCTTGCGGGCCTTGTGGAACGGGTAACCTTCCACAGCACGGAAAGCGGATTTTGCGTGCTGCGCCTGAAAGCACGTGGCCACAGGGAACTTGTCACAACCACCGGACATGCGGCAATGATCTCGGCCGGGGAATGGGTCACCGCCTCTGGCGAATGGATCAATGACCGTACGCACGGCCTCCAATTTCGCGCCCGGTTCCTGAAAACCTCAGCACCAACATCCCTCGATGGCATCGAAAAGTACCTTGGCTCCGGCATGATCCGGGGCATCGGGCCGGTCTACGCCAAACGGATGGTCAAGATGTTCGGCAAGGACGTGTTCGACCTGATCGAAGCCGAACCCGCTCGATTGCGGGAAGTCGAAGGCATCGGACCGAAACGCGCTGACAAGATCACGTCCGCCTGGGCCGATCAGAAAGTCATTCGCGAAATCATGGTGTTTCTCCACAGCCACGCGGTCGGAACTGCGCGGGCCGTACGCATCTTCAAGACCTATGGCGTCGATGCTGTGCAGGTGATGAGCGAGAACCCCTATCGTTTGGCGCGGGACATTCGCGGCATCGGGTTCCGAACGGCGGATCTGATCGCCGAGAAACTCGGCATCGAAAAAACCGCCGTGATCCGTGTGCGTGCCGGGATTTCCTATGCCCTTACTGAAGCCATGGGCAATGGGCACTGCGGCCTGCCGCGGGAAGAACTGATCCCTCTGGCAATCAAATTGCTCGAGGTCCCTGACGACCTGATCCATACGGCCATCGAGTTGGAAATGTCTGAAGGCACGGTCACCGCAGACACCGTCGGCGATGTGCCCTGCGTCTTCCTAAGCGGGCTTTATCACGCGGAGAAAGGTGTTGCCGACCGGTTCCAGCATCTGATCTCTGGTCCGCTTCCTTGGCCAGACATTGATGCCGACAAGGCAATCCCCTGGATCGAGAAGAAGACGGGACTTACACTTGCTGAGACCCAAGCTGAGGCCATTCGGCTCGCGCTTCGCTCCAAGGTCATGGTGATCACCGGTGGACCCGGCGTTGGCAAAACCACCATCGTCAACTCGATCCTGCAGATCCTGGCGGCAAAAGCCGTCAAGCTGTTGCTATGCGCCCCAACAGGGCGGGCTGCCAAGCGGATGAAGGAAGCGACAGGCATGGAGGCGAAGACTATCCACCGAATGCTGGAAATCGATCCAAAGTCATTCGGCTTCAAGCGAAACGAGGAGAGCCCTCTCGACTGCGATATGCTGGTCGTCGATGAAAGCTCGATGGTCGACGTCTCCCTGATGCACGCGCTCCTCAAGGCAGTTCCGGATCATGCGGCGCTCCTGATCGTCGGAGATATCGACCAGTTGCCCTCGGTCGGGCCCGGGCAGGTACTGGCTGATGTCATCGGATCCGGCGCAATTCCTGTTGTGCGGCTGACGGAAGTGTTTCGGCAGGCCGCCCAGAGCAAGATCATCACAAGCGCCCACCGGATCAATCAGGGCCAATTGCCGGACCTGACCAAGCCCGACGGCGAGAGCGATTTCTATTTTGTTCCCGCCGAAGATCCGGATCAGGCGGTGTCGCGCATTCTCGATATGGTCAAAAACAGGATCCCGAAACGCTTCGGTCTGGACCCCATTCGGGACATCCAGGTTCTTTGCCCAATGAACCGCGGAGGCGTCGGCGCCCGCTCGCTCAACATCGAACTTCAGGCCGCGCTGAATCCTTCCGGGGACAACAAGGTGGAACGCTTTGGGTCGACCTTCGCGCCCGGCGACAAGGTCATGCAGATCGAGAACGACTATGACAAGGAAGTCTACAACGGAGATATCGGCTACGTTGAGGGTGTCGATCTCAATGAGGGCGAGTTGACCGCCAGCTTTGACGGCCGGACCGTGACCTACCTATTCGGAGAACTCGATACGCTGGTACTGGCCTACGCCGCAACGATTCACAAAAGCCAGGGATCGGAGTACCCGGCCGTCGTCATCCCGGTCCTGACGCAGCATTACGCCATGCTTCAGCGCAACTTGCTTTATACCGGTATTACTCGTGGCAAGCGCCTAGTGGTAATCATCGGCCAACGCAAGGCGGTGGCCATCGCCGTGAAGAACGTGTCAGGTCGACGGCGCTGGTCCAAGCTGGACGAATGGCTGGCATAGAGGGGCATGATGATCGAATTTCGGCACGTATCGGATGACGAACCCGCACTGGTCTTCTCGCCACTTTTGCGCGGTTTCCAGAAAACCTTTTCTTATCTCCAAGAGCACGGGACGATCGGCCTGACACAATCGAAAGGCTTCAAACGCAATTTCGTTCATTGGGCTGCCGCTGAATTTGATTGGCCGGGCCACACGGAAGCGGATCTTTTCTCCGTGAATAAGGTCCTGAACGAGCAGGACTTCATGCCACTCGTCGATATTCACTTCCTGCTAACCACATTGAAAATGGGACGGCATTACAAGGGTCAGTTCAAATTGACCAAGGCAGGGACCGAACTTATCGGTCAGCCGGGTCGCCTATTCGGCATCATCGCGCCCTTCTATCTCTTCGAGATTGATCACAGTGCATGGACCCGCTTCCGGGACGTGGAAATTATGATGAACTGGAACATCTTCTTGAATGTTCTGAATGTAGAATCCGAGAACGGAGCCTTGGGTGCCGATCTAAGGCGCACCTTCTATGGCGACCCTGAGCCAGAGCATTTCCCCTCATACGACGTTGTGATGGGCAACCTCTACACACAAGTCCTGCGCCCATTAATCTGGACCGGTCTTTTGCAGGAAACGCGACCCGCAAAATCGTTCCGATCGCAGGAGAGCATGTTCACCAAGACGCCACTCTGGAACGCAGCGCTCAAACTCGAAACCGATTCCCAAGTGAAGTCGGCCACACGGCACTGAAGGTCCGCGCGACGCAAACCCGTTCCCTTACGCAAGCCCGCGCAGCAATCCTTCAAGCCATTGTTTTGACTTGAATACCAGCGCCTGACCGGCCCCATATTGGGCAACAACCCGAAAGGCGCTCCCATGTTTGATGATCTGAACACCCCAGTTTCGGGGCCCAATCCCTTATGTCCAAACCAAATGTCGGCCCGAGCCCGCTTAGAGGAACTCGGCCGCATTCTGGCAGTTGGCGTCATTCGCCTGAACGCCGCCAAGTCCAGCAATTTATCTGCCGATGGCGGAGACAGTTTCGTGGACTTCTCCCCCCGAAAGAGCGGTGGTCGTCGTGCGAAACGTTTGCCGCTAGGAGGAATTTATAAAGCATCACAATAAGATAACGCCAGAAAGGCTGGGTAAAAACCCGAGCCTGGACCAGATGGTTCTGTCGCGCCTGGCCGCGCTGAAGGTCATGTCGGTAAAAGAACTGAAGGCCGAATGGGAGAAACTGATTGGCAGTGCCGCGCCGAACAACAGCCGGACCTTTTTGGAAATCCGCATCGCCTATCGCATCCAGGAACTGACCTACGGCGGCCCTGATCGGGAAACGCGCCACATGCTGGACCTGCTCGCCGACGAGGTTGAAGGGCATGCCACCCGCAAGCGCCAGATTGCAGACCCGCGCAATCCTTTGACTGGCACAAAATTCATTCGGGAATGGGACGGTATTGAGCACACGGTCACCGTGCTGAAGGATGGCTTTGACTGGCAGGGACGGAAGTTCAAATCCCTCTCCGCCGTAGCCCGCGAAATCACCGGAACGCGCTGGAATGGCTATCGTTTTTTTGGGCTGCGCGAGCGCAAGCGGGAGGAAGCATGATGGATATCAACGCCCGCCCAAACCGCCGCCTTCGTTGCGCCATCTATACCCGCAAGTCGAGCGAGGAAGGGCTCGACATGGCATTCAACAGCCTTGATGCGCAGAGGGAGGCCTGCGAAGCCTATATCACCAGCCAGCGATCCGAGGGCTGGGTTGCGACCCGGGAACGTTACGACGACGGCGGTGTGTCCGGTTTATAGGTTTATTGAATGTGGTCATCATCAAGAGATTACAAAGGCATCGGTAAAGAAACGACAGTTTATTTGCCAAACTTGCTTAACCGACAAGTTAGAAGCGGAGGCTAATAGGCGTAGTCTTACGATAATCGGCAAGGGATCAAACCCTAACTACCGACTTTATCGAAATACTATATGCAAACATCAATATGAGCTTGTGACTTCAGGTGTAAAGCGGGCAGGGGAGCTTGGTGAGCAGCCATACCCGTGTCCAACCTGCCTTTACCTGCAACGTGTGGAAGAAGCTAAAGCGGATTTCGCGGGGAGAATGGTCGGTACGAACAGAGGCGCAGACCCAAATGTGGAGTGATGAGAACTATCTGCATTTCAGGGCGCAGCTGCAAGCCTGGGAGGGTGAGGCGCTGATATTTGATCGCGTAACTGAGCACAAGGTTCGGCGCAGTTTCGTCTGACTGCGTTTACAATCGACCGAAAAGCTTTTGTTCAAGGTTGTAAAACACGAGAAAATTAGCATCTTGTTGAGAGTGGGGGTCTAAAAAATCTGGTTTTGATGCACAGACTAAATAGCGCGTCTTGCGCTAAGCTCGTCTAGCCAGTTTTCTCGCAATTCGGGCACTGATTGCAAAAGTATTTCCGTGTAGGGGTGGAAGGGTGGCTTAAAGATGGTGCTGGTCGCCCCACTAGCGACCAACTCGCCGTTAAGTAGGACAGCTGTACGGTGCGCAATGCGCCGCACTATCCCAAGATCATGGGTGATCACGAGATATGAAATATTCAGTTCATCTTGTAATTGTTGCAGCAATTTCAATATCTCATCTGCGACGAGCTGATCCAAAGCCGAGGTTGGCTCATCACAGATGATTAAGGTCGGTTCTGCGGCTAAAGCTCGCGCGATACATATACGTTGTTTTTGTCCGCCCGAAAGAGCAGTTGATTTCCGGTAATAATAGTCTGCTGGTAGGCCCACCTGCTCAAGCAGCTCAAGAGTGCGTTTGCGTACCTCATCAGCGGTACGGTTAAAGTAGAATTTTATAGGGCGTCCGATAATATCGCCGACCGTGTGGCGGGGATTCAGGGCGACATCGGGCTGTTGGTAAATAAGTTGGATTTTACGTAGATCGTTGCGGCTACGATGCTTTAGGGAGGGGCTAAGCTTCTTACCTAAAAAGGTTAAATCTCCAGAAGTAAGTTTCGTCAGCCCCACGATAACTCGCGCAAGCGACGTTTTTCCTGAACCTGACTCCCCTACGATGGCCACCGTTTCACCTTTGGCAACTGTTATTGATACATCTTTTAATACTTTAAAGTCACCGTAATGTGCTGTGATGTTTGCGGCATCAAGGATCACCTCTTGGTCATCCTTAAGGATTATCTCACGAAAAACATCTGAGGTTTGTCGGTCTGCAACAAGCTCTTTTGTGTAGGTTTTTTTGGGGCTATTCAGGATACTTTGAGTTGTCTCCAGTTCAACTATTTTACCCTGGCGCAGTACCATGATGTGGTCAGCTATTTGTGCAACCACGGCCAGATCGTGGGTTATGTAAAGCGCTGCGATATTATAATCGCGAATAAGATTCTTGATCAAAACCAACACTTCGAGTTGGGTCGTTACGTCTAGCGCAGTTGTTGGTTCATCAAATACTACGATATCGGGGTTGGCTGAAATAGCCATAATAGCCATTGCACGTTGCAACTGCCCACCAGACACTTGGTGCGGATAACGCGCTCCAAAATTTGCAGGGTCGGGCAGTTCGAGTAGGCGAAACATGTCAACTGCCCAAGCCTGGGCCTCAATACGGCTTCTCACACAATGATGCACAGGCATTTCACACACTTGATCCATTAAAGTGTGAGCAGGATTAAACGACGCCGCAGCCGACTGCGCCACATAAGCAATACGGCGCCCACGAAACTTGGCGCGACCTTCGGCCGATAGATCTTGAATGACTACACCATCAATTTCGACGTGCCCACCAGTGATCTTGCAGCCGCCCCGCGCGTAGCTCATCGCGGCTAACCCTATAGTAGATTTCCCCGCTCCAGACTCACCAATAAGACCAAGTACTTTGCCTCGCATCAAAGACAAGCTTGCATTATCGACCAACACATCACCAACAAGGTTTTCAATTCGTAGATTTTGAATTTTCAAAATTGGGGCGGTCATTTTACATCTCCGCCGAGGCGCCAGAAGGGCGTGCATTCAAAGAAAGTATCCAATCTACAATCATGTTGACACTGATGGTGGTAAGGCCAATCGCGATTGCAGGCCAAAGTGGCGCAGGAATCCCGAACGCGATCGCTCGACCATTCTCGCGTACCATGCCTCCCCAATCGGCAAAGGGAGGCTGGATCCCTAACCCTAAAAAGCTAAGCCCTGCGACAAATAAAAAGTTAAAGCAAAAGCGTAGGCCAAACTCAGCAATCATCGGGGGGAGAGCATTAGGTAATACTTCGCGTGTCATGATCCACCAAAGACCTTCACCACGCAAACGTGCAACCTCAACAAACTCGGTGACAACGATATTGACAGCGACCGAGCGTGCCAAGCGAAACACCCTAAAACTATCCAAAACACCAATTGTGATGATCAATGTAAATAGGCTTGAGCCAAACATTGATAAGATCATCAAAGCAAAAACCAAAATAGGAATAGACAACATAAGATCAACAAACCGGGACAAGATCTGATCTAGTGCTTTGCCAGCCACTGCGGCCAAAAGCCCCATCGTAATACCAATTAAGAAAGACAAAAGCGTACAGGCCGTTGCCACTCCAAGGGTCATACGCGCGCCGAATATGATGCGCGACAGCATGTCGCGTCCAATGTTATCGGTACCAAGCAAAAATTCAGCCGAGGGTGAGGCCCATGTTTTACCAATAGACTCAGCCTCGCCGTATGGGGCGATGAGGGGCGCAAAAATAGCGAAAAAGATGAAAACCACCAAGATCACCATACCAATCTTTGCGGAAATCGGCGGATTTTTTAATGAATTTTGAATAGCCATATCTCTCTAACGTGGATGCCTTAGGCGTGGATTTACAAGAATAGCAAGAATATCTGCGATCGTATTCAAAAGCACAAATGCACCCCCAAACACCAAAGCGCAGGCCTGAATGACCGGAAGGTCACGCTTTGAAACGCCATCAACCATATATTGTCCAACCCCTGGGTAAACAAAAACAACCTCAATTACGACTACGCCTACGATTAAATATGCTAAGTTCAGGGCAACAACCGAAATGATGGGAGCTGCTGCATTTGGCAAAGCGTGGCGCAAAATCACGCGTCGTCGTGGCAGACCTTTGAGAAAGGCCATCTCGATATAGGGTTGCGACATTATCGCCAAGACTGAAGCGCGCGTCATTCGCAACATATGCGCCATAACCAACATCGTTAGGGTCAAGGCGGGCAGCGCCACCACATGGA
>JBASXE010000059.1:0-2442 GCA_049276875.1 Roseovarius sp. | reverse complement strand
GCATAGAGCCGCAATTGGCTGACGATGGGCGTGTAGGACGCATCCTTCGTCGTGAGATGCGCCCGCGCTTCCACAGCGCGGGCCTCGATTTCGTGGTTGTCGAGGCGACCCCAAGGACCCCAAACGGGGGCACCCGCTGGATCGTCATCGGTCTCGCGGATTTCGAAGAGCACGTCGATTTCTGCGCCGGCCGATCCGTCGAAATCGGCCCATGTGTCCATGAGCGCGGTGCGGGCATCGATCCGATCGTTGAGCGCCAGCGCCGCCACGCCGATTTCGGAGCGGAGCCGCACGCGTTTCACCGCACCAAGATCGAGCCCGGCGGCAAAGCCGTACTGCCCTTCCATCGTGCTTACCTGTGTCACGCCGTTCGCGGTCACCGTGGCCAGCGTCAGGTTCGCACCCGTAACCTGCAGCCCGGATTTCGGGCCGAAGAAGCCGGGATCGGCCTGCAGGAAGTCCAAGGTCGAGAAGGCCAGCACCTGCGCGCCCTTGGTCGAGACCCGGGTTTCAGGGCCGGCGCGGCCGCCGCTGTCTTCCGCCCGCACGAGATACGTGCCGGGTTTCAGCGGCACGACGGCGATGGCCTCGCCGCCCGACACCCGGTCCATCGAATAGCTGTCAGCCCAGGTGGCCGTCGCTTCTTTCGAATGCCGGATCACGACATTGCCGCCCACGCGCACGTCCGGATCGGCCGAGCGCGTCCATTTCAGGATCGCGAGGCCACCCGCCGTTTGCAGCGTGACGTTCTCAAGCTGCGCCGGCGGGGCGGTCAGGCCGAGAATTTCAGCTTGGGTTTCCTGCCAAGGTGAGGAGACACCCAATACCGAGATGGCTTTGACCCGGAAAGCCCAAGCCCCCGGTGCGATGTCGCGGATCTCAAGGGCCAAACCATCCGTCCGGCCGTAGTCGATCCAGTCCCCAGTTCCTCCCTGCCGCGCCTGCAGCTGATACTGCGCCACGAAGCCGGAGGGTGCCGCCTCCCAGGTGATCCGCGCCAGAACCTTCAGCCCACCGCCGTCCCGTGTGACATAGAGGTCCTCGGTGACCTGCGGTGCGCCAGGTGCCGGGATGTCATAGGCATTGGGCAGCGCTGTTCGCGGGGCGGCCGCATAGATCTGCTGCTCGGACGCTGACCAGTCATAGACGAGGGGTGAGGTCTCGCGCAGGACCAACTCGGGCAACAAAAGCGCGCCATCGCCCGAGGCCGTCAGATCAAGGCTCACCCCATGGACCTCGAAGGGTTTGGCAGCAAAGCCCCAGCGCGCGTAGGACAGTGTCACCACATCCCCCACCGTCGCGGCCCAAGCCGACAGTTTCCCCGAGAGCCGCACCGTCATCTGTCGACGCGCGCGTTCAAGCTCAATCTTCGCGAGCCGTTGGGCCATCGCAGCCGAGATCGTGAACGGCAGCGAGATGTCGCGCCATTTCCGCTCGCCGCCATCCTCGGCGAGATAAACATCAGAGGCATAGGCCGGGAAGTCGTCGGGCTGCCAATCGTTCTCGGGGCTTACGAACTGCCCCCGCACGCCGTTGAAGTTCGATGACATGGTCACGCGCGTCGCCAAGGTCAGCCCGCCTTCGCGGACATGGTCTGAGGTCAGCGCGACATCAGGCGTGCGCCATGCCCCTGCATGGATGCGCCAGGACCCGCCCGAGAAGGCGCAGCGGCCGGCGAAGGACGAGAGCATTCCCTCGATGATGGTTTTCGGGACCTCTGAGAGGGTGATGACCCCGTTGCAGGCATAGCGCGGCTCGAAGCCGCCACCTGCAAGGGGAACGGTTTCGTCACAGATATTGGCGGCTTCCACGAGGGACATCTCGCCGATCCCGTCTGGCTGGCCGATGCGCGCGCCAATGCCCCAGGTCGCGTTAGCCATATAATCGGCAAGGCACAGGGCAGGATTTTCGGAATAGCCTGCGGTTTGGGTCCGCGGATCCCAGATGTCGTCTTTGCCCTCGAGATCGACCGTGATGTTCGGGATCCCGCCCGGGAAGGCGTCCTGGTCATAGGTGAGGCGCAGCCGGATCGCGGCACAGCCCCGAAGCCGATGGTTTTCTGTCCATTTGTCCGGCAGCGCGGATTTCAGGCCCGCGAATGCGGTTTGGTTGGCGGTGCCGAGTTTCTTTTCGACGAGGACCTTTTCGGCCCATCGGCCCTGCGCGGTGCCGGCGGCATTCACCGCCACTTCGCCTTCGAAATAGATGGCGCCGATCGATTTGACCCGATGCGTGGCCAGCACGATCACCAGATCGAGGAACGTGTTGTCCGACCCCGAGGAGTGCAGGAAGACGATCACCCCACCTTTGCGGGTGCGGCCGTAGACGAGGTCGCGCGGCACCACGGGCTCGCGGATCGTCACCGTCCGCGGCTGCATCGTGGTCTGCGGTTTCGGCATCAACGCTTGCGCCGCGTAGGACAGCAGAAGCGTGCCGCCGATC
>JBASXE010000058.1:0-7173 GCA_049276875.1 Roseovarius sp. | reverse complement strand
GTTTCGAAATTCGCGGGGGTGGCGTTATGCGAATTTGTCGTCGGCTAGGCCGCGCGAGGTCGGCTGTGGGACACAGGCATTCATGCCCGCAGGGCATATGCCCCGTTCCGATCAGCCTCCCCGCCTTGAAAGCTGCGGAAAAGCTGCGGGGGGCGCCGCTTGCAGTCTCTTGGCCTTTCGGTCAACGCTATCACGGCCCACTCCCTTTGTTATGGGTACGCACGCACCCTTCTTTATCCGACACGACCCACGCTAATCATGCTTACGGTTAAAGATTGTCCGACAAGGCCGTCAGTTCAAGAGGTTTTAATTTAAATCGGTGCAAAGCTTGCCGAAATTTCCCTACGCACGGCGCGCGGTCGCGGCACAACCTGGCCGGGCGCTTGGTCTGGTTTACTGACACAAAGCCCAAGGACCGATCATGTTGTCCTGTCAGGTCTGCAAGAAATTATAGCTGCCATCGGGCTGGATCGCGATGCAGCTGAGTTTCCCGGTTGTCCATGCCCCGGTGTCGAGGCTGATCCGCCCGTCACGGACCATTGGGGCATCGCGCACTATATGCCCATGCGCGACCCAAGCATCATCACCGCGCGGCATGCTGTCGAACTCGGGATGGCCCCAAAGCTGCACGCGTGCCGTTTGTTCGGTCATCGGGCGGGCAGGGTCAGCGCCGGCATGCACGACCCAGAGATTGCCGGAATTCCAACTCAGCGGGCAGGCGGCCAGCCATTCTTGGATCCCTGGCCCGATAGCTTGCGCTAATGCTTCGGCAGTTTGTGTCCATCGAGCGGGTGTCGCCGCCTCGGCCAAGGGTGTCGGATCGATCCCGTAGCTTGCAAGCGTCGCAGCCCCGCCCTCGCGCATCCAGCGTGGGCCACGTAGCGCCGGATCATTCAGCGTGTCGAGCAGCATGCGTTCATGATTGCCCATCAAGCAGCGCACATTCTGCGGGAAATCCTCTGACAATCCCCGTAGCCGTGCCACGACCGCGGCGCTCTCTGGGCCGTGGTCAATGTAATCGCCTACGAACACCAAGCGGGGGTCTTGGCCGCCCGTGCCACCGATATGGGCGTCGATCAGCTCCAACATCAGCTCGAGCAGATCGACACGCCCATGCAAATCGCCGACGACATAGGTCGGCGTGCTTGGGCGCGGCAGATCGGGCGCGGGGGGCGCGCTGGCGGTTTGGTTGCCTTTGCGCCCGAAAATGGTGCGAAGCTGTGTGATCATCTTGCAGGTCAGGTGGCCCCTCCAGCGCATAATGGCAAGCGCCTTGTCTGCCTTGGCCCCGATCAGTCGCGCGCGCGCAACACCCGCGCGGGACGCGCCGCCAATGGCCGCCATGCATAGGCCAAGCCCGCGAGCAATGTTGCCAAGACCCCGCCGCCGATGATGGCCAAGGCCGAGATCGGCTCGAACCGGTAGCTGCTGTCCATGACCAGCGTCATTACCGCCCATCCGCCCAAAGCACCGGCCAAGATCGCCACCGTTCCCGCCGCCAATCCCATCAGCGCCGCGCGGATCGCAAACGAGGCCAAAATGCCCCCGCGCGTCGCACCCAGCGTTTTCATCACGGCCGCCTCAAAGATGCGCCCGCGCTCGCCCGCCGCCGCTGCGCCGATCAACACGATAAACCCTGTCACCAAGGTGGCGGCCGCGCCATAAGAGGTCGCCGCCGCAAGGCTTGCGAGTGCATTTGCAACTTGGTCCAGCGCGTCGCGCACCCGGATCGCGGTGATATTTGGCGCGGCCTCGGCGACATCGCGCAAGATCGCAGCCTCGGCCGCCTCTTCGGCATAGACGGTGGCGATATGGGTATGGGGCGCGCCCGCCAAGGCGTTTTGCGACAAGGTCAGCACAAAGCCGATGCCCGCATTCTCAAAGCTCACCTCGCGCAGCGCGACGATCTCGGCCGCGATATCGCGGCCAAGAATGTTGACGGTCAAACTGTCACCAATGGTCAGCCCGATCTCGGCGGCTTCCTCAGCGGCAAAGGCCACCAGCGGCGGCCCCGCGTAATCATCGGGCCACCATGCGCCCGCCACGATCTCTTCGGGCGGCGGTGCCGTCGTTGTATAGGTCACACCCCGGTCGCCTTGGATCACCCAGTGATCGCCCGCCACATCTTGCGCGCGCTGGCCGTTGATACGGGTGATGATGCCCCTAAGCATCGGCGCGGTATCCACGCGGCTAACGGCGGGGTCGCCTGTCACCCGGTCTAGAAAGGGCTGAAGCTGATCGGGTTGAATATCGACAAAGAAATAGGTCGGTGCGACCGTCGGCAGGTCGCGCTGGATGGCGGCGCGCAGATTGGCATCGATCTGGCCCACAGCGGCCAGCACCGTCAGCCCCAAGCCAAGCGACAAGACCACGCTTGTGGTTTCCGACCCCGGCAAGCCCATCGCACCCAATCCCATGCGCAACGCGGTGCGCCCGCGCATCATGCCCGAGCGTGACATCCGCCGCGCCGCGCGCCGGATCAACACCGCCGCGACCGAAAGCACGATGAGCGCGCCGATGATCCCACCCGCCGTGCCCAAGGCCAAGCGCGGGATGCCCGACAAAAGCGTCGCTGCACCGATAAGGGCCAAGGTGAGACAGGCGATGATGACCAGCCAGAGGGGCCGGGGCCAGTGCCGCCTTGACCCAGACGCATCGCGGTAAAGTGCGGCGGCGCGTAGGGTTTCGGTGCGCGCCAACGGCCAAAGCGTAAAGATCAGCGCGGTCAGCGCGCCGTAGAATGCGGCCTCGGCCAAGGGGCCGGGATAGATGGCAAAGGCGATAGGCAGCGGCAGTTGCGCCGCGATGATCGGCGCAAAGATCAGTGGCAGCGCCGCGCCCAAGACAAGCCCCATGGCCAAACCAAGCAACGTCAAAAGGCCGATCTGCATGAAGTAAGCGGCAAAGATGATCTGCCCCTCGGCCCCCAAGGTCTTGAGCGTTGCGATGGTCTCGACCTTGCCCTCCAGATAGGCGCGCACCGCCGATGCGACGCCGACACCACCCACGGCCAGCCCGGCCAGCCCCACCAGAACCAAAAAGGCACCGATGCGATCGACAAAGGCTTGCACCCCCGGTGCGCCATTGCGGCTGTCGCGCCAGCGAAGGCCCGTCTCTTCGAACTGCGCGCGCGCGGTCTGTTGTAGGCTGGCCAGATCGCTGCCGGGTGGCAAGGCAAGCCGGTATTGGCTGTCATAAAGCGTGCCGGGTGCCAGCAAACCCGCCCCTTCTAGCCCAGACAAGCTCACGATGCTGCGCGGGCCAAGCGCGAAACCGCCCGCCGCGCTGTCGGGTTCACCCACAAGTACGGCGCGCAATTCAAACTCCTGCGTGCCAAGCCGGAACACATCGCCGATTTCAAGCGCCAGCCGGTCGATCAACAACCTGTCCATCACCGCACCGGGTCTGTCGGTCGTGGCCAGCGCCTCGGCTAAGGGGATGGCTGGATCAAGTACGACCGTGCCGTAAAGCGGATAGGCTGCATCAACGCCGCGCACCTGTGTCAGGCCGCGCTCGGTCACGCCGTCGCGGTCGATCACGACCATCGAGCGGAAATCGACAGTTTCCGATACGCGTGTGGCGATGCCCGCCATAAAGGCGCGCTCGGCGGTATCGGCGAAACGGTAGGTAAAGCTCATCTCGGCATCACCGCCAAGGATTGTCGCCCCTTCGCGGGTCAGCCCGGATTGGATCGCCTCCCGCACAGAGCCGACGGCGGCAATTGCTGCAACGCCCAAGGCCAGACAGGCCAGAAAAATCCGAAAATCCCGCAATCCCCCGCGCAATTCGCGGCGCGCGATCCGCCAAGCGATGATCATTGCGCGGCGTCCTGCATCACCGCGCCCAGCAAGCGCCCATCGCGCAATCGCAGTTCGCGGTCACAGCGCGCGGCCAGTTCCGGGGCATGGGTGACCAAGACCAAGGTCGCCCCGTGCCGGTCGCGCATACCAAAAAGCATGTCGATGATCGCCTGCCCATTGGCACCATCAAGATTGCCGGTCGGCTCATCAGCCAACAAGATACGCGGGCGGGGTGCGGCAGCACGCGCCAGCGCCACGCGCTGCTGCTCACCGCCGGAAAGCTGACTGGGGTAATGATCGGCGCGATTGGCCAGCCCCACCGCCTCAAGTTCCGCGGCCGCGCGATCAAAGGCATCGCGGTGACCCGCCAGTTCTAAGGGTGTCGCCACGTTTTCCAGCGCGGTCATTGTCGGGATCAGGTGGAAGGATTGGAACACCACGCCCATATTATCTCGACGAAAGCGGGCAAGCTGGTCTTCGTTCATCGCGGTCAGATCATGGCCCAGTGCCGTGACCCTGCCGCCGGTGGCGCGTTCCAGCCCGCCCATCAGCATAAGGAGCGAAGATTTGCCTGATCCAGATGGCCCCGTCAGCCCCACGGTTTCACCGGCATGGATATCAAGCGTGATGCCGTGCAAGATATCGACAGGCCCGGCATTGCCATCGAGCGAGAGGCGGGCATCGACAAGGGAAAAGACAGGATCGGCCATGACTGAACGCCTCGGTTTACTTAGGTCTATCGCATATGGGGCCTTGGGCCTGATGGGCAAGGCGTTGATGCTGGCGGTGTTGCTTGCAGCCCCAGTGCGCGCGGATACGGTCACGATTGCAGCCTTGGGCGATAGCCTGATCCAAGGTTACGGTCTGGTGCAGGAAGACGGGTTTGTGCCGCAATTGCAGGCTTGGCTTGCCGCGCGCGGCCATGGGGTCGCGATGATCAATGCCGGTGTGTCGGGTGATACGACGGCAGGCGGGCTTGCCCGGATCGGCTGGACCCTGACCCCCGATGTCGATGCGCTGATCGTGGCGCTGGGCGGCAATGACCTGTTGCGCGGCCTGCCGCCCGAGGCCAGCCGCGCCAATCTGGAGGGGATATTGCAAGCCGCTAAGGCCGCCGGGGTGCCGGTTTTGCTGGTCGGGATGGAGGCACCCGGCAATTACGGGCCAGAATTCAAGGCCGATTTTGATGCCATCTATCCAGAGCTTGCCGCGCAATATGGCGCGCTGCATGCCGAAAGCTTCCTCGGCCCGCTGACCGATGCAGCCGAAGCTGACCCGCGCGCGGCACTTGCCGCTTATATGCAACCCGATGGCATCCACCCCAACGCCGCTGGGGTCGCCCTGATCGTGGCCGCCCTTGGCCCCGAGGTGGAAAAGCTTATCGCGGGTCTGCCGCAATCGTGATTGCCGTGCCCGCCCCGTCACAAAGATCGCGCAAGCGTGCGGGTGGCGGTGCATCGGTGATCCAACGATCCAGATCGCGCAGATTGGCGATGCGTATCGGGGCCGCGCGCGCTAGCTTGCCGTGATCGGCTACCAGTATCGCCGCGCGTGCCTGTGACAAGATCGCGCGCGAGACGCGCACCTCATCAGGGTCGAAATCGAGAATGTCGCCCTCCTCATCCAAGGCCGAGCCACCGATCACGGCGACATCGACCTTGAATTGGCGAATGGTCTCGACCGCCATGTCGCCCGTGAGCCCGCCATCGGCGCGGCGCAACCTGCCGCCTGTCAAGATCACCTCGGCTGTCGGGTGGCCGGCCATGATCTGCGCCACGTTGAGGTTGTTGGTCACGACCATCAGGTTTGGCGTGTCGATGAGTGCGCGCGCCACGGCTTCGGTCGTGGTGCCGATGTTGAGAAAGAGTGAGGCACCTTGCGGGATCAGCGCGGCAGTGGCGCGCCCAATCGCCTCTTTCGCATCGGCCGCGAGGCGGCGACGTTCGGCATAGGCGATATTGGTCACACCCGAGGGCAGCATCGCGCCGCCATGGGTGCGCGCCAATAGCCCCGCATCGCAGAGATCGGACAGATCGCGCCGGATCGTTTGAACGGTGACACCAAAGCCCGTGGCCAGATCATCCACACCAACGCGCCCCGTCTGGCGGGCAAGCTCAAGGATATCCGACTGGCGTGGGTTGAGGCGCATGCGAGACCAATAACGAAAAAAAACGAACATGAAAATTGACAAAACGAACATTAGCTGAAAAAGGATGCGTGTGTCAGGCACATTTTTGGGCAAGGGATCGGCCATGGCCGCGCAATATGATCTGTTCATCATCGGCGGCGGCATCAATGGCTGCGGGATCGCGCGCGATGCGGCAGGGCGGGGGCTGTCGGTCTGTCTGGCCGAGATGGGCGATCTGGGCGGCGCCACATCCTCAGCCTCGACCAAGCTGCTTCATGGCGGCTTGCGTTATCTGGAGTTCTTCGAGTTTTCGCTTGTTCGCCATGCGCTGGCCGAGCGCGAAATCTTGCTGCGCGCCATGCCGCATATCAGCTGGCCCATGCGGTTCGTGCTGCCGCTCTCGCCCGAGATGCGCTTTGATAGCAAAACGCCGACATCTCGCCTTTTAGGCGCTGTCATGCCTTGGTTGCGTGGGCGCAGGCCCGATTGGCTGATCCGGCTGGGGCTGTTCCTTTATGACCATTTGGGTGGGCGCAAGATTTTGCCCGGTACCAAGACACTGCATCTACAGGGCACGGCCGAGGGCGCGGCGCTGCAGGATCGGTTTTTCAAAGCCTATGAATATTCCGATTGCTGGGTCGAGGATGCCCGCCTTGTCGTGCTGAACGCCCGCGATGCCGAGGTGCGGGGCGCGCGTATTCTCACGGGGACCAAGGTGATTGCAGCAACCCGCGCAGGTGATCACTGGCAAATCACGCTGGAGCGTGACGGCGTGGCCGAGGTGGTGACAGCGCGCGCGCTGGTGAATGCCGCCGGGCCTTGGGTCGCCGATGTTGTCCAAGGCGTGATCCGCCAAAACAGCCGCGAGGCCGTGCGCCTTGTGCGCGGCAGCCATATCGTCGTCCCGCGCGTGGCACAGCATGACAAAGCGTATTTTCTCCAAGGGGCCGATGGGCGGATCATCTTTGCCATCCCTTATGAGAACGATTTCACCTTGATCGGCACAACCGATGCCGATCATCAGTGCGACCCGCTAGCCGCGCATTGCACCGAGGTTGAGCGCGATTACCTGATCGCTTTTGCCAACCAGTATCTCAAGACGCAGCTCACCCAAGCCGATGTGGTCTGGACCTATTCCGGCGTGCGCCCGCTTTATGATGATGGGGCCACATCCGCCACGGCGGCGACGCGTGACTATGTGCTGTCGCTGGATGAAAGCGGGCCTGTTTTGTTGAGTGTCTTCGG
>JBASXE010000057.1:0-116682 GCA_049276875.1 Roseovarius sp. | reverse complement strand
GCTACAAACTGTGGCGCGCCGTCGTGAACGAGGTCGCGGCCGAGATTCCCGATGTCACGCTGACCCATATGTATGCGGACAATTGCGCCTATCAGATGGTGATGGACCCGACCCGATTTGACGTGGTGATGGGCTGCAACCTTTTGGGGGATCGGTGTTGTCACGTTAAGTCGCACATTCTTCGAGTTGTGTTACCGCTGGTATCTCAAGCCACACTTGCCGCGGATTTCCAGGCCTCGAAGGCTTCGAGGCGATGGTAGCGGATGGTGAGGGCGGAACGACGGCGAGCTGGGACAGAGAAATGATTGCGGGTTGCGGAATGCATAGAGACGAACCGCTGCAATCCACCCGGCGACCGGAAGCCCTGCATCGCTCGCTCTCGTTTTCGGAAAGGCAAATGGCTGTTCTCTGCTCGGTTGTTGAGACCCTTGTGGGACCAATGATCAAGACCGGGCGCGACCTCGCGCTTTGCGGCACCATAGGATCGCAATTTGTCTGTAATGATCCGTTTGGGCACGAAGCCCCAACGTTTCATCAGCTTGAACAAAAGCCGCTTTGCGGCCCGCTTGTCTCGGCTCGATTGTAGGATTTCCTCAAGAACGACGCCTTGTTGATCGACCGCGCGCCATAGCCAGTATGACCGACCCGCGATCTTCACGACGACTTCGTCCAGATGCCAGACATCGCCAGGGCGAGGCCGCCGCAGCAGCAGCACGTGGGCAATCAGAGGGCCGAACTTAACGGTCCAGCGCCGGATCGTTTCATACGAAACGTCCACGCCCCTTTCCAACATCAGTTCCTCGACCTCGCGCAGGCTCAAGTTGAACCGGACGTAGAGCCAGACAACATGAACAATAATCTGGGGCGGAAAGCGGTGGCGCTTGTAGCTGATTTTTTCCGTATACATCGACACCGCCTACGCCCAGATCAATGAACCCGCAACCTAAAGCCCATTAACGTGACAACACCGCAGGAGGATATGGATACATTTTATTCCAGGATCGACGTGCTTCTCTTTATGTCGCAATGGAAGGAGACCTTCGGCCTTACCATCCGAGAGGCCCTCGCGCGTGGCATCCCAGTGATCCAGACCGATAGCGGCGGCACCACGGAGCATGGCGCGGCCGAACCCAGCGCACTTATCCCGATCGGCGCGGGGCCAGCACCCTTGCGCGCAGCATTGGAGGCCGCTTTGGACGCAGGCGTGGAGCAAAAGGCGGCCCCGCCCATCGCATCGTTCGAGGATCAGGCTGCTGCGTTCATGCGCCTCACCCGTCCTTTGCTTGCTCCAGCGCCAAAAGCGCAGACAGACCGTCACGGTAGCTGGGGTAGCGCAGCGTAATGCCGAGATCCTCCTTGATCCGCTCGTTCCGGACGCGCTTGGATTCAGCGTAGAAGCTACGCGCCATCGGCGTCATGTCGGCCACCTCAAAGTCCTCCCCCGGAGGCAGGGGCAGGCCCAAAAGCTCCGCCGCGTGGCCGATGACATCCTCGGGCGGGGCCGGATCATCATCGCAGAGATTATAGACCGCGCCCGGATCCGGCCGCGCAAGCGAGGCGTGCAGCACCTGCGCGATATCGGCGACATGGATGCGGCTGAACACCTGACCCGGCTTGATGATCCGCCGGGCTGTGCCCGCGCGGACCTTGGCGAAGGGGCCGCGCCCGGGGCCATAAATGCCCGCAAGCCTGAAGATATGCAGCGGCAGACCGGGGATCGCCTGCCACGCCGCCTCCGCTTCAACCCGCCACTGGCCGCGCCGTGTGGACGGGGTAAGCGGCGTGCTCTCATCAACCCATCCACCCTGATGATCGCCGTATACGCCAGTCGTGCTCAGATACCCGACCCAGTCGAGATGCGGGGCAGCCGCGGCAATCTCGGCCCCGAGGGCCGCCAGAACCGGATCGCCGCCCTCACCGGGTCCAACCGAGATCAAGATATGCCGCGCGGCGGCGATATCTGCACTCAGATCCGCACCCGGCCAGATACGCGCCTCAACCCCCTCCGCTACCAACGCGGCCGCCTTTTCAGAAGTGCGGGTGGTGCCGATCACGCGCCAGCCCTCAGCCAGCAGCATGGGCGTGAGCGCACGGGCGGAAAAGCCATGGCCGAAGGAAAGAAGCGTCTTGTTCATCGTCGATGATATGCGGTCGCGCAGCTCGCTTGGCAAGCCTTCAAAGGGGACGCGAGGCCACCCAAGCATAGCCATTTTCGCACAGGATATAGGTCTCGCGCAGGCCGTGCGGTTTGTCCGTTGGCGGCTGGAGCACATGTGCGCCAAATATCTCGGCGCGGGCGGCACAGGCATCGGGGTCTGTGTCGTAGAACCTCAGTTCAGCCCCCCCGCCGCGCGGTCCGGACTCGGGCACGAGACCAAGAAGCGGGTTGGAGTGATAGGTCGCGTCCACATGAAGCTGCATCACCTGATCACCGTAGCGCAGGATGGCGAAATCCACAGTTGGTTGAAACGCCTCCAGCTCGAACACATCGGTCAGAAACGCGACCTGCCGGGCCACATCGCGCACAAGGATGTTGAGGCCCATACCCCTCAGACTGGCCCCGAACGCCTCGGGACTGATTGTCTCGTAATCCATGGATGCGCTCCTGCTGGCTTGCGCAGAGCAGGTTGATCCCCGCGCCGCGCCGTGTCAACCATGGCGGGCATAGCAAAACAGGTGGAATCGTGGCTCAAAATTCTGAGGATATTTTCATGCCGCCGACGCACGCCCCGCAGAGCTTTACCTGCGCCGAGGCAGCCGTGGACCATCTCTGCACGCTCTATGATGAGGCGACGGATTTTTTGCGCATGGCGTTTAACGCAGCCGTTGGCGGCCCGCCGCCTGAACGGCGGCTGCGCGCATTTTATCCGAAGCTGAGCATCACCACGACCAGCTTCGCCAAGGTTGATAGCCGGCTCTCATTCGGCCATGTCGCTGAGCCCGGCACTTACAGCGCCACGATCACCCGACCGGACCTTTTTCGCGCCTATCTGGTGCAGCAAATCGGGCTCCTGCTGAGCAATCACAACGTGCCCGTGACGGTGAGCGTATCGAAGACGCCAATGCCCGTTCATTTTGCCGTGGCGCAGGACCCCAACATAACCGTCCCGCATGAAGGGGCCACTGGCTTCACCCTGCGCGATGTGTTCGACGTGCCCGATATCAACACGACCAACGACGATATCGTCAACGGCACACATGTCAGCGCCCCAGGCGCGCCCGCCCCTCTGGCGCTTTTCACAGCCCAGCGTGTAGATTACTCCCTCGCGCGGCTCGCGCATTACACCGCGACCGCGCCCGAGCATTTTCAGAACCACGTGCTCTTTACCAACTACCAGTTCTACGTGTCTGAATTTGAGGCCTATGCCCGCATCGCCCTCGCCGATCCCGAAAGTGGCTATACCAGCTTCGTCAGCACAAATAATGCCGAGATCACAGAGCCAGACGCGCCCCTGCCCATCGCGGCCAAGCTGCCCCAGATGCCCGCCTATCACCTCAAAAAGGCGGGTGGCGCCGGGATTACGCTGGTGAATATCGGTGTCGGGCCATCCAATGCCAAAACCGCGACCGATCATATTGCCGTCCTGCGCCCGCATGCTTGGATCATGGTCGGACATTGCGCGGGGCTGCGCAATTCGCAGAACTTGGGCGATTTCGTACTGGCCCATGCCTATCTGCGCGAAGATGGCGTGTTGGACGCGGATTTGCCCACTTGGGTGCCGGTGCCCGCGCTGGCCGAGATTCAGATCGCGCTGGAACAGGCCGTGGCGACAGAAGCGCAGGTGACGGGCTTTGATATCAAGCGGGTGATGCGCACCGGCACCGTGGCAAGCGTCGATAACCGCAACTGGGAGCTGCGCGATCAATCCGGCCCGGTGCAACGCCTCAGCCAGAGCCGGGCCGTGGCGCTCGATATGGAAAGTGCGACAATCGCGGCCAATGGTTTCCGGTTTCGCGTGCCTTACAGCACGCTTTTATGCGTCTCTGACAAGCCTCTGCACGGCGAATTGAAGCTACCGGGCATGGCGTCAGATTTCTATCATGATCAGGTCGGGCGGCATTTACGCGTCGGAATTCGCGCGATGGAAACCTTGGCTCAGATGCCGCTGGAGCGCATCCACAGCCGCAAATTACGCTCATTTGAGGAAACTGCCTTCCTGTGAGGCCGCAAAAAGCCGCTCAAACCCCAAAAAAACATGCATATCGGTGCCACTATGCGTTGTGTTATCCCACAAGATAGCGTTAAATCGCCAGCATGAGGCCCAATACACGGGCAGTTGAAGGAGACCATAAATGGCAAAACCGATGACGAAGACCCAGCTTGTGGCGGCTCTGGCCGAGGAAATGGGCAGCGACAAGAAAACCGCAAGCAGCGCACTGGATGCGATGATCTCCGTGATCACGCATGAAGTCTCCGGCGGCGGTGCCGTGACCCTGCCAGGCGTTGGCAAAATCTATTGCCGCGAGCGCCCCGAGCGCATGGTGCGCAACCCAGCCACCGGCGAGCAGATCAAGAAAGAAGCTGACAAGGTCGTGAAAATGACCATCGCCAAAGCGCTGAAAGACGGCGTAAACGGCTAAGCTTGCATCTTTGACAAGTTTCCGAAAGGGTCGCCCCAGTGGCGGCCCTTTTTCATGCCGTGCGTATGAGGGTCAGGCATGGATTTTCGCAGTATTTTGACGGGCTTGGCCTTTGTCGCTATGTGGTCCAGTGCGTTTACCTCCGCACATATCATCGTCGCATCCGCACCCCCGATCAGCGCGCTTGCGCTCCGGTTTCTCATCTCGGGGCTTCTGGGTGTTGTCATTGCGAAACTGCTGGGCCAGACGTGGCGGCTCACTTCGCAGCAATGGCGCGCGACCATCATCTTCGGCATCTGTCAAAACACACTCTATCTGGGGCTCAATTTCGTCGCGATGCAGACGATTGAGGCCTCTCTTGCCGCGATCATCGCCTCGACCATGCCACTCCTCGTGGCGCTCGCGGGCTGGATCTTTTTCCGCGAAAGGTTGCCCCGCATGGCGACATTCGGTCTGATCGGTGGATTTGCCGGGGTGGTGATCATCATGGGCAGCAGGCTATCGGGCGGGGTAGATATCCAGGCGTTGGGGCTTTGCATCATCGGCGTGCTGGCCCTTACGGTGGCCACATTGACCATGCGCGGGGCTTCGTCCAAGGGTAATTTCCTGATGGTCGTAGGGCTTCAGATGCTGATCGGAAGCGCAATCCTGAGCGTTGTGGCCGTCTCGACCGAAACGATTGTGATCGTCTGGAGCTGGCAACTCATCGCGGCTTTCATCTACACAATCTTGGTGCCAGGGCTCGCGGCCACTCTCGTGTGGTTTTTGCTGGTGGAGCGGATTGGCGCGACACGCGCTGCAACCTTCCACTTTCTCAATCCATTTCTCGGCGTGGCCATAGCAGCCATCATCCTGAGCGAGCCTTTGCAATTTTATGATGTGATCGGCGTGGCGGTCATAATGGGAGGAATCCTCGCCGTTCAATTGTCGAAAAAGCGGGTCTAACGCAGCCCATCTTCGCCTTTTACGTCCCCCACGGTGAGGCCCCCCATCCGGTCATGGATGCGGCCACCCCGGCTCATCGCCAAAACGAAAAGAAGCTCATCCGCGCGGGGCCCGTCGGGCAGACCAACCTCCATCGCGTCGAAATGGCTCCGGACATAAGCGGCGTTGATATGCCCCAAAGGCACGTCGATCCGGGTGCCCGGCCCGCCCTGTTTCATGGCCGAGGGCACGATCGCCTTCGCAGCACCCAGCCGCGCGCGCATCGCATAACCGCCCGGCACGTGCCAGAGCGCTGTATGCTCAAGTTCGCCGGCCTCACCGCACATCGCGGCCTTGCCATACCCATCAATCCCTTCAGCACCGCCAAGTGCTGCAATCAGCTCCTCCGTCATACTCAGGCCGAGCGGCTTCAGATCATCCATCGCACCCTGTAAATCCGCCGTGTAACCGCCTGCAAACGGGTTCTTCACAAGCGCCGCAATCGCCGCCCGCCGGCGTGGGACATCCACTGAAGGGCCACCATCATGGTGGATGGTTTCCACAAACATCAATGTCTTGCGCAGGGTAAAATCAGGCATCGATCGCCTCCAGGTGGGTCAAGGGGAGCAGCCCGGCGATACGGGTCTGCGAGCCAAGGGTGAGGGCGGCGCTATGAATCAGGTCAGCGGCGCGAAAACTTTCGGCGCGGATCATGCCCGCGGTCAGCGCGTTGCTGATCTGCGCATCAGTCAGGGGGGCAACATGGGTTGTTACCAGCCGGGTGCCCAGATCGCTATCAGGGTGCTGCTCACACGCTGGGGCGCGACTGATTTCTGGCGCAGTCGGCAAGTCCACCGCGTTGGCAATGAGGGTGGCCGCGACATCGGCCAAAGCAGCGTTTTCAGCCAGAACAGTGACCGAATCGGCGATCCCAAAAGACAGGCTGCGCCCGTGCCGGCCCGATGTGGCGATGCCCCGAGCGGAGCATAGAGACGACACCTCAATCTGGCCTCCCGTGCCCGCCATAGCCACGCGAAACACAGCGCTTTCTCCGAGATGAAATGCAATATCGCCACCATTGTTCACATAGGCTTTGCATACTCCCGGCCCGTCTGTGAGCGCCGCAAGAATGGCATCCGCCCCCGCACCGGCAACGGCGGCCATAGGCGTGGAGAACTCGGGGAACCGCTCAATGGTCCGCACCATATCTTGAGCCACATCGCCGACAGGGAGCGGACCCTCGGCCGAACGCAGTCGCGGCAGCTCCGCCGCCAGATCCTCCAGGAGCGTGTCAAACCGGCGAATGGCGCGGGCAAATCCGGCCTGCACGCCCGGCCCCTCGGCCCCCACGATCATATCAATCGGTCCGTGATGCAGATGCAACCGCCCGCCGGATATCCATGTGGCCTGCGCGCCCATCACCCGCGCCCCTTGAGGGGGCTGAGCTGCATGGTGGCCCCGTATTCGCCGCCCTTTTCGACGATGTCCGCGATGCTGCGCACCGCTACGTCATGCCCGCCCAGCGCGCTAAATGCCTTACGTGGCAAGGTAAATTCGAGGGGGGCAACCAAGGCTGGCGTCGGGACATAGCCAAAAGATCCCTCAGGCATATGGAGCACATTCACCATCAACGTGATCCCCCCACCGGGCCAGATATAGGCCTCGACCCCACCGCAGGTGACCTGAGTCTCGCCCGATTGAACCGAGCGGGTCAGTAGAACCGGATTCTGCGTGACCCCCGAGCGGAGCGATCCGCCAGCCCCCGCCTGAAACATCACGGTGCAGAGCGCGGGCTCACAATTCTCGGCGATGAGATCGACGGAAGGCTGCAAGGCGGCGGGCATCGGCGCTGGTTGTGGTTCAAGCGCATCATCCAGCACGTAACACGCCGCATGCTCGCCCGTGGTGGAGACCATAAGCAGCGTCAGCCCCGGCCGCGCGCCCTTCTTCTCAAGCCATGGGTTCAGGATGCTCAGCGGGTCCTCGATATCTGTGCCACCCCAGCCCTGTCCCGGCCCTGCCACCTGAAAATACCGTCCGGGCGTGGAGCGACGACCCTTGATACGTATACCCGTCTCAGGCCAATCCAGCACCTTGCCCGCCTGATGCTCGCTCACCACGCCGGTGATGTGATCGTCCACAACCACCACCTCATCGACAAGACCGAGCCATTGGCTTGCGAACATCCCAATTGTGGCCGAGCCGCAGCCAACGCGCATCCTTTCCTCCCGCTCCCCGTCCACAATCGGGGCCATTCCGGCCTGAACAGTGACTGTTGCACCGCCGTCAATGCTCAGGTCTACCGCCTCACGATTGCATAGACGCAAAAGCGCGTCACAGGTCACGCGCCCCTCGGCCTTGGAGCCGCCCGTGAGGTGATCGACCCCCCCAAGGCTGAGCATCTGGCTGCCATACTCGCTGGTGGTGACATGACCCACTGCCTCGCCGCCCGCGCGGACCACAGCACCCTCGGCGCCCAGATGGCGGTCTGTGTCGATTTTCACTTTCACGCCACAATAGGAAAAAATCGCCTCGGTCACCACGGTTACGGTGTCAGCCCCCGCAACCTCGCGGCTGACGATGAAGGGCGCCGGTTTGTAATCGGGATAGGTCGTGCCCGCGCCCACACCGCTGATAAAGATGTCTTCGTCCGAGAATGTGCCGTCCCAATCGCGGGTCAGGAAGGGCCGCACCGCGCCGCCGCCTTCGAGCCTGCGGTCGAGGATGGTCAGCGGATCACTGCGCACGATCTGGCCACCCTCATTTCCATAGCGGTCGCATGCTCCCACCTTGCCGGGTGCTATGAAGCACATGACGGGGCAGGCGTCGCATCTGATCTTCTCACCGCTCATTGCGCCTCACGGATAGCAGCAAGCACACGGTGCGGCAGTGCGGGAAGCTGTCGGACGAGGCCCCCTGTGGCGTGGCGAATCGCGTTGAGAATTGCGGGCGCTGTGGGAATGAGCACATGCTCGCCCAGCCCTTTGGCGCCCATCGGTCCTTCGGGGTCAGGCACTTCGAGCAGAATCGTCTCTATTTTTGGCATATCACCCGTTGTTGGGATCAAGTAGTCATGCAGGTTTTCCGTCCTGCCCGGGATAAATTCCTCCATCAGCGCGAGGCCAAGCCCCTGCGCGATACCGCCCTCCACCTGCCCCTCGGCCAGAAGCGGATTGATCACCCGGCCAAGGTCATGCGCTGCGGTGATCTTGCTCACCCGCACAGTGCCGAGGGCCATGTCCACGGTGACTTCCGCAATCTGCGCGCCGTAGCCGTAGACGGCATATGGGCTGCCTTGGCCATCCGCATCGAGGGCTGTCGTTGGCGGGTCATAGGTTTCTTCGGCAGCAAGGGCGTAGCCATGGATATCAGGCTCTAACATGGCCAGATCGATGCATCTCTCGCCCGACCCGTCACTCACGATCAGATGCGAGCCGTCAAGCCGCAACGCCGCCTCTGGCCCCATATTGCTCAGGCTCAAAATACGTGCGCGAAGGCTGCCCCCCGCCAGTTCCGCCGCCTTGCCCGTCACAAATGTCTGGCGCGAGGCGGAGGTCTTGCCGCAATCGGGTGTAAGGCCCGTATCAGGGCCAATCAGTGTGAAATCATCCACCGCCAGCCCCAAAGCATCCGCACAGATCTGTGTGATGACGGTGTTGGAGCCTTGTCCGATATCCGTAGCCCCCTGATGGAGGCACAGCCGCCCCTCTGGCGTGATCCCGACCCGGATCGTCGATGGGTTGGGCAAGGCCGTGTTCCCGCAGCCATACCAACAGGATGCAACTCCAACGCCATGTCGGAACGTGCCGCCCTTGGCATTTGACGCCTCCGCCCGCTTGAGCGCGGCGTGCCACGGCGCGTCCAAAGCGTCCAGACATGCGCCGATCCCCACGCCCTGCACGATCTGCCCGCAAACGGTCTCTTGCCCCGATTGCAGCGCGTTGATCTGCCGAAATGCGAGCCTATCCAGGCCCAGCTTTCCGGCTAACTCATCATAAAGCGTCTCCTGCATGATCGCCGCTTGTGGCACACCAAAGCCACGAAACGCGCCAGAAATGGCGGAGTGCGTGTGCCGGGCATGGGCCTGCGCGTCGTAATGGGGGGTGAAATAGGGGCCAGACGCATGGACCGGCACGCGGCCTGATACTGTAGGACCCCAGCTGGCATAGGCACCGGTGTTGAATTCGCCCTCGAAGGTCATCCCGGTGATGCGCCCACCCGCGTCAGCACCGATGCGGGCCTGCATGACCGACGGGTGCCGCTTGGTGGTGGAGGCCATAGACTCGGCCCGGCTGTAAATCATCCGCGCAGGCCGCCCGGTTTTGAGCGCCACCAGCCCTATGAGGGGCTGCAAGGACACGTCCAGTTTCGAACCGAATCCGCCCCCGGCGGTCGCCGGGATGATCCGCATACGCTCGGGCGGGAGGCCAAGCACTTTTGCCGTATCGTCGCGGTCCATGACCGGTGCTTGGGTGCAGGCCTCGATCACGAGTGTGTCTCCGTCCATCCACGCGATCCCAGCCTCTGGTTCGATATAGGCGTGCTCGATGTAGGGCGTGCGCATTTCGCCATCTGCCACGACGGCGGAGCGGGCCAAAGCCGCCTCCGCATCCCCGCGCCGCACCGTGCCAGTGATGAGCAGGTTATCTGGGCGATGGTCATGGACCAGTTCGCGCTCAATCGCCTCCCATGTGATCGGGAACGTAGCCAAATCCAGCCCTTCGATCACATTGGGCGCGCCCGCGATGAGGGCCACGGCCTCGCCGCGCAGCCTTGCGTGGCTTTCGGCCAGTGCGGGTTGATCCGCGAAAGGGGGGATGGTGCCGAAGCAATTCTCTCCAGGGATGTCGGCGGCGGTAAAGATCTGGACCGCGCCGGGGAGCGCGGCGCGCCACGTATCCAGATCGCCAAAGGTGAACCGCACCGGGGCAGAGGGCGCACGTATGGCACGCACCAGCAAGGCGCCTTCAGGTGCCGTATCGGCTCCGAACCGCTCGGTTCCAGCCACTTTCGCCGCCCCATCCAGCCGCTCGATCCGCGCGCCCACCGCCATGCCCGCAACGGGCATCACGGCGGGCCTGCCCAGACCTGCGTCACAGACGGCGTCGATAATCTTGGCATAACCGGTGCAGCGGCAGAGGACCCCGCCAAGCGCCTCTTCGGCTTCGGCGCGGCTTGGGGTCTCAGACATGTCCAGAAGTGCGCGGGCGGCCATCAACATGCCCGGTGTGCAGATCCCGCATTGCGCGGCGCCATGGCGCAAAAACGCGGCACGAAGCCGCTCCAACAGCGCATCACCCGCCGCCTCCACTGTCGTCACGGCGCGGCCAGCGACCTGCGCCGCCGGGGTCAGGCAAGCACAGACCGGCGCGCCATCCAACAGCACCGTGCAGGCCCCGCAATCGCCCGCGTCACAGCCGACCTTGGTGCCGCGCAGCCCCAAATCCTCGCGCAAAACCTCCGACAGCCGCCGCCCCGGTGTGCTGGGAAGGATATGCTCCGCCCCGTTCACGGACAGGACCCATTGCGGCACTTCGCGGTTCATGAAAACCCCTCCGCCACATTGCAGAGCGCGCGATTGACAAGTTCCGCCGCCGCCTCAAGCCGGTAGGCCGCGTCGGCGCGAATGTCGTCAATCGGGCTGAGCGAAGGCGCAATCAGGGTCCTATCCAAAGGGCCCTTCAATTCTGCCACAGACCGCCCGATCAGAGCCTCTTCCAGCGCAAAGAGCCGTCTGGCGACCGCGCTGCAAGACCCCACAGCGATCGCGGCCTGCACCACACGGCCCTCATTTACCTCAATACGCACAGCCACCATCGCAATGGAAATAACCAAATATCGCCGCGCGCCAAGCTTGAGAAACCGCGAACGCCCGCCGAGCGCCTCCTCAGGGATAAACAGGCCTGTCACCATCTCGCCGGGTGCAAGCACGGTCTGCCGCACGCCGGTAATGAAATCAGACAGAGCGGCACGGCGCAGGCCATGGGCGGACGCGATCTCGACCTCCGCATCAAGCGCGAGAAGGCACGGGACCCCATCCGCCGCAGGCGACGCATTGCAGATGTTGCCCACCAGCGTGCCCGCGTTCTGGATCTGCACCGATCCCACCTCGCGCGCCGCCTCTTTGAGCATATCGAACGCAGGCGGCAGATCAGCCCGGATCACATCGCTCCATGTAGCCGCTGCGCCAATGCGCAAACCGCCCGCGACAGGCCCCAAAGAGCACAGATCGCCGATCCCAGTGATGTCCAGAACGCGCCCCTCAAGGCCTCGCCGATCCGTCGCCGGGAACAAATCCGTGCATCCTGCCGCAATCACGGCAGGCCCCTCGGCAAGAGCGGCCAAAGCTTGCTCCACGCTGGCGGGTCGCAGATAGGCGGTCACGTCTGTGGTATCCTTTTGCTCAAACTCATACCCCGATGTAGCGGTCCACGATGCTGCGATCCGCGCGCAGGGCCTCCGCCGGAAGGGTCTCACCATTGCGCCCGTTCTCGATGAACGCCACCCGGTCGGCCACGGACAGGACCGCGTCCACCCGCTGCTCCACCAGCAGGATCGCGACACCCTCGTCGCGCATTTGCACGATCACCTGCCGAATCGCCTCGATCATGGAAGGCTGCAATCCTTCGGTCGGCTCATCCAAGAGTAGCACCTTTGGCCGCAAACACAGAGCCCGTGCTGTGGCGAGCATCTGCTGCTCCCCGCCCGAGAGGGTCTGTGCCCGTTGGTTCATCCGCTCTTTGAGGCGCGGGAAAAGCGCCAGCACCTCTTCCAGAACCTCCGGGCCACTGTTGCGCGCGCGCAGGCCGATCTCAAGGTTCTGTGCCACAGTCAGCCCCGCAAAGAGCCGCCTGCCTTGCGGGATATACCCTACGCCCGCGCGCGGCACCTGATGCGCGGGTAGGGTGCTGACGATCTGGCCGTCCACCCGCACCTCGCCCGACATCAGCGGCAAAAGCCCCATGATCGTCTGCATCATCGTCGTCTTGCCCGCACCATTGCGGCCCATGAGACAAAGGATTTCCCCCGGTGCGACGCTGAGCGATACGTCCCTCAGGACCTGCGCGCGCCCGTAGCCCGAGTTGATGCCTTTCAGTTCCAGCATCATCCGGTCCCCAGATAGGCGGCCTGCACAGCAGCGTTTTCGTGGATTTCTGCAGGGGTGCCCTCGGCCAGAATCTCACCAAAATTCAGGACGGTGACCTGCTCGGCCAATTCCATGACCACACTCATGTTATGCTCAATGAGCAATATCGTCGTATCGCCCGCAAGCTCGCGGATCAGCGTTTTGAACCCGTCGATCTCGGCCTCGGCAAGGCCTTGCGTTGGCTCATCCAGAATCAGAAGGCGCGGCTCCTGCACCAGCCCCATGGCAATCTCCAGAAGCCGCTGGTGCCCGTAACTCAGATCACCCGCCTCTTGATCCGCGCGGCCCTCAAGGCCGACGCGGGCAAGGGCTGCCTCCACCGCAGCGTCGCCCTTGCCGCCACGGCGCGCGGCCAGCGCCACGTTCTCGCGCGCATCAAGGCGCGGGAAAACGGAGGTGATCTGAAACGTATAGGCCATGCCCCGACCGATCCGCTTATGCGCGGGCAAGGTGGTTATGTCGCGCCCATCAAAACTGATGGAGCCAGCGCTCGGCGTGATCCGGCCGCAGATCATGCTCACCAGCGTGGTCTTGCCCGCACCATTCGGCCCAATGAGCGCGCGCACCTCACCTTGGGGCAGATCGAAATCAACATCCGTAACGGCCTTCAGCCCATCAAAGCTCTTGGTCAGGCCCCGTGTCGACAGGATCATGGCAGCCACCTCCAGATCCGGCGGCGCAGTTCTCCCACCAAGCCTTGCGGCGCAAAGAGGGTCAGCAGGACCAGCGCCACACCCGCGATCAGCATATGGGCCGTGGTTAGCCCCGAGCTGAGGTCGATCAGGTAGAACATGAAAAGCGTCCCAATGAAGGGGCCGAGCACTGTGCCCGCCCCACCCAGAAGCACATAAAGCAGCGGAAGGATCGAATGGGGCACGGCGGCAAAGCTCGCACCAACATAGCCGAAGAGCAGGCCATATGCCGCCCCCGCCGCCGCCGAAATCGTGCCGGAGATGACCACGGCAGCCAGCTTGTGCGCCCAGATGTCATAGCCGAGCATCCGCACCCGCTCCTCATTCTCGCGGATGGCGATCAGGGTCTTGCCAAACGGATGCCGGACCAGCCAGAGGCTGATCAGCAAACACACGGCAAACAACCCGTAAGCCGCAAAATACCGGTTTGTGGCGTCGCTGAGGTCGATGCCCCAGAGGATGCGCTGTGCCTGCTGGATCACGAACCCCTCGTCGCCCCGCGTCCAATCGACGAAATAGAGCGCGGTGAGGTATCCCGCCTGCGCAAACATCAGCGTGACGATCATGAACGCCACACCCACTGTGCGCAGCGCCAGAAGGCCCAGCACCACCGAGACCAGGGCCCCCGCCACGACACCCACCAGCATCGCCGTGGCCGGGGAGGCACCAAGATGCTGAATGCTCAGCCCCATGCCGTACATTCCGGCGGCGAAGAAGAGCGCATGGCCAAGGCTCAGCAAGCCAGTGTAACCAAACAGGATGTTGTAGCCGATCGCATAGCTTGCCAGCACCATGATCCGCGCCAGATTGCCATGGTGATAGGCAGGCAGCACGAATTGCAGCACAAACAGCAGCGCCAAAAGCCCGCCATGCAGGAGGATGATCTTGCGCGTCGTTGTCATGCGCTGCGCGTCCCAAAGAGCCCCTGAGGCCGGAAGACCAACACGAGCCCCACCAGAAGCGTTGCAAGAATTTTGGCCAGCGTGGGCGAGAAGAAGACCGAGATGATCCCATCGCTGAGCCCAATCAGGATCGCCGCCACCACCGTGCCCGGCAGGCTCCCAAGACCGCCGATAATGACCACGATAAAGGCCAGAAGAAGCGGCTCGGCCCCCATCAGGTAATGCGCCTGCTGAATCGGCACGATGAGCACAGCCGCAAGCGCTGCAAGCCCCGCGCCGATACCAAAAACGATGGCATAGACCCGCTCAACCGGGATGCCAAAGGCCAACGCCATCTCGCGGTCGGCTTGCGTCGCGCGCATGACAAGCCCGATCCGCGTGCGGGTCATCATGAGCCAGACACCGGCCAGAACCGCCGCCGCCGCACCGATCACGGCCAGCTTGTAACTCGTCGTGCTGAGCCCCCAAGGCCAATACATCGCCAGCGCACCGTCTTTGAACTCGAGCCACGGGATCGCCAGCCGCGTGTTGAACGGCGGCTCCACGGGCCGCGCCTCGGGCCCATATCCCATCAAAGTCAGTTGCTGAATGATGTAAAGCAGCCCGATCGTGGCCACGATGGTCCGCTCGGGGTCATACTCCACCCGCTTGAGGATCGTCATATCCGCCGCCGCCGCAAGCAACCCCACCAAAAGCGGTGCCACAACCAGCGCCACAGCAAAGCCCAGCGCCGGATGCCCCCCCATCCAATGTGCCACATACCAGGCGATTACAGCGCCCAGCATGTAGAACTCACCATGCGCAATGTTCACCACCCTCATCACGCCAAACACAAGGCTCAAGCCCACCGCCGTGAGCGCCAGAACCGAGGCCATCACAGCCCCCTCAAGGCTCGCCAAAAGCAGATATGGTCCCAGATCCATCGCGCTCAGCCCGCCGTCAGCTCGGCTTTATGCGCCACCACCAAATCCGCCATGGAATGAAACATCATGTCATAGCTTGGCATCTCTCCGGGGTGCATCGTCGCGCCGAAGCCCTCTTTGTCATGGCGCCGGTAAATCCAGCAATTGGCCAGCCTGTGCCGGTTGGCAGGGCCATGATCGTGAAACATGCTCTCGGCGGTGTGCAGAATATCCCCCGCCTCAATCCCGACGCGTCCAAGATGCTCCAACATATAATCGAAATTGCGCGGATCGGGTTTGTAGCTGCCGATGTCGCCTGCCACATAAGTGGCGTGAAACGGATGGCCCAGTTTGGCATCGCTATAAGCAAAACTCGCATTATCGACATTGGACAAAACGATCAGCTTGAAGTGGTCCCTGAGATAGGCCAGCGCCTCGGCGCTATCGGGAAAAGCCGGCCAATGCTCGACAAAATGGCCATAGATCTCGGCCTCGTTCCAGCTTGCAGCCAGCCCCCACTCCTCCGCCAGCCGCTTGTAGACGATCGCCAAAACCTCCCGGTAATCCTTGGCCGGCGTATAGCGCTGGCACGTGCTTTCATAAAACGCATGCGCCTCAAGAACCGTGTCACGCGACGGAGCAGGCGTCATCTGATCTGTCAAAGGCTTCAGCCCGGCGATCATCCCGCTCTCCCAATCAATCAATGTGCCATACACATCGAATGTCAGCGCTTTAAAATCGCTCAGCCGCATTAAACCCCGTCCCCCTGAAAGGGCCAAAATACCCCTTCATCTTCTTGCCAAAAATATCCCGGGGGGCGTTGAGTTTCACCAGAAAGTCAACGTGGGGCAGAGCCCCTCCCCTTTGCGCTGGATCAGAACGATTGCGTGGTGTAATCCACCTCATCCGGATAGAGCGTGTCCTCTATCGAGGTGCGATGCACCCGCACCAGCTTACCACCCTCCACGCGACTGATGTTCTGATGGCCAAAGACCTGATGGGTCTTGCCGTTGAAGATCTTGTCGCCTTGCGGATGGGCCAGGCTCTCGGGCATGGCACCCATCGCCTCGACCGCCTCGATCAGCTTGGCGCGATCCCCCGGACCTGAATAGCCCGAGGCCTCCATCCCCTCCTTGATCACATGCAGCGTCTCCCAGCATCCAAACATATGGGCATAGGTCGACACATCCGTAGGATCGCTGATGGATGCGCCGTGATCATCGACACCGACAGCGGCGCGATAAGTCTTCTCATGTTCGGACTGATCCGGCTGCGCATCGCGGCACATGCCTTCCCAGAAATAAGTCCCCTCCAGGAATTCCAGTCCCGGACTGCCGATGTCGACGGCCTCAAGGCTATCGATGAACCCAAACATGGCAGGACGAGAAGGCCCAAAAAATTCACCCAACTCCTTCACGAAGGTCAAGACAGCGGGCCCAACCATCACGTGATAGACAACCTCCGTCTCGCGGGGGATCTTGGGGAAATACTTGGTGAAAGACGTCTCTGCTGGCGGTATCGCGATCTGTTCCAGAACCTCGCCGCCCTGCTCTTCGATCGCGGCGGTAAAGAAGTCGCGATGATCATGACCAAAAGCAAAGTCAGGGAAGATCATCGTGACCTTCTTGCCAAGGTTCTCCGCGACATAAGGCGCCATCGCCTTCACCTGACTTTTCACGTCCGTAATGCCGGGTTGCAGCGTGTAGCGGTTGAGTGCGCCGCTGGCCACGTGATGCCCCTCAGACACCACGAAATAGGGCAGTTTCAGCTCTCCCGCGCGCGGTGCGGACCCAATGACAACATGGCTGAAAAGCGTGCCAAAAGCCAAATCACACCCATGCTGGTTGGCAAATTTTTCCAGAACCTCCGCGCCTCGGCGCGGATCCGTCCCGTCATCCTCGGCCACGACCTCGACCATCCGACCGTTGATGCCGCCGCCATCATTGATGAACTTCACGGCCGCATCCGTGGTGCGCCCATACCAACGCCCATAGGCGCTGCCTATACCTGTGCGGTGCACCTGAAAGCCCAGCTTGAGCGGCTTGGCCGTCTGCGCATTCGTGTAGCGCGCCCAGAGCGGCAGGCTCGCGGCGCCTGCGGCGATGCCCGTAAGGGCCGCACGACGGCTGATCGTCTTCAGGGTGTTTGGCGTCTTGGTCATGACATATCTCCCGTTATGGGGCGGTCATACGCCGCCCTTTAGGGTGATCCTGCGAAGCATTGCGCCCCTTGTCCAGTTTTTTAAACCCTCAGAACCCGCGCGGTGCCGCCAAAAGCCAGAGCCCGAAGAACGTATAAGCCACCATAAACACCGCCAGAGGAAGCTGGCTCAACATTGCCCCTCGCCCCCCCTGCACAAGGCGAAGGGCCAGCACATGCGCCAAAACAATCGCGATGACATGGCCGAGCACCACAGCTCCTGCCTGGGTGAGCCAGATCGCCTTGACCGGGCCCGGCTGGAACATAAACCCCGTGGTGACGCTATATTGTCCAAGGCCAAGCAGGTCCGCCCCGGAATTGAGCGGATCGCTGAGCGCTGCCAGCGCATATTGCCCCTCGACCAGAAAACTCGTGAGATAATGCGCGATGTGATAGCCCAGCGCGATGGGTAGGATCGCTGGCGCAAAAAGGCGCACTGCCAGCGCCAACCGCCCGCGCGCACCGGCCATGAACAGACCCAGCCATGTAGATGCTGCAAAAATCAGCACCAATGCGACAACCGACAGACCAAGCCCCACCAAAGTCGGCCCTACAACAGCCGAGCGGCCCGGAAATTCCAACGGGTTCAGCCCCAAAATGCCCAGCCAAAGAAACGTCTCGTTCAACCCGTCAAAGCTGCCCACAGCCAGCATCAAGAGCGCAAAGATCGCGCCTCCCATCGGCAAAGGTCGCCGCGCCAAAAGCTGCCAGCCCGGCAGGCCAAGCGCCAGCCGCCCCCGGTTGCGCCCCAAAACAGCCATCCGCGTGAAAATGCGCATCAGGATCGTCACGCACTCCACCCGGAGAAGCCATCTGGGCCCAAAAAGACACAGGCCCGCCAGATTGATCAGCCAATAAAGCCCAATGACCACGGCCAGCCGCGCCGGGTCAGAGGGCGCGATATCGGCCAGCAAGAACCCCGCAAAGGCTACGAACCCTACCATCCCGGGGCCGTAACCCAGCGCCCGTGGATAGCGCAGTGGCGCACGCTCCCCTGTCAGATAGGACAGGAACGCGGCAGGCCCTGTGAACGGATTGATCCAGCGCCAATGATCCATCACCAATCCCTGAAGCGTCACCAACATCACCCACCAGAGCGTCCAAATCACCAGCGGCAGCGGATTGACCAGCGGATCTCGCGACCCGTAAAGCCCGACACCCACCAGAACGACAAGAGCCACCGCTACAGCCCCACTGATCCAATTGCGCGCGCCCCTGCACTGCAACCGCCATAGATGCAGCGGCCGAAACAGCGCCGCTCCCGCCCGGTCCGGCAGCATCGCCAACAGGATCACCGTGAGCGCAACACTCGCCACCCCCGACCAGATATAAAAATCCGTGGGCAAGAGGAGCACGAACCCCTGATCCCCTGCATGGGCCTGCGCCTGCCCCGCTCCCAACAGAAGCAAAGCCACCATCCACAAAATCCGCATAAGCCCTCCGTGTGCCGCCGCATCCCACCGCCTCGGCTTCTTCTTAGCAAAAATACTCAAACCCAACAGAAAAACCACGCGGCCCTCCCACGTTGACTTTCCCCCCAAGCTGGCCAAACTCAACCCAGCGCTATGAAAGGCAACTTATCCCGTGATCAAGACAGAGAGCCAAGTGGCCGGTATCGACGTTGGCGGCACCTTCACTGATCTGGTGCAGCTTGACACGGCCACGGGTGCCGTGCGTCTCGCCAAAGTACCGACAACACCTGACAATCAGGCCTACGGCGTGATGAACGCATTGAGCGCTGCCAAGACAGATCTCAGCACCCTCGCCCTTATCGTCCATGGCACCACGACCACCACCAACGCGGTGCTGGAACGCAAGCTGAGCCGCACCGGGCTGATCACGACGCAAGGCTTTCGCGATGTGCTGGAGCTTGGCCGCCGCACCCGCCCGCAAGCCTATGGAATGACGGGTCAGTTCGCGCCCCTGATCCCTCGCGATCTACGACTTGAGGTGCCCGAGCGGATGGACGCCGCAGGCTCTGTCGTCACGCCATTGGACGAGGATGCGCTGATGAGCGCAAGCGAAGCTCTTCTGGCCAAAGGGTGTGAATCGCTCGTGATCCATTTCCTGCATGCCTATGCCAACCCCGCGCATGAACGGCGCGCCGCCACCTTGCTCAAGGATCACTGGCCCGGCTCACATATCACCATGGGCCACGCGCTTTTGTCCGAAAGCCGCGAATACGAGCGCGGCGTCACGGCCGCCGTCAACGCCTCCGTGCAGCCTATTCTGGCGCGGTATCTGGAGCGGCTGACCGATGAACTCTCCAAGGGCGGTTACACCAATGACGTGCTGGTGATGAACGGAAACGGTGGCATGGTCTCGGCCCGGCTGGTGGCGGCGGAGGCAGCCAAGACGGTCATGTCCGGCCCAGCCTCAGGCGTGATGGCCGCGGCCTATACCGGACGGGCAGCCGGTCTGCAGGATTTACTGACCTACGATATGGGCGGGACCTCAACGGATGTGGCGCTGATCCGGGGGGCAGAGCCTGCGGTCTCAAGCGAGATTGAGCTTGAATACGCCATGCCGATCCACGTGCCGATGGTGGACGTGCGCACCGTGGGCGCGGGTGGCGGCTCCATCGCGCGCGTGGATGCGGCAGGGCTCTTGGGCATAGGCCCGGACAGCGCGGGCGCGGATCCCGGCCCGATCTGCTATGGCCGCGGCGGGACCGAGCCCACGATTTCCGACGCCAACCTCCTGCTGGGCCGTCTCGACCCCGCAAAGCTTGCCGTCACAGGCGGCATTTCTCTCGCAGATGTGGCCGCTGTGTTCGATGCCAAGCTGGCGCAACCTTTGGGCCTGTCGGTCCCAGAGGCTGCAGAGGCCGTGATCCGCATGGCCAACACCAAAATGGCCGGAGCAATCCGCATGGTGTCGCTCTCGCTTGGGGCCGATCCGCGTGATTTCGCGCTTTTTGCATTCGGCGGGGCAGGGCCTCTGCACGCGGCGGCGCTGGCGCGCGAGCTGGGCGTGCCGCGCGTTCTGGTGCCGTGTAGGCCGGGGATCACCAACGCGTTGGGCTGTGTCGTGGCCGATCTGCGCCATGATTATGTGAGCACGCTGGGCACCCCTCTGGACATGCTCTCCAGCACAATTCTGGAGGAGGCGTTCGCCGCGCAAGTCGCACAAGGAGAGCGGGCCATCGCGCGGGAAACCATCCAGATTGATGGCATAAAGCGCCTGTTCAGTGTCGATATGCAGTATCTCGGCCAGACCCATCTCCTGCGCGTCCCGCTGGAGCGACCTGACATCTCACCCAAAGACCTCAAGGCCCTCTTCGAGCAGGTCTATTATGCGCGTTTCCGCGTGCGGCTGGAGACAGCCCGCGCCACTTTGGTCAATGTGAACACTTCTGTCATCGGGCAACGCCCGCCGCTCGACCTCTCAACCCTGATCGATCCTGAGGGCCGCAAGACACAGGCCAAGGCACAGACCGGCACACGGGCCGTGCGTTTTGGCGGGCACGTGCATGACACGCCCGTCTATTGGCGCGATCACCTGCCGCTGGATGTGGCCCTCACCGGTCCCGCCATTATCGAGCAAATGGACACAACCATCCTGATCGAGCCGGGCGACACGGCCACCGGCGATGCCCAGGGCAATATCCTGATCCATGCGGGAGGTGCGGCATGAGCCTTGATCCAATCACCCTCTCGGTCATTCAGGCAGGGCTGCAACAGGTCTGCGACGAGATGGATATGTGCTTTTCGCGCGCCGCCTTCTCGCCCGTCATTGCAGAGGCAAATGATCGCTCGGACGGGATATATGACGCGGTGGACGGCGCTTTGATCGCTCAGGGGGCTGGCGGGCTGCCGGTCTTTGTCGGCACGATGCAATATTCTACCCGCACGCTGATCTCCATGATTGCAGACGGGCGCGTGGCCGCGCCGAAACCCGGCGATATCTATATCGTGAACGATCCCTATCTGGGTGGCACGCATCTGATGGATGTGCGCTTTGCCCGGCCCTTCTACCGCGCGGGTAAACTCACCTGCTGGCTCAGCAATACCGGCCATTGGCCCGATACCGGGGGCGCTGTGCCAGGCGGGTTTTCGGCCTCCGCCACATCGGTGGAGCAGGAAGGGCTGCGCCTGCCGCCTGTGCGCCTTTTCAAGGAGGGGGTGATGGACGCCGAAATTTACGCGATCATCTGCTCCAACATCCGTGTCCCGGATCAGCGGATCGGGGACGTAAAGGCGCAGGCGGCCGCCCTCGATCTGGGGGCCGAGCGTCTGAGCGCCTTGATGGATCGCTATGGCGATGATGTCGTGGCCGAGGCGATTGCCGAGCTGCGCCGCCGCGCCGCGACCCAGATGCGGGCCTTTATCGCGCAGATCCCTGAAGGTGTGCATCGCAGCGTGGCCTTTGTCGACAGCGATGGCGTGGTGAACGAGCCGCTGGAAATCAGGCTTTCTATCACCCGCAATGGCGATGATCTGAGCTTTGATTTCGGCGGCTCCTCCGTGCCTTGTGCCGGGCCGATGAACTCGGTCAGGGCGACCACGCTCAGCTCCGTCTATCTCGCCATGCGGCACATCTTTCCCGAGGTGCCGATCAGCGCGGGCGCGTTCGAGCCTTTGCACGTCAGGGGCATCGAAGGCACGTTCCTTGATGCGCAATATCCACGGCCCGTGTCGGGCTGTGCGGCGGAGGTAAGCCAGCGCATTGCAGAGGCCGTTTTCGCGGCATTAGTCTCTGTTTTGCCGGATCGTGTGACCGCCTCCCCGGCAGGCACGAGCGGGAATTTCGCGCTTGGCGGGCATGACCCCGAGAGGGGCCGCGACTTCGTGATGTATCAGCTTTCGGGCGGGGGATATGGCGGCTACGCAGGCGGGGACGGCCTCAGCAATGGATGCTCCACCATCGGTATCTCCAAAGCGCCGCCAGTGGAGATCATGGAGCAGGCCTTTCCGGTGCTCTATCACCGCTATGCATTGCGCGAAGGCTCGGGCGGGGCGGGCATGCAGCGCGGCGGCTTCGGGTTGGACTATGAGGTGGAGCTCAGGCGCGGCGCGGCCACGGCGAGCTTCGTGATGGATCATGGACGGTTCGGGCCGCAAGGCGCGCTGGGCGGGGCAGATGGCGCGGTGAACGAGGTGACAGTGATACAAGGTGGCGTGGCGCATACGCCCGAGCATCTGAGCAAGGAGCAGAACATCCCGCTGGCACCCGGTGACAGGGTGCGGGTGAAAACCCCCGGCGGCGGCGGATACGGCGATCCGATGCGGCGCGATCCGGCGCTTGTGGCCGAGGATGTGAGGCTGGAGCGGTACACACGCGCGCAGGCCAAAACACTTTTCGGCGTGGCTCTGGCACCCGACGGGCAGGTGGATGAGACCACCACGCAAGCCATCAGAGACACCGCAAACGGAACACGCCCCTAGCCACCTCGGATCAGGTCATCCTCATCATCCTGCGCCGAAAGGCCAAGTGCCTCCAGTCCGTTTTCCAAATGGTCCGACACATGCGGCGACCCCAAAAGGTAATCCGCACAGGGTGTCGTAGCCTCGCTGCGGGCCGTTTGGATCGCCTCGCGCAGGTCCTCGGGCTCGAAACTCCCCCGCCCGATCCACATGAGCGCCACAAGGCTGGCCTGTTCATCCTCACTCAGCCCGTCGATAAACCCGCGCAACTCGCTCTCGGCACGGCCAAGCTCGCGCGCCATGAGCACCACTTGGGCCACCTTATATGTGCTGATATCCAGCATCCTCGCCTCCCATTGTTATGCAATGAGCCAGCATGGCATGACCGCGGGGCGCGCGTCTTTGATCTTACGCAAAGATACGGTGATAGAGCCAATGCGGGAAAAAGCGCGATGCGCGGAAGAGCATCGAGAAAACGCGCGGGAAGTGGCGCACATACGCCCCATCGTCACACATCAGCTCAAACATCTCCTGCGCGGCCTCTTGAGGCGTCATGATGAAAGGCATCTTGAAGTCGTTCTTGGCCGTGAGCCGCGTCTTGATAAACCCCGGATTGGCGATCTGCACTCGCACGCCGGTGCCCGCCAGATCGGCCTGAAGGCTTTCGCCAAGCGCCATGACCCCCGCCTTGGCCGCCGAGTACCCAATCGCGCCGGGCAGGCCACGAAAACCGGAAAGCGAGCCCGTAAGCACGATATGGCCCGCATTGCGCGCCACCATATCCTCAATCACGGCACCCACGCTGCGGATCGCACCGGTGAAGTTTACATCCGCCATTGCCTCGGCCTTCTGCGCATCCCAGTCCTGGGCTTTGAAGGGCCAATAGACGCCCGCGAGAAAAACCATCCCGTCGATCTCGCCAATGGCGGCGGCGGCTTCGGTCACGCTTTCAAGGCTGGAGACATCCACAGTCACAGCCCGCGCCTTGCCGGGGAGCGCATCCACAAGGGCCGCCAGCTTATCCTCGCTGCGGGCCGACACGATCACTTCGGCGCCAGCGGTGCTCAGCTTCTGAGCCAGCGCCTCACCCAGCCCGTCACTCGCTCCAATCAGCCAATATCGCTTCCCGGCCCAGTCCATCATCTACACATCCACCCTTTGCATCGTGGCTACCAACTCGGCCACCTTGATCCCGAATTTACGAAACTGGCTGCGGTTTACAATGGTGCCGCCGGGCGTGACATACATCCAGTCCACGGTATCCAGAACATGGCCCCCCGCCTCCTCGGCCAGACGGATGCGGTAATTGAGCCGCATCGCACAGCCCACCTGTTCGCCCGTGCCCTGGCCCACCAGATCGTCCGCATCGGCGCGAATGGTGCCGTCATTGGCCAGCTCGAGCCGCCATTCGCGGTCCTGGGTATTGCCGCTGTCGTAAAGGAAATGCTCCTTCATCACGCCGCGATTGCCGTCCCATGTCGCCTCGAAATCGGCGGTGAAGCGCGAGGAGACGCGACCAAGCGGGCCATAGATCACGCCTTCGCATTTGATCTTGCCGTTAAGGTGCTCGCGCAGGTTCAAAACAGGCTCTGTTCCGGCATAATCCGTCATTTTCTGCGCCCGAAACCCGGTGATCCGCACCCAGAGCCACACGGCGGCAAAAGAGAGCAAAGCGCCCAGCGCGATAAACCCGAAACCCGTCATGATGTCAGGTCCTTTCCTCAAGATGAGTGGACGCCAGCAGCGCGATGGCCACCAGCTTGAGAGCGCATGGCAGCGCGCAGTAGAGAAGTGTGAGAAGGCGCAGCGCCTCCTCGGAATTGTCGGGCCCGGCCTGAAAACCGCCGGCCTGCAAAATTGGCAAGAGGGACACCGCCGCCAGCGCCAGTGTGAATTTCGATACGAAAGACCACAGGCCGAAAGCTTCGCTGGCACCGGGGTTCACCTCGGCCTGACGTCTGGCGAAAAGCGCAGGCAAAAGGGTCATATCCGCGCCCAGCGCCGCACCAGAGGCAAGACAGACAAGGCCGAACGCCCATGTGTCACCCGTCCCAAGCGTCGCAGCCCCCGCAAAAGCGAGGATGGACAAGACCATGCCCGCCAAAAGCACGCGCTTGGCCCCCCAGATTTCCGCCGCGCGGCCCCAGAAGGGCGCGGCGAGAGCAGCAGAGAGGAAAAAGAGCAATAATAGCGGTCCTTCCCAGCCCGGCGCATCCAGCCGGCTTTCGACGAAGAAAAGAAAGAGTGTGGAGCTGACAGCCACAGGGGCCGCGTTGACCAGTGCGACCATCAGCAAGCGGCGCGACACCGCATCGCGCAGCACCGGGCCGAAGCCCTGTGAGGGGATCGACGCGCGACGCCATTCGCCGTTCATCGCCCAAAGCGCAAGGGCCGCGAGGATGACAAATGACAGGGCAAAGCCCGCGAAGCTGCCCAGAACGATTGGCGCGATGGCCGCCGCACATATCCCCAAAAGTGCGCCCGTCTCGCGCCAACGCGCAAGGCGCAGATGCCCCGCGCCGGGCATCGCGTCTGCCGCGGTCACGCCTTGGGCATAGAAACAAATGGTGAGATAGCTGAACGCGGAAAAGACCACGGTGAGCATCAGGGCGAACCAGATGATGGGCATGATCGGCGGCGGCACGGCAAAAAGCCCCACCATAGCGGCGGCCATGGCAAAGCCCGCCACGGCAATGCTCAGACCCCGCCGCCCCTGCATCCGTGACGCCAGCCGCCCCAGAAGCGGATCCTGCACGAAATCGAGCAGGCGGAGACCAAAAAGAACCGTCCCCAGAAGGGCCAGCGACACGCCATATTCATCCACATAAAACTTGGGCGCATGAATATAGAGCGGCAGACCCGCCGCCGCCAAAAAGGCCGCAAAAAGCGCGTAGGAGGGAAGGCGCGGCGCGGCTGTCACCGGCTTACCTCTTCTGCGGGCGGCTCTGGCCGGGACTGAAACGGCGCACCCTTCCACCAAAGCTTGACCGCCTGCCAATGAATGAGCGCCAGCACCCTGCGCGACCCGAATGGCCGCCGCAGCATGGCCGCCAGAAGGCGGCGATTGCTCAGCGGTTTGCGCGCGCCGACCAGCGTGGCGATCACGCCCGCGCCATGGGCCTGCATGTCGATCCAGATGCCGATGCGGTCCGGGCGGATATCAAAGCGAAAGACGTAATCACCTTCGATCTTCTGAAAGGGCGAGACGTGGAAAATCTTCTGCGCGCTCAGCTTGTCCTCGGCAGTGATCGGCGCGCCATCGTCGCGGTGCACCAGATAGGAATGACGATCACCGAACGTGTTGGTCACTTCCGCAACAACACTCGTGAGCGCGCCCGCCGAATCCCGGCAGAGCCAGAAGGAGACCGGGTTGAACACATGGCCCAGGATGCGCGGCTGGGCCAGAAGCTCCACCTGCGCAGGCGCAGGCAGCTGGTACTCGTTGAGCACATCACGCACCCAAGCGGCCCCACGGCCCGCCCCCGGCGCGCCGCCATGGTCCGTATCATGCAGGCTTGCGAGGCCGCGCGCATTGCGGCCAAAAAGGCGCGGCGTCTCAAGCGTGGCCTCGGCATCCACCAGCACATAGTCGATGGAATAGCGAAACGCGTTTTCAACCGCCCCCTTGCGCCCATGCCATGTGTGGCCTGCGATATGGTCGATCCCGCTCATGCGGCGGCCCGTGCTCCGCGTGCGCCGAGCGCGTCCACCACATCAACGGCGCTGCTCAGCCCGTCCTCGTGAAAGCCGTTCTTCATCCACGCACCGCAGAACCATGTGTTTTGTGCGCCGTTGCTTGCGGCAATGCGCCCTTGGGCGGCCAGAGCGGCTGTGTTGTAGACGGGATGGCGCAGCGTGACGCGATCATAGATCAGCTCTTCGCGGATCGGGCGTGTGGTGTTGAGGGTGACAAAATGCGGATCGGTCTCAGGGATGGGTTGCAGCTTGTTCATCCAATAGGTGAGGTCGATCTGACCCGTGCTCTTGCCCGCCGCCTCGGTGTAATTCCAGCTAGACCAGACGGCCCTTTTTCGCGGCATGATGTTTGCGTCCGCATGCAGCACTACGTCGTTGGGCTGATACGCAATCGCGCCCAGATCGCGGGTCTCTTGCGGGCTGGGGTCGGCCAGAAGGCGTAGGCTGTCATCGGAATGAGTGGCGAAGATGACCTCGTCAAACCCCTCCCACTCCGCACCGTGCAGCTTGACCTCGGCCCCCGCGCCTTTGCGCCGCACGGATTGCACGGGCGCACCAAGCCGAATATCCGTGCCCTTCGCGCGCAGCGACGCTTCCAACCGGGTGACATAGGCGATGGACCCGCCCTGCACCGTGTACCATTGGTGCTGGCCGGAATAATTCAGCAATGCATGGTTCTCGAAGAACCGCAACATCGCTTCGGCAGGAAACTCCAGAATCTGTTCCTTTGGGGTCGACCAGATCGCGCCGGACAAGGGCAGCAGGTAATAGTCGCGAAACCACCCCCCAAGCCGCAACCGTTCCAGAAGGTCAGCCACAGTTTGATCCGCGCCCCGACTGGCTTCCAACGCCTTGGCGTTGAACCGAAAGATATCGCGCAACATGCCCAGGAATCGCGGATTGACCGCATTTTGCGGCTGGGCGAAGACAGCGCCGGCGCTGGCCAACCCATATTCCAGACGACCGCCATCAATGGATGCACCAAAGCTCATGTTGCTAAGTGCTACGGGCACATCAAGCTCCTCAAAGAGGCGCGCCATATGGGGGTAATTGGCATAGTTGAACACGATAAACCCCGTATCAACAGGTTGATCCCCGTTTTTTCCCGCTATTATGGTGCGGGCATGGCCACCCAGACGTGGTTCGGCCTCGATCAGGGTTACATCATTCGCATCGGACAGCATATGCGCCGCCCCCATGCCGGAAATTCCGGCGCCAATCACAGCAATCTTCCTGCGCGCGCCAGCGGCTGTCTCAAACGGCATAGTCGGGTGTTCCATTCGTATTAGTGTTAGGCTGCAATACGGGCCGGGCTGCGAACCGGATTACAAAAGAAAAAAACGGTTTTAGATGATCCAAACCAGGGTGCCACCCGTAAATGGCATATGTATAGTGAGATTGACACTCTTGACGCACCGCGTGACGCTTCGGTCCTTCTGGCCCCGACGCGGCTTGCGTCCGGCCGTGCGAAAACCAAGAAGAAAGTGGGCCTTGCACCTGTGACGGCACAACGAGAGTCAGAAAATCTGCGATGGACGGAGTGCATAGTACGCATCCGCGACCGTAAGGACGAGGCGGCTTTTGCGGAGCTGTTCGATCACTTTGCGCCACGCATCAAGGCGTTTCTGATGCGCTCGGGCGGGGATGCGACCATCGCCGAGGAATGTGCACAGGACGTGATGGCCACCTTGTGGCAAAAGGCGCATCTGTTTGACCCAAGTCGCGCAAGTGCAGCGACGTGGATCTTCACGATCGCACGCAATCGCAGAATCGACGCATTGCGCAAAGCCCGCCGGCCAGAACCGGAGGACATTCTCTGGGGGCCGGATCAAGAACCCGATCAGGCCGACGTTCTCGCCCTCCAAGAAGAAACCGATCAGTTGGCCGGAGCAATTGCCAACCTGCCCGAAAAGCAAAAGGCCCTTATCGAGGCCGCTTATTTCGGTGACCTGAGCCATTCCGAGATTGCAGAGAAAACCGGCCTCCCCTTAGGCACAATCAAATCCCGCATCCGTCTCGCACTTGAGCGGCTGCGCCACGCAATGAACTGAATGAAGCATATGACGCACACGATTAAACACCACCTGACCGACGCGCTCTTGATGGCCTATTCCGCCGGGAGCCTGCCAGAGGCGTTCAACCTGACCGTTGCCGCACATCTTAGCATGTGTGACGAATGTCGCGCCCGCGCAGGCGCTTTCGACACGGTTGGCGGCGCCCTGATGGAAGAAACAACCGAGGCCGAAATGTCCAAAGGCAGCATGGCCGCAGCTTTGGCGCGCGCCAAAGCCCCGCCGGCAGAGCCGCGTGGGCAGCCCAGACAGGGCGGTGTTTTGCCCGCGCCCATTCAGGCCTATATCGGCGGCGATCTGGACGCGGTGACATGGCGTCCCGTCGGCATGGGTGTGAAGCAAGCAATTCTGCCGACCGAAAAAGGGGCCACCGCGAGTCTCCTTTATATTCCCGCCGGGGCCGCTGTGCCGGATCATGGACATCGCGGGACAGAGCTGACGCTGGTTTTGCAAGGCGCGTTCACCGATGCAACCGATCATTTCGGCGCGGGCGATATCGAAGTGGCCAATGAAGAGCTTGACCACACACCTGTGGCAGATATCGGCGCGGATTGTATCTGCCTTGCGGCTACCGACGCGCCCCTGCGCTTCCGGGGTCTTATGCCCCGTATCGCACAGCCCTTCCTGCGCATTTGATGACGCCGCGTTGGGGGTGACATTCCCCCGCGCGCGGCGCATCCTCGCCTTCGGAGTTTGCCGGAGGCCGCCATGAGTTATCCCCACATTTTTGCGCCGCTCGACTTGGGCCATGTTACGTTGAAAAACCGCGTGATCATGGGGTCTATGCATACCGGGTTGGAGGAAACAAAGGACTGGGCCCGCGTGGCGGAGTTCTATGCCGCCCGTGCCCGAGGTGGGGTGTCGCTCATGGTCACTGGCGGGATGGCCCCAAGCCGCGAGGGCGGCGTTTTCCCCGGTGCGGCGGGACTTTTCACGGACGAGGACATCGCCAACCACCGCAGCGTCACCGATGCAGTCCACGCAGCGGGCGGTTTGATCGCGATGCAGGTGCTTCATGCAGGCCGCTACGCCTACGGCCCCGATTGTGTCAGCGCCTCGGCGATCAAATCCCCCATCTCCCCTTTTGCGCCCAAGGAACTTGATGAGGCTGGCATAGAGAAGCAAATTTCGGACATCGTCACAGCCTGCGTGCGTGCGCGCGAAGCCGGATATGACGGCGCAGAAATCATGGGGTCCGAGGGCTATTTCCTCAACCAGTTCCTCGTGACCCACACCAACAAACGCACGGACCGCTGGGGCGGCAGCTACGCCAACCGGATGCGCCTGCCCGTCGAGGTGGTCCGCCGCGCGCGCGAGGCCGTCGGCCCCGATTTCATCCTGATCTACCGTCTGTCGATGATCGATCTGGTGCCAGAGGGCAGCACGTTCGAGGAGGTCGTCACGCTGGCCCAAGCGGTCGAGGCCGTGGGGGCCACGCTCATCAACACTGGCATCGGCTGGCACGAAGCGCGTATCCCGACCATCGCCACCTCCGTGCCGCGCGCCGCCTTCGCATGGGTCACGAAAAAGCTGATGGGCCACGTGGGCATCCCCGTGATCACGTCGAACCGGATCAACACGCCCGAAGTGGCAGAGGAGGTGTTGGCGACCGGTTGCGCCGATATGGTCTCAATGGCGCGGCCTTTCCTCGCGGATGCCGATTTCATCGCCAAGGCCGCCGCCGGGCAGGCCCATCTCATCGCGCCCTGCATCGCCTGCAATCAGGCCTGCCTCGATCACACCTTTTCCGGCAAGATCAGCAGCTGTCTTGTCAATCCGCGCGCCTGCCATGAGACAGAGCTGCGGATCATGCCCGCCGAGACGCTCAAATCCATCGCCGTGGTTGGCGCTGGCCCCGCTGGACTGTCTGCCGCGATAACGGCCGCCGAGCGGGGCCACGCTGTCACGCTTTTCGATCGCGACACCCGTATCGGAGGGCAGCTCAACATGGCCCGCGTGATCCCCGGCAAGGAGGAGTTTCACGGCCTCGTTGAATGGTTCTCCGCCTCTCTGGAGGCCGCGAATGTGACCTTGAAACTGGGGCATGAGGCCAGCGCAGCCGACCTCGCAATCTTTGACGAGATCGTCATCGCCACTGGTGTGCGTCCCCGCGATCCCGCAATTCCCGGTCAGGACGGCCCCAACGTGCTCAGCTATATTGACGTCCTGCGCGGCAAAGCGGAGGTCGGGCCCCGCGTGGCGGTCATCGGCGCAGGCGGCATCGGCTTCGATGTGTCCGAGTTTCTTGCCCAAGCTGGTGAAAGTCCCACCGAGAACCTGCCCGAATGGATGGCCGAATGGGGCGTCACCGATCCCGGCAAGGCACGCGGTGGCATCGCCCCAGATGGCCCCCGCCCCGAAGCGCCCGCCCGCCAGATCACCCTCCTGCAACGCAAGAATGAACGGCCCGGCAAACGACTTGGCAAAACCACAGGCTGGATTCACCGCGCTGCGCTCAAAATGAAACAGGTGAAAATGCTCAGTGGCGTAAATTACGAGCAGATCACCCCAGCGGGCCTGCACATTTCATATGGCGAGGCCCACGAAAATCCGGCGCTGATTGAGGTCGACACCGTCGTCCTCTGCGCGGGCCAACTCCCGGAGCGCTCTCTGGCGGATGCGCTGGAGGCCCAAGGCCGCGCCCCTCATATCATTGGCGGCGCGGATGTCGCGGCCGAGCTTGACGCAAAACGCGCAATCGACCAGGGCACCCGCCTCGCGGCCACACTCTAAGCCGTTCATCTTCTTGCTGAAATATCCCCGCCGGAGGCTCCCGCCCGCCGCTCTAGACGCCGACATCCGGGCCAAGGCACAAGAGCGGCTCCGCGCTCTGCTCCACCTCGTAAAGCGCAGATTGCTGGGGGTCGTTTTCAAACCGCGCGATCAGGCCCGAGGAACCTTTTTCAAAGCTCCAGCACTGCGGATCAGGCTGGTTTTCATAGGTGAAGCAAATCAGCCCCGCCTCCTCATACCACTCGCCCTCTTGGCACCGCCCGTCGAGAAAGGACCACCGCACCCGCCGATTATCCAGATATTCCTCCGCGCCGTATGGCTGCCCCAAGCTGCCATAATAAAACGTCTTACCCAGTGTATAAGCGTCAAACTCTTCGGCGGTCATCAACGATTGCGCCGCCGCAGGCAGAGCAAGAAAGAGGGTCAGGGCAAGGCTGAGGATACGCATGGGAAGAACTCTGCCAGAGGCAGAGCCGCCTGACCAGCCGTCAAAGCGGGTAACGGCGCAAAGGCGCCACACTAGCCCTCCGGGGCCCATTTGCGCACCCGTTTGTCCATAACACGCCGCCAGATCGGCGGGGCCATGACCAGCACTGCCATCACCGGGAGTGGATAGGGCAGACACGGCATCTCATCCTTGTTCAACTGAAGCGCCGGATAGGGCCGCGCCGGGCTCACATGGTGATCCGAATGGCGCGGTGCGTTCAACGTCAGTGCCGAGGAAAACCAATGCGGCGCGTTCCATGAGTGCTGCGGCCCAACAGGTTCCAGCCGCCCGTCCGCCGCCTCTTTGCGGCGCAGGCCGTAATGCTGCACATAATCCGACATCAGGATTTGAAGCTGTGCGTAAAGACACATCGCGACATACGCAGCGAGCGTGGCGATGCCGCCAACTGCAAAGCTCAGAATCAGACAGAGCGCGCCCCCCCGAGATAGAGCACGAACGGATGCTGCCATGCAGGCTTGCCGCCGCGCCGCATCATCTCTGTCTCCGCCCGGAACGCCGACGTGAAGCTACCGCGCGTCGCGCGCACGACATATCGGTAAAATCCCTCGCCCAAAGCTGCGCTGCTCAGGTCCTGGTCGCTTGCCACATAGGTATGGTGCACGCGCAGATGCGCGCTGGCATGATGTCCCACCAACAGCGTGGTATAAATCACCCGCCCCAGAAGACGCAGAGCACGCGACGGTTTGTGAATAAGCTCATGCGCGGCGGGGTGCGAGATTTGTCCGAAGACAAGCCCGCCCGCAATGCCCAGAACCACCTGTTCGGGCACGCGCAAATCGTCCATGCCGCCCACAGCCCAAACGCAAAGCCCCAGTAGCGCCAAATGGCCAATCCCAAGCCCCACAAGCAGCGGTGCCGCCGCGGGAAACTCTGCCTCCGGATCGGCGTTTTCCATTGTGCGTGCGGCCAACCTGTCCATCCCGAAAACGATCACCGTCATATAGCCGAGCGCCACAACACCCGCCCAGCCGCCAAATATCGCGCCGAAAGCAATCAGCGCGACAGGCAACAATGTGGCGACGGCAAAGAGTGGCATCGTAGGCCTCAAAACAGGTAACTCCCGGCTTAGATAGCATTATAATTGGGCGATATAACGGCAGATTCTTAAGATTCGCTGTGCACGCGCGCTTTTGTCCGCCCACACGCCACCCTTCCAAATCCCGCACAACCCGATTAGGTGAATAGGCAACACCAAGATCCGAGGCGCACATGGCGTTTTTCAAAAAACTCAAAGACAAGCTCTTCCGGTCCTCCTCCAAGCTTGAGGAAGGCTTGGATGCCATCGTCGAGGATGGCGGTGTCGCCGAACCGGAGGCGGTTGACGCTGTGTCAGAGCCGCCCGAGCCGCCGCGTGTTGAAGAGGTCGCCGCACCTGAGGCTGCGCCCGCCCTTGAGCCTGAGCCTGAGCCTGAGCCTGAGCCTGAGCCTGAGCCTGAGCCTGAGCCTGAGCCTGAGAAGTCAGTCACGGATTCGTCCCCGGTGCAACCCGCGCAGCCCACACCTTTGCCGATCTCTGATCCAGCGCTGTCAGAGCCTGCACCCGCCAAACCCGGCCTTATCGGGCGTCTGTTGGGGCGCGGTGCCGAGGCGACTGTCACCCGCCGGGCGCTGGATGACGATATGCTGGAGCGGCTTGAGGAGCTGCTGATCACGGCCGATATGGGCGTAGACACAGCATTGCGCGTCACTGCCAACATGGCTGAGGGGCGCATGGGCAAACGTCTCTCGACGCAAGAAATAAAGACGCTTCTGGCCGCCGAAATTACCCGCATCATGGAGCCTGTTGCGCGGCCGCTACCGCTCTACTCAAAAAAGCCACAGGTCGTGCTGGTCGTTGGCGTGAATGGCTCCGGTAAAACGACAACCATCGGCAAATTGGCCAGTCAGTTCCGTGCGGCAGGCAAAAACGTTGTGATCGCCGCAGGCGATACGTTCCGCGCCGCCGCAGTGGAGCAATTGCAAATCTGGGGCGAACGCGCGGGCGTGCCCGTCCTTACGGCTCCCGAAGGCTCGGACCCCGCCAGCCTCGCCTTTGACGCAATGACCAAAGCACAGGCGGATGGCGCGGACCTTCTGATGATCGACACAGCCGGGCGGTTGCAAAACCGCGCCGATCTGATGGAAGAGCTGTCAAAAATCGTCCGCGTGATCCGCAAAAAAGACCCGGATGCACCACATAACACCCTTCTGGTGCTGGATGCGACCACGGGCCAGAATGCGCTGAGCCAGGTCGAGACGTTCCAGAAGCTTGCTGATGTCTCGGGCCTCGTGATGACCAAGCTCGACGGGACGGCCAAGGGCGGCGTGCTCGTGGCGCTGGCAGACAAGTTTGGCCTGCCCATCCATGCAATCGGCGTGGGCGAACAGATCGACGATCTGGCGCCGTTTGATCCCGAGGATTTCGCCGCAGCCCTTACCGGGCTGGAGCGGTGACAGCCCGGCCCCTGGCCCCTGACCCTCGCGGATGAGCGACTGGCTCATCTCAATCGAAGGCACAGCGGATGGAAAACAGCTCGCGCTCATCCTCGCCATCATCGCGGCCTTCCTGCACGCGGTCTTCGGTGCGATCCAGAAAGGCCGACATGATCCGTGGCTCACCCGCGGGGCAGTCGATATCAGCTATTGCCTCATGGCGGCCCCGTTCGCCTTTTTCGTCGTGCCGTGGCCCGAACCGCATATGTGGCCAATCTTCGCAGGCGCATGGGCGCTACACCTGATCTACAAAATCCTCCAGGCCAGTGCGTATACGCGTGGCGCCTTCACGGTGGTCTACCCGGTGGTGCGCGGGACCGGGCCACTCTTTGCCGTGATCGGCGCCTACCTGATCTTCAACGAAAGCTTTACAGGCACGCAATGGCTTGGCCTCGGGGTTCTGCTGGCGGGAATATTCGGGCTTGCGGTCTACAACCTCATCTACCTTCAGGCCGAGCGCGATACACTGCCCGCCGCCCTCATCCTCGCCGTGATCACCGGGCTCTTCGTGGCGCTCTACACCACGTATGACGCCTACGGTATCCGCGCCACGGCGGACCCTTTCACCTTCCTCGCGTGGTTCTTCTTCTTCGATGGGCTGGCGATGCCGGTCTACGCGCTCTATCGCTGGCGCAGGATGGAAAACGCGCCCGCCCCCGGCCCGCTGATGGCGCGCGGGGTGATCGGCGGGGTGGTGGCGCTCGCGTCGTTCGGCTCAATCATGCTGGCCACACGCCTCGACAAGGTGGGCGAGGCGGCAGTGCTGCGCGAGACCTCGACCGTCTTTGCGGCTTTCATCGGATGGCTGGTGCTCAAAGAAACGGTCGGCCCGCGGCGGATTGCGCTCATGGCCTTGATTGCGATAGGGGCGGTCATAGTTGAAGTGGGCGGCTAACGCATCACAAGGGAGAGACGCGACATGGCAGACAAGGACATCAGCGGCAGGCTCAAATCGGCGCTGGAATTCGGCCCGCTTCTGGCGTTTTTCGTGGCCTATCTCTGGCTCAAGGATAACGTCTACACGTTCGGGGGCACAGATTATGCGGGCTTCGTTGTGGTCACGGCCCTCTTCATCCCGGTCTTTTTGCTCAGCATCGGCCTGATCTGGAAACTCACCGGGCACCTGTCGCGGATGCAGGTCGTCACAGCGGTGCTCATCGTCGTCTTCGGCGGGCTCAGCGTGTGGTTCAACGATCCCAAATTCTTCAAAATGAAGCCCACGATCATCTACCTCATCTTTGGCGGCGCGCTGGCATTCGGGCTCTTGCGGGGCCGCTCCTACCTGCAATCCCTGATGGAAAGCCTGATGCCGCTCACGGATGAAGGCTGGATGATCCTGACCCGCCGCATCACGATCTTCTTCTTTGCGCTGGCCGCGCTCAATGAAATCATCTGGCGCACGCAAACAGAAGAAATCTGGGTCTATTTCAAGACATTCGGCCTGACCGCCGCAATCTTTCTCTTCTTCATCACACAAGGCAAACTACTCAACGAGCACGGCACAGAAGAGGCAGAAGACTAAAGTTTTTCGAGATAGGCTTACATCACGAGCTTGCCTCGAAACGCCCACAAATTTGATATGTTGCGCGGCGTTTCGCCGTGGGCTTTCTTCTTAGCACAAATACTCCCGCCGGAGGCGTCACCGCTTCCCAAAAAGGACGTCCTGAGCGGCCTTGTCCTGTTTGGGCGCTGTCCGTTTTTCCGCCGCCAGCGCGCGGCCTGTAATCACGCCAGGCCGGGCGCCGACCGTATCCAGCCAGCGCGCCATATGCGGCGTTGTCTCCAGATCATGCTGCTGCCCCTCCCAAAGGGACGCCCATCCCCAGATCGCCATATCCGCGATCGAGTAGAAATCGCCTGCGACGAATGCATGCCGCTCCAGCTGTTTATCCAAAACGCCATAAAGCCGCGCCACCTCCGCTCGGTAACGGTCCTTGGCGTAGGGCAGGTCATTGGGCGGGTCCATCAAGGGCGCGTATTTCAAGAAGTGATGCGCTTGCCCCGCCATCGGTCCAAGTCCGCCCATCTGCCACATAAGCCATTGATCCACGCTAAGCTGCTCGCGCTCGGTAGAGCCATAAAACCGCCCCGTCTTGCGGGCGAGGTATTGCAGGATCGCTCCTGATTCAAAGAGGCTCACGGGCGCGCCGTCCGGGCCCTGCGGGTCGATGATCGCGGGCATCCGGTTGTTGGGCGAAATCTTCAAAAATTCCGGTTTGAACTGATCCCCGGCCGAGATATTCACCAGCGTCGTGACATAGGGCAGACCCATCTCCTCAAGCGCGATGGAGATTTTCCAGCCGTTCGGCGTGGGCCAGAAATACAGGCTGATAGGATCATTCATGGTATTTTTCCTTTGATGTCTGCGCCGGCGTGGTCTGGGTGCAGTGTTGACGCGGGCAGAGCCGAGGCCTAAAGAAAAAGCGTGGCGATTTGTTACCGGATTGCGGGCCACGTTAAATAATCCCGCTAAAGAGGTCAGGAAAAGGAGCCCCCTTTCGCCAGACCGCGACGGGGGTTTTTTTGTGGGCTGCGCGCCCCGGAGGATAAGATGAGCGAGACATGGAACAAACGCACCGCAGCGGTGCATGGCGGCACGGCCCGCAGCGGCTGGGGTGAGGTGAGCGAGGGGATCTTTCTCACCCAAGGGTTCGTCTATGACAGCGCCGAGGCCGCAGAGGCCCGGTTCATCGAGGCGGGGCCGGATGAGTTCATCTATGCCCGCTACGGCAATCCGACCGTGGCGATGTTTGAGCGGCGTATGGCGATGCTGGAAGGGGCCGAGGATGGGTTTGCCACCGCCTCCGGCATGGCCGCCGTGTCGGGTGCGCTCACATCCATGCTGCGCGCGGGCGATCATGTGGTGGCGGCCAAGGCGCTTTTTGGTTCGTGTCTTTATGTGCTGGAGGAGGTGCTGACCCGCTTTGGCGTGGAGGTCACATTCGTCGATGGCACCGATCTGGAGCAGTGGCGCGCAGCGATCCGGCCCGGCACGAAATGCGTGTTCTTCGAGACCATTGCCAACCCCACTTTGGAGGTCGTGGACATCGAAGCGGTGGCCGAGCTTGCCCACGGCGCGGGCGCACTTGTGGTGATCGACAATGTCTTCGCCACCCCGGTCTATTCCCGCGCGCTGGAGCAGGGTGCGGATGTGGTGGTCTACTCTGCCACCAAACATATCGACGGGCAGGGCCGCACACTGGGTGGGATCATCCTCGGCAGCAAGGAATTCATCCGCAAAACGGTCGAGCCATACATGAAGCACACGGGCGGTTCGATGTCGCCCTTCACCGCCTGGGTCATGCTCAAGGGTTTGGAGACGATGGAGCTTCGCGTGCGCGCGCAGACAGCATCGGCCATGGCCTTGACCGATGCGCTTCAAGGGCATGAAAAGCTGACCCGTATCGCCTATCCGGGCCACGCAAGCCACCCCCAGCACGCGCTGACCCAACGCCTGATGGGCGCGGGCGGCACGGTGATCGCACTTGATCTGGGCGGGCAGGCAGAGGCATTCCGCTTTCTCAATGCGCTGCAAATCGTGCTCATTTCCAACAATCTGGGCGATGCGAAATCCATCATCACCCACCCTGCGACCACAACCCATCAACGGCTGAGTGCCGCGCAGCGTGAGGCGCTCAGCATCGGGCCCGGTCTGGTTCGGTTTTCGGTAGGGATTGAAGATACAGGCGATCTGATCGCGGATGTGATGCAGGCCCTGGACGCAGTCTAGCCGCGCTATATTGACAGCCGATGTCGCAAAACGCGCAGCATGGGTCAGGGCACTGCCTTTGGGCAGGGACACGCCCAAGGCCCAGATCAACACTCTCGGCGGGCGTTCTGGGTATACTGCCACCGAGGCACATATTGGGTGCGACGGGCCAGAGGCGTAGATGGAAGACGCCGGGGGGGCGAAATTTCTCACCCTGTCAGGTTGTCCCGCCCCCGGAACGCGCGCCGCGATCTGGGCGATACCCGACGGGTTCCTTAACCCCGACGCGCGTTTCGCCGATCTCATGGCCCATCTTTTCGCAGCCCCGGAGGCCCCATGAGCCGCACCGCGCCCCGTATCCTGATCCACAATAGCGAGACAGACATTCTCTGTGCACTTCTGGCCCGGGTCGTGCCAGATGCCAAGATCGCAACCTGTGAAAGCTATGAAGGCCTCTCCGATGTTATCGCAGCGTTTCGCCCTGACATCGCTTACTCGGTCGCGTTCAAAGGGCGGCAAGGTTTCCCGCGTGAGGCTCTTCTCGGTGCAGATGGGCCTGACTGGATCACCGTGGGCGGCGCAGGGGTGGATCATCTAGTGCCCTGGGATACGGGCGCTGTGACAGTCTGCAACTCTGCAGGCGTGGCTGCCGGGATGATGGCTGACTATACGATGGGGATGATCCTGCACGTCACACTGGATGTGCCGGGGCTTCAGGCGGATCAGGGCAAACGCCATTGGGACCCGCGCCGCAAGATGGTGCCGATGCAGGGAAAGACCATGCTGATCGTGGGGCTGGGTCAGAACGGGCACGCTGTGGCGCAGAGGGCCAATGCATTCGGCTGCACCGTGATCGGCACGCGCGCGCGGCCCTGCCGGATGGATCACGTTGATGAGGTTCATGCGCCGGATGCGTTGCCGACGCTTTGGGGGCGCGCGGATTTCGTGGTCATCGCCACGCCGCTTGTGCCGTCCACGCGCGGCATGCTGGATGCCGCAGCGTTTGCCGCAATGAAGCCGAGCGCCATCCTCGTCGATATCTCGCGCGGGGGCGTGGTGGACGGGCCTGCCTGCGCCGCCGCCATGGAGGCGGGAGAGATCGCCGGGGCGGCGCTCGATGTGTTCGAGGTGGAGCCATTGCCGCAAGACAGCCCCATGTGGACCCTGCCCAACGTGATCATCTCGCCGCATTGCTCGGCGGTCTATACCGAATGGGCGATGCAATCGTTCGATCTGTTCATTGCCAATCTGGCACGCTGGCAGGCGGGTCAGGCCCTCAATAACATCGTCAACCCAAAACGCGGATATTGACCTGTCTCGCAAAATGCCTGCCGCAATCGGGGTGCGGCCCGGCGTTCAGGTTAACCCATATCTTGGAAAGGACAGGGTGCCTTTTAGGAGCCCACCAGGCTGAACCGCTTCAGGGAGGGTGATGCGCCCCCTTCTCACGCCATATAACGACGGTTTCAATATTGCCGAGGAGTGTTGCCTCGATCACGCCGCAGCATGCCTTGGCGATTGTGCACATGACCTTTCGCCCTTTGTCGCGACCAGAGAGGTGACCCACCATTGCCTCGCTGAGCGGATGCTCAGGGCTTTGTAATCCGTCCGAGACGGTGCGGCCCTTGCGTCATGTAGCGGAGCAGGGATGCGCGCTGGCGCGGCTTGCGCCCACCACTGTTTGCCACCACAACCGATATGGCCGGGCCGCTGACCGAAATGATCTTGGAGATATAATCAGCCGACGTGGATAAGCGTGGCGAAAAGCTTGGGATCAATGCTCTGCGCCGAGAACGTGTCGCCCTCCACAAGGATGCTCACCGCATCATGGCTATGCAGGCTTTCCTGATGGCTGGCGATCACGCGAAAATCGCCGATCCGCGCATCTGAAAGCAACCGCTCGCAAAAGAGGCGCGCTGCATCCTCGACAAAAATGGGGTTGGCCGCGTTGAGTTCTGCAAAGGCCTGCTCGTCCTCGCGCTTGACCATCACTTGGGTCTCGGTAGGCACCGCGGCGCGGGCAAGCTCGATAAGGTCCTCGAACCACAGCACTTCGCCCTCTGTGACCTCCACCGAGATACGTGCAACCGAACGTTGCGAATGGGGCGTGGCAAGCTGTGCGCGCGTCTGCCGGGCATGCTCGCTCAGCTCCAGTGAACACGGACAGGTCGACGAGTAGACATAATCGAGATGCATGAATTTGCGCCGCACGCCGTCCACTTCCGCCAATTCCAGCGAGATATCGTAATACTGGTAGCCCTCAAGCCCCGAGCGCAAGGATTTCACCTTGGCAGGGTAGGAAAACCGCATCTGAATCCGCGCATCAACCGTGTCGAGATCGCTGATATAGTCGTCCAGCGCAGCCTCGATCACCTCAAAGCTGAAGGTTTTTTCGGCGTGTTTGTAAAAACTGCGCATGATTCGGGACATGTTGATGCCCTTCTTCTCGGCCTCAAGGCTGACCGTGCCGGTCACCGAGGTCTCAAGCGTCAGGTCGGCCGCGTCGCGCGTATGAAAACGGATGGGCAGGCGGAAATTCGAGATGCCGACATGCTGCAACTGCTGCTTGGACCCGCGAATAAGCGAGGTCGGCCCGTTCTGAAGGTCGGGAAGCGTGGCGCGATACTCCGCATCGGCCTCAAACCCTTCCGGATAGCTGCGCGACAGGCTGGGATAGTTGGAAACGGCACCACCCGGGATGAGACGCGCAATCGCTGGTTCAAGATCGGCGACTTCTTCGGGGCTCGCATCCGCGGCCCAGCGGCGCAAAACGTCAAGCGCGCTTTGCGCGTCATCCCGATCAGGCATTCGGTGCAATTCCGTGTTGTGATGGTTCATTAGCCCGATCCTCCAGACCGTTTCTCTTGGCGTTCAAGGTTAGGCCAAGGGCAAATTTCTCTACAAGTTGCATCAAGTTACGCATGGCGGTGATACATGGATCATTCTGCGCACATGTCCAGAGCGAAGGAGGTATAATGCAAAACGCCCGCCTTTCAAAAGACGGGCGCGTTACGTCTTTTGCGACTGGATCAGCCGTAGACTGATTCCTTGCCGAAATGTTTGGTCAGCATGTAATAGACCACGGCGCGATACTTGTTGCGCTCAGAGCGGCCATACGTCTCGAGAACCGTGTTGATCGCTTCCATCAGGTTCGGACCATCCGGCAGGCCCAGCTTCTTGATCAGGAAGTTCTCCTTCACCGTCTCAAGCTCGGATGGCTGCGAGCCGGCCACTGTCGAGGCGTCTGCGTTGTAAATCGCGGGGCCGCAGCCGATTGTGACCTTGGTCAGCAGGTCCATATCGGGCGTCATCCCGCATTTGTTTTTCAAATCATCCGCGTATTGCGCGATCAGATCATCACGTTTGCCCATAGTTCTCTCCCAGTTACCATATATGGCCCCCTGTGGACCCGCCAATAAACTAACCGCTAATGCGAGCGTCACAACAGGGAAAAATCGCGAGCCTCTGTCACAATCGCCGAATCGGGAGTTTTTTGCCCCGCAGACGGTTTAATTCGCGGGGTTTCGCCACAGGGATGCAAAAAGAAGCGTTGGTCGCGTTGAAAATCAGGCCATTGCTTCCCATCTCACGTCACGAAACGCTGTCACTAAAATCAAAAGCGCGGTGCAACAGTCCGGGGGGACAGGTGATGAAAAGGCTCGATACGTCGAAAGACACTGTGCTTGAGATGCCATGTGGCAATCAGCTGGATCTGGGGCGCCCGCGAAGCAGTGGCATCCTCAGCGATGCAGAGCTTGCGCTGTGCCGCAGTCACAATGTCCCGCTTGCCTATGATCCCGTCCAGACCGGCTGGGTCTCGGCGCTTTGCGAGGACGACATCGAGGGCGATGTGCGCAAATCCCAGCGCGCCCGCATCGCGCGAAGCCAAATTGCCCGCGCGCCACAGGTCAACGCGCTTCACCCGCAATACCAACTGCGCGCGTGGGAGCCATCGGACCTGCAAACCTACATGGCCTTGCTCGACGATCCGCGGGTCTGGGCGCATCTACCCGAAACCTATCCAGACCCGCTCAGCCCCGATATGGCCGAGGCGCTGATTGAGCTTTCCAACGCGTCGAACCACCATCAGGTGTTCGCCGTCATGCGCAACTCGACCATCGTTGGCCAGGTGCGGCTTCTCTATGATGTGGACGACAACGACCCGGGCGTGGCCGAGATCAGCTATTGGCTGGGCCAAGGCTTTTGGGGCAAGGGAATCGGCACGGATATCGTGGCGCTTTATACCGCGCGCTGTTTTGCCGACAATGGCGCGCTGACATCGATCATCGCGCGCGTTCATGCGGACAACACGGCGTCTGAGAAGGCTTTGACAAAGGCCGGATATAAGGCTGAGGGTCAAGACCTCAAAGACGCGACCTGGACGATCTACCGCGCCCGGCGCGGTTAAGCTTCATAGGTTTCAGAAATGCAAAACGCCGGGCCTGTGACAGCCCGGCGTCTTTTCGTTGGATCGTGATTTAGTAGCGGTAATGCTCGGGCTTGTAAGGGCCCTCTGGGTTCACGCCGATATACGACGCTTGCTCCGGGTCCATCTTGGTCAGCTTCACGCCAATCCGGTCCAGATGGAGGCGCGCGACCTTTTCATCCAGATGCTTGGGCAGGATATAGACGCCGGGCTTATACTCGTCGCCCTTCTGCCAAAGCTCCATCTGCGCCAGAACCTGATTGGTGAAGGACGCGGACATCACGAAGGACGGATGGCCCGTGGCGTTGCCGAGGTTCAGCAAACGGCCCTCGGAGAGCAGGATCAGGCGGTGCCCATTGGGCATCTCGATCATATCCACCTGTTCCTTGATGTTCGTCCATTTGTGGTTCTTGAGGCTGGCCACCTGGATCTCGTTGTCGAAATGGCCGATATTGCCAACGATCGCCATGTCCTTCATCTCGCGCATATGCTCGATGCGGATCACGTCCTTGTTGCCGGTGGTGGTGATGAAGATATCAGCGGAGGACACGACATCCTCCAGCAGAACCACCTCGAAACCGTCCATCGCCGCCTGAAGCGCGCAGATCGGGTCCACTTCGGTGACCTTCACGCGGGCCCCTGCCCCTTGCAGGGACGCGGCAGAACCTTTGCCCACATCGCCATACCCCATCACAACGGCGACCTTGCCAGCCATCATCGTATCGGTGGCACGGCGGATACCGTCCACAAGGCTCTCTTTACAGCCGTATTTGTTATCAAATTTCGATTTGGTGACGGAATCGTTCACGTTGATCGCGGGGAAGGGCAACTGGCCATTCTTGTGCAGCTCATAAAGACGGTGGACGCCGGTCGTTGTCTCCTCGGAGACACCTTGGATGGCATCACGCGTCTTGGTGAACCAGCCGGGGCTTTCGGCCATGCGCTTGGCGATCTGCTTCTTGATCGCCTCTTCCTCTTCGGATTGCGGCACGGGGATGATCTCTTCACCCGCCTCGGCGCGCGCGCCCAAAAGGACATAGAGCGTCGCATCGCCGCCATCGTCGAGGATCATGTTCGCGCCCTCAGGGAACATGAAAGATTTGTCGAGGTAGTCCCAATGCTCTTCCAACGTCTGGCCCTTGATCGCGAAAACGGGCGTGCCGCCTTCTGCGATCGCCGCCGCCGCATGGTCCTGGGTGGAGAAGATGTTGCACGAGGCCCAACGCACATCCGCGCCCAGCGCGTTCAGCGTTTCAATCAGCACGGCAGTCTGGATGGTCATGTGCAGGCTGCCCACGATCCGCGCACCTTTGAGGGGCTGCTCGGCCCCGAATTCCTCGCGCAGCGCCATCAGGCCCGGCATCTCGGTTTCGGCAATATCCAGCTCTTTACGGCCATAGGCCGCCAAGCTGATGTCTTTCACAATGTAGTCGTTGGCCATGAGGCGCAGCTCCTTAAAACTTCGGTTTGAGCGGCAGATAGCATCAGAGGCCAAAAGCGGCAATGTTTACTTAGGCCAAGCGCCCAAGATCGGGCGGTGTGTGCTGCGGCTTGGCGCACGCGCTTCAATCCGCTACCCCTTGGACACAATCAAGGAGGGCCGCACATGGCCAAACCCCGCGCATGGCAAAAGATGCTCTCAGGCCGCAGGCTCGATCTTCTGGACCCTACACCTGTCGATATCGAGATTGAGGATATCGCCCACGGCCTGGCCTTCGTGGCCCGCTGGAACGGGCAGACGTTGGGCGATTTCGCCTATTCGGTGGCTGAGCATTCACTGCTGGTGGAGCAGATATTTGCCCGCATCGCGCCCAAGGCCCCGGCCAAATGGCGCCTCGCGGCCCTTCTGCATGACGCGCCCGAATATGTGATCGGCGACATGATCTCCCCGGTGAAGGCCGCCGTGGGGCCTGATTATGACGAGCTGGACCGCCGCCTGACGGCCGCGATCCATATCCGCTTCGGCCTGCCCGCGGCGATCCCCGTGGCGATCAAAAAGCAGATCAAGAAGGCCGATAAGGTCAGCGCATGGATGGAAGCCACCCAGATTGCCGGGTTCGAGCGGGCAGAGGCTGACAAGTTCTTCGGTCGCCCCGACCCCGCGCTGATGGACGGCCTCTCGCTGCGCCTGCGCCCGCCTATGCAGGCGCGCGCCGATTACACCGGGCGCACCGCCGAATTGCTTGCGGCCATGTCGTGATTACGGTCCAGAAACCCAATGCGCTCGACGCAGGGCCCATGGCGGAGCTTCTGAACGCCATCATCAAAGAAGGTGGCACCACGGCCCATACCAACCCCGTCACCGCCGCCAATATGACCGAAATGATGGATTTCGCCCCCGCCCGCTCGGCCTGGCACATTGCGCGCGACACAGGCGGAAAACTGGTCGGGTTTCAGTTTATCGAGCCGATCAACACCCTCCCGCCCGAGGCCTGCGATATCGCCACTTTCGTGCAAGTCGGCCGCACTGGACTCGGTATCGGCTCCGCGCTCTTTACCGCTACGGCACGGGCCGCCAAAGCGATGGGCTATGTCTGGATCAATGCAAATATCCGCGCCGATAATGAAGGCGGGCTGATATACTACCAATCACGCGGATTTAGGGATTATGGACGTATGGACGGCATCACCCTCGCCTCGGGTCTTACCGTCGATAAAATCCTCAAACGCTACGATATCTGACGACCCAGGCTTTTTCTTGGCCCAAATATCCCCGCCGGAGGCAGCCTGCGGTCTCAACGTGGTGAGCGTTTCGCAAGGATGCGCTGCAAGGTCCTCCGGTGCATGTTCAGCCGCCGCGCGGTCTCGCTCACATTGCGATCACACAGCTCATAGACCCGCTGAATATGCTCCCAACGCACTCGGTCCGCACTCATCGGGTTTTCCGGTGGCGGTGGCAGTTCATCCCCCGTCGCCAAAAGCGCGTTGATGATATCCGTCGCATCCGCTGGTTTTGAGAGGTAATCCGTGGCGCCGATCTTCACAGCGGCCACAGCCGTCGCAATCGCACCGTAACCCGTCAGAACCACAACACGGCTGTCGGGACGCTTCTCGCGGATCACTTCGACCACATCCAGCCCGTTGCCATCTTCAAGTCTCAGATCACAGACTGCATATGCAGGGGGGCGCGCCGTGGCGATCGCCTTGCCGCCCGCAACCGATCCCGCAGTTTCCACGTCAAAGCCGCGCTTTTCCATGGCCTTGGCCAAGCGGCGCAGAAACGGTTCGTCATCATCTACCAAAAGCAGCGATTTATCCGGACCTATATTGTAACCTGTGTCGCTCATTGGCCTGCCTTGTGTCTTGTTTGTTACCTGTGGGTGTAGCCCGCGCCACCCCCTGCGTCAAACTGCCCGGCGCGGCTTCAGCTCGCGTTTACGAAACATGCGACCTGTTCGGCCATCGCCTCTGGCCCCAGGTCACGACGGAAGAATTCGACAAATCCATGCTCCGGCAGGGTGAGGTAGGTAAACGTCGTGTGATCCACGAGGTAATACGCCTCCTCCCCCGGCGCGGCGGGCTGTTTTGAATAAAAGGTGCGATAGGCTTGGCTCGCCGCCTTCACCTGCTCGGGCGACCCGGTGAGACCCACCATAGCGGGGTGCTGGGCGGCCACGAAATCGGCAACCACTTCGGGGGTGTCACGCTCTGGGTCGATGGAGATAAAGACGGGCTGCACCTCGATGCCCTCTTCCTCCAAAATCTCAACCGCCACCGCATTGCGCGCTACGTCCAGCGGGCAGACATCCGGGCAGAACGTATAACCGAAATAGATCAGCGAGGGCCTGGTCAGCACCTGTTCGCTGGTCACGGTCTCACCGGCACCATTGACGAGGGTGAAAGGCCCACCAATGGCGCTGGCCCCACCCGCCACGCTGCCTTGCTTGCACTGCGCGAACTCTCCACCACTCTGACCCATGGTCAGGTAATAGCTTGCCCCCAACAGGGCGGCGACGGCGAGAGTGGCGGCGACGGCAAATGTGCGGTTCATAACAATGGATCTCCCTGCGGCTGGGCAATATGCAGTTTCTCTGTCAGGTTTATGCCATCACCGGGCCACAACAACGAGACGAAACCACGCAGATGACAAATAATTCATCCGTCCGCATCACTCCGCGCCATGGCGGGACATGGATCAGGCTGCGCACGCTGATCCTTTTGCGCTGGTGGGCCGTTTTCGGTCAGATCACGGCGATGATCATCGCCGAGCGGTATTACGATCTCAGCCTTGAGATGGAACTTCTCTATCTGGTCATTGGCGTGTCTGTCGTGAGCAATCTGGTCGCGACCGTCGTTTTCCCCCAAAACAAGCGGCTGAGCGAGACGGAGAATCTGCTCGTGGTCTTCTTCGATATGCTTCAGCTTGGGCTGATGCTCTATCTCACGGGCGGGCTGCACAATCCGTTTTCGGTGCTGATCGTCGGGCCCGTCATTGTCTCGGCCTCGGCGCTGTCCCCGCGCTCCACGGTGCTTTTGGGCCTGACCGCGATCGCGATTGTCTCAGCTCTGGTGGAATTCCATCTACCGCTCAGGACGGATCAAGGATTCATTCTGGAGATGCCGGATATTTTCCTTTTCGGCAATTGGGTGGCGATTACCATCGCGATTGTTTTTCTCGGGGTGTATTCACGCTGGGTCGTGTCAGAAATTCGCGCCATGTCCGACGCACTTCAGGCCACGCAAATGGCCTTGGCCCGCGAACAAAAGCTGACCGATCTGGGCGGGGTTATCGCAGCGGCGGCGCATGAGCTTGGCACGCCTCTGGCGACGATCAAACTCGCCAGTTCCGAGCTTGCCGATGAGCTGGAGGAGGGCAGCGATCTACGCGAGGACGCTCTTTTGATCCGCGAACAGGCGGACCGGTGCCGAGATATCCTGCGCTCCATGGGGCGGGCGGGCAAGGACGACATCCACCTCCGGAGCGCCCCCCTCACAGCGGTGGTCGAAGAGGCCGCGGAACCCCATATGGGCCGCGGCAAATCCGTTCATTTCGATCACGGTGTGGGAGGCGGGTCGATCTTTGATCAACCCAATATCCTGCGTCGCCCCGAAGTGATCCACGGTCTGCGCAACCTGATCCAGAACGGCGTGGATTTCGCGCGCGATACGGTCTGGGTCGAGAGCAGCTGGACCGAGGACACCGTGACCCTCCGGATCATGGATAACGGGCGCGGATACCCTCCGCACTTGCTGGGACGTATCGGTGATCCGCTGATGCGGCGGCGCGGTAAAGGGGGCGATCCGCAACGGCCCGAATATGAGGGCATGGGTCTGGGCCTGTTTATCGCAAAGACTCTGCTGGAACGCTCCGGCGCTGATCTTAGCTTTGCCAATGGATCAGAGTCCTTTCGCACGGATGACGCCTTGTCGGCGCGCACCGGAGCCTTTGTCGAGGTGGTCTGGCCGCGCAGCGCGCTAGATGCGGGCGACAACGACATCGGACTGGGCCTGAACCAACCCTTCAAGGCCTGAACGCCGCTGGGACAGTCTGCCCCGGTTAACGCGGTATTAACCATTATTGACGACCCTTCACGGTGGGACAGGATAATGGGAAGGAACGCGCATGGCCGGTTCGGCTGTTTTGTCGTGGATCGCGCTGGCGCTTTTGGCGCTGGCGGCGTCTTTCGCAATGCTCTGGGTGCTTGGGGTGATATTGCCGAAAGCGCGCCCGTCACCGACCGCGCCCGAAGTGCTGGACGAGGGTTGCGTATACCTCTTTGAGGATGAGCTTTTGTTCGATCACAGCGCACGCATTCTGCCCGGCAGCGCAAACGGGGCCGAGGCGGCACTTGAATGGCTCGAGCTCAAGACCTGGCTGGAGCCACGGTTCAACGGCCTGCCCGCGCGTCTGGACGATCTGAGGGATGATACGAACTTGGTGGTCGCGTCATGCACAAACGACGGTGGCGAGATCATACTTGCACGCTCCGGGCGCACCACCCGCATCACGCTGAGCGACCCAACTCATGATCACCCCGACGCTCAACACGATATGCTCTGCGCCCGAGCCGAGCTCGCCGATCTGATTGACGCGTTTGAGGCGGCCCCCAACCCGATATGGAAAACCTCCTGTGACGGCGCGATCCTTTGGCAAAACACCGCCTGCGCCCGCGTTTTCGACACGGCCTTCCTCAAGGCGCATGTCCGCGTGCCGCCGGCGGGCGAGACCACAGCCACCCGGATTGCCGTCCCCCATGAGGGCAGCACGCACCAGACCTGGTATGACATCCAATCCACTGCGCGGGCGCAGGTAGTGCTGCATCACGCGACGGATGTGACCAAGGTTGTGCGGGCCGAAACGGTGCAGAAGGATTTTGTCCAGACGCTGACCAAGACATTTGCCTACCTGACCATCGGCCTCGCGGTGTTCGATCGCAAGCGACAGCTGGCGCTCTTCAACCCGGCGCTGATTGATCTGACGGCACTCCCCGTGGACTTCCTGAGCGGACAGCCGGACCTGATGAGTTTCTTCGACAATCTGCGCAATCGCAACGTCATGCCCGAGCCACGCAGTTATGCGTCATGGCGCGCGCAAATCAACCAGGTGATCGATGCCGCCGAAGGGGGACTTTATCAGGAGACGTGGACCATGCCCAATGATGTGACCTACCGCGTGACGGGGCGGCCTCATCCGGACGGGGCGGTGGCATTTCTCTTTGAGGATATCTCGGCCGAGGTCATGCTCGCCCAGCGCTATCGCGCGCAGCTTGACCTGCGCCAATCCGCGCTCGATACCCTGCCCGAGGCTGTCATGGTCATCGGCCCCAACAACGTGCTGTCGTTCTGCAACAGCGCCGCCACCGATCTTCTGGGCATCGACCCCGATAGCAGCTTTGCCGATATGTCTGTGACAGACCTGCTCAGTGTGTGCGGCGCACGCTTTGACGCACCAAAGCTCTGGGCCAGCGTTGAAACAGGCCTGCGCCAGCGCACGCATGAAACGCCCCTATTTCAGAGCACCGAGATCGCGCCCGGCCATAGCATCGATGCGCGGATAGAGGTCTTGCCGGGTGGCGCGCGCATGTTGATTCTTCTAAACCAGAAGCTGGTCCAGAACCCCGCACAGGCGCGCGCACCCGCAGCATAGCGACGATGGATGGTTGCAGGCGGCGGGTGCGCGTGTAACCTCACATTCATGAAGATCACGCGCCGCATCCATACCCTTCCCAGCCCCGAGGCCACATGCGCCTTCGCACGCGCACTCGCCGCCCGGCTTGGCGCGGGCGATGTGATCGCGCTGGAAGGTGATATCGGCGCGGGAAAAACCCATTTTGCCCGCTGCCTGATCCAGAGCCTTCTGCCTGCGCCCGAGGATGTGCCCTCTCCCACCTACACATTGGTACAGACCTATCCCGGCCCGGGCCTTGAGATTTGGCACGCTGATCTTTACCGCCTGACAGGGCCTGCCGAAGTGTTCGAACTGGGCCTTATCGATGCGTTTGAGACGGAGATTTGCCTTGTGGAATGGCCCGACCGGCTCGGGGATCTCGCGCCGGAAACAGCACTCTGGATGCGCCTTGCCCACGGCACGGATAGTGACGCGCGGGAGGCGAGCTTGCACTGGTCCGATCCCAAATGGGACGTGGCGCTGGAGGGGCTTGTCGCATGACTGACCGAACCGAACTGGCCCATGCTTTTGTGGCGCAAACCGAGTGGGCCGCCGCCGAGTGGGCGCCTCTCGCCGGGGATGCCTCCAACCGGCGCTACCTGCGGCTGCATATGGACGGCCAAAGCGCCGTTCTGATGGACGCGCCGCCTGAACGTGGCGAAGATGTTGTGCCGTTCATCACCATTGCAGAGCATCTAGCCAGCGTTGGTCTCAGCGCGCCACGAATTTTGGCGCAGGATCGTGCGCAAGGGTTCTTGCTTCTCGAAGATTTGGGCGATGATCTTTACGCCCGCGTTCTGGCGCATATGCCTGAGCAGGAGGGCGTGCTCTACGGCGCTGCTGTCGCAGCACTTGCCCATCTACATGACGCTCCCCCACCGGACACCTTGCCCACATACAGCCCCGCGATGATGGCCGACCTCGCCGCGCTCGCTTTTGATTGGTATGCAGGCGTGCCGCAAAGTCCCGCGCGCCAAACTGCCCGAGATGTCATGCAAAACCTTCTGGCACACCATGCGCCCGAGGCTGATGTCCTGATTCAGCGCGATTATCATGCGGAAAACCTCCTCTGGCTGCCCCAACGCGCCGGCATCGCGCGCGTCGGCTTGCTTGATTTTCAAGACGCGATGGCGGGGCACAGGGCCTATGATCTCGTGTCGCTCCTTCAGGACGCACGCCGTGATGTACCCGCCGAGACCGAGACCGCAATGATCGCGCATTACCTCGCGCTGACAGGGCTGGAACCTGAGCGGTTCGATGCCGCTTACCACGTGCTCGGCGCACAGAGAAACCTGCGCATCATCGGCGTGTTCGCCCGACTTTGCCTGCGCGATGGCAAAGCGCATTACGCGGGTCTCATCCCCCGCGTCTGGGCCTTGCTTCAGCGTGATCTGGCCCATCCTGCACTGGCCGACTTGCGCCCACCGATCACGGAACACCTGCCCGAGCCTACACCCGATTTCCTCGCAAGCATAACATCGCGGAGCGGCACATGCCCTACCCCGTGATGCTGTTTGCCGCGGGTTACGGCACTCGTATGGGCGCGCTCACGGTGGACCGCCCCAAGCCGCTGATCAAGGTGGCAGGGCGGGCGCTTCTGGACCATGCGCTGGACCTGGCGCGGGCCGCCAAACCACCCAAGATCGTCGTCAACGCCCATTACAAGGCCACGCAGATCGCGGCCCATCTGGTGGGGCAGGACATTGAGATTCTCAATGAGCAGCCTGACATTTTGGACACCGGCGGTGGGCTCAAGGCGGCTCGCGCCAGCTTTGGGGCGGGACCGGTCTTTACCCTCAACACCGATGCGGTCTGGGCCGGGCCGAACCCCCTGACCCTGCTGGCCGAGCTGTGGGAGCCGCAGATGGATGCGCTTTTGCTCTGCCTGCCCCCCTCGCAGGCGATCGGCCATGCGGGTGCCGGGGATTTCACCCTCTCAGAGGGGCAACTCAGCCGTGGGCCGGGCCTCGTCTACTCAGGTGCGCAACTTATCCGACCCGAGGTGCTGAACGACATCCCGGACCGGATCTTTTCCATGAACGTCGTCTGGGACATTTTGCTCAAGCGCGGCGCGCTCCATGGCTGCACCTATCCTGGCGCCTGGTGCGATGTGGGCCATCCCGGCGGCATCGCGCTGGCCGAAGATATGTTGGCGCGCCATGTTTGACCCAAGCGTCGCCCCCCGCGTGTATGGCCTGCCTCCGGGCGCGGATTTCCCGAAGGAGCTTATCGCGGGACTTGAGGCGCGCCTCAAAGGGCAGCCGCCTGAGGCTTGGGCAAGGATCGAGCTGATCGTGAACACCCGCCGGATGGCACGGCGCATACGGGCGCTTTTCGATGCAGGCCCGCCGCGTCTTTTGCCGCGTATCCGCCTTCTGTCCGATCTGGGCACGGAATGGGGCGCCGCTCATATTCCACCCCCCGTGCCCGCCCTGCGCCAACAGCTTGAGTTGATCCAGCTGATCGCGCGCCTTCTCGACAACCAGCCGGGCCTCGCGCCCCGCGCGGCACTCTACGATCTGGCTGATAGCCTCGCGGCACTGATGGACGAAATGCAGGGCGAGGGGGTGGAGCCTTCGGCGCTTGACCGCCTCGATATCTCCGACCAGTCGGGCCATTGGGAGCGCATTCGCGCCTTTCTGGCCATCGTGCAACATTTCAGCGCCGCCAAAGACGCGCCCGGGCATGAGGCCCGCCAGCGCCGCGTGATCGAAGAACGCGTCGCCGCATGGCAGAGCGCACCGCCCGAGCACCCGTTGATCCTCGCAGGCTCCACCGGGTCACGGGGCGCCACGCAGCTTTTGATGCAGGCAGTAGCACAATTGCCGCAAGGAGCGGTGATTCTGCCGGGCTACGATTTCGATATGCCAGACGATGTCTGGGGCTCTTTGGGCGATGCGATGCTCTCGGAGGATCATCCGCAATATCGCTTTGCGCAGCTGCGAGCTGCGTTGGGGATCACGCAGGTGGCTGACTGGACGCCAACACCCGCACCGAGCGCTGCCCGCGCCAAGGTCCTCTCCCTCGCCCTGCGGCCCGCGCCAATCACCGACCAGTGGCTGAGCGAGGGGCCGAACCTGCCCGATCTGGAGTTGGCGATGGAGGGCGTGACCCTTCTGGAGGCCCCAAGTCAACGGGCCGAGGCCGTGGCCATCGCGATGCGCCTGCGCCAGGCGGCCGAGGACGGCACGACCGCCGCGTTGATCACCCCGGATCGCGGCCTGACACGTCAGGTCTCTGCCGCGCTGGACCGCTGGGGCATCATCCCGGATGATAGCGCGGGCACGCCTCTGCATCTCTCCCCGCCCGGCCGTTTCCTGCGCCATGTGGCGGAGCTCGGTCGCACGCGGCTGACGGCGGCCGATTTGCTGACGTTGCTGAAACATCCGCTCACCCATACGGGCGCGGATCGGGGCGAGCACCTTCTGCTCACCCGCGCGCTTGAGCTTCACCACAGACGGCACGGCCCTCCTTACCCTGAGGCAGATGATCTGATCACATGGGCCGCTGGCGAAAAGCATAAGATGGCTGAACGCTGGGCCGCTTGGATCGCCACCACGTTCTGCGGACAAGAGATTGAGGCGGAAGAGTCTCTAACTTGGCAGATTGACACCCATATCGCACGGGCCGAGGCGATTGCGGCGGGCAGCGCGAGCATGGACGCGGCGGAGCTTTGGGCCAAGGATGCGGGCCGCAAAACGCGCGCGGTTATGGATGACCTGAGCGCCGAGGCCACACATGGCGGCATGATGACCGCTGCAGATTACGGCACGCTCGTCGCCGCCCTTTTGGCCAAGGGCGAGGCACGCGGCACGGAAGGTGCGCATCCCGACATCCTGATCTGGGGCACGCTGGAGGCGCGGGTGCAGGGGGCCGATCTCCTGATCCTCGCAGGGCTGAACGAGGGCACATGGCCTGCCGCGCCAAACCCCGATCCATGGTTGAACCGCGAGCTTCGCCACCGCGCCGGGCTTTTGCTGCCCGAACGGCGCATTGGCCTCGCCGCGCATGATTTTCAACAAGCGGCCTGCGCACGGGAGGTGTGGATCACGCGCTCCATCCGGTCGGATGAGGCGGAGACAGTGGTGTCGCGCTGGGTCAACCGGCTTCAGAACCTTCTCGACGGCCTGCCTGACCGGGGCGGCAAGCGGGCGCTCGACCAAATGCGCGCGCGGGGAACGGCATGGCTGGAGAAGGCGGCACTTCTGGAAGCCCCCAAGCAGATGCCGCCCGCCCTGCGCCCCGCCCCCTGCCCGCCCCTTGTGGCGCGGCCAAACCGCCTGAGCGTGACCGAGATCAAGCGCCTCATCCGTGACCCTTACGCGATCTACGCCAAACACACGCTGCGCCTGCGCCCGCTCAACCCGCTGATGCAGGCGCCGGATGCGCTGTTGCGGGGAATCGTTCTGCACAAGGTTCTGGAGGACTTCATTCGAGACTCTGTCTCTGAGCCGGCCCAACTTACCCCTGAGGCCCTGATCGCCAAAGCCCGCGTGATGTTAGAGGCACATGTGCCATGGGCCGAAGCGCGCGCGATGTGGCTCGCGCGGCTGGCGCGCGTCGCCGAGTGGTTTATTGAGAAAGAGGAGGCTCGCCGCGCGCTCGCCACCCCTGCCGAGTTTGAGGCCAAAGGGGCCGCCGAGATGGCTGATCTGGGCTTCACCCTCGTGGCCAATGCGGACCGGATCGACCTCGACGCCAATGGGTGCCTGCATATTTTTGACTACAAGACCGGCACACCGCCCAGCAAGAAGGAGCAGGAGGTTTTCGACAAACAGCTTCTCCTGGAGGCCGCCATTGCAGAGGCCAGTGGTTTTGGCACGCTTGCCCCCGCCAAGGTGGACCGGGCGCTTTACATCGGGCTGGGGAGCACACCGACAGAAACGCCCGCGCCACTGAAGGATGTGCCGCCCGCGCAAACATGGGCCGAGCTGCGCGAGTTAATCACCGCCTACCGTGATATCAGGCTTGGTTACACCGCGAGACGCGCGCTCAAGTCCAAAAAGGACATCAGCGATTACGATGGCCTGTCGCGGTTCGGCGAGTGGGATATCACCGATGCGCCAGTGAAAGTGCCGCTATGACCACCCCCGACACAGCCACCCAGCGTCAGATCGACGCCGCCCACCCGGACCGCTCCACGTGGCTCGCGGCCAATGCTGGGTCCGGCAAGACCAAGGTGCTGACCGACCGGGTGGCGCGGCTCTTGCTGGATCAGGTGCAGCCGCAAAACGTGCTGTGTCTGACCTACACCAAGGCCGCCGCCAGCGAGATGCAGAACCGCCTTTTTGCGCGGCTGGGTGCGTGGGCGATGCTCGGTGATGCGGCGCTGCGTGACGAACTTCGCGCGCTTGGCGTCGAGACTGCCCTGGACGCTGCTGCATTGCGGGCCGCGCGCAGGCTCTTTGCCCGCGCGATCGAAGCGCCGGGCGGGCTGAAAATTCAGACGATCCACTCGTTTTGTGCGGCACTCCTGCGGCGGTTCCCGCTTGAGGCGGGCGTAAGCCCCCATTTTGTCGAGATGGAGGAGCGGACCTCCACCCTTCTGCGCGCCGAGATCATCGAGCAGATTGCTGCCGGGCCCAGCGCTGGCGTGCTCTATGATCTGGCCGAAATCTACACCGGCGAGACATTAGACGATCTGACCCGCGACATCGCAAGCCGCGCACCTGATTTCGAGCGGCCCCGCACGGATGCGGGGCTGGCGCGGGCTGTGGGGCTAGCGCCGGACATGACCGAGGCGCGGCTTCTGAGCGAAGTGTTTCTGGGCGGCGAGATGGCAATGATCGCTGAGCTTTGCACCTATCTGAAAGGTGGCGGCGTCAGGGATCAGGAGGCAGGCGAACGGCTTTCCAAAATCGCTGCACCCGGCCTGGCCGCCCTACCTATTTTGGAGCGCGATCTGCTGACGGGTGCGGGGGCCAAGGAGCCCTTTACTGGCAAAATCGACGCCTTCCCAAGCAAACCTACGCGCGAAAAAATTCCTGACCTGCTGGCCGCGCTCAACGCCCTGATCCTACGGGTCGAGGCCGCGCGGCCCAAGCGGCTGGCGCTCAAGGCACTGGCGCAGACCAAAGCGCTGCACCGGTTTGCCCAAGTGTTTCTACCCGCCTATGCGGCAGCCAAAGAGGCCCATGGCTGGCTCGATTTCGACGATCTGATCCTGCGCGCGAAGGCCCTTTTGACACGGTCGGATGTGGCGGCTTGGGTGCTCTATCGTCTTGATGGCGGGATTGATCATATCCTCGTGGACGAGGCGCAAGATACCAGCCCGGCCCAGTGGCAGGTGATTGACCGTCTGGCGCAGGAATTCACCAGCGGGCAGGGCGCGCGGGACGTGGCCCGCACGATCTTCGTCGTGGGCGACAAAAAGCAGTCCATCTATTCGTTCCAAGGCGCAGACCCACGCGAGTTTGATCGCATGCAGCGCGACTTCGCCGAGCGGCTGGAAAACGCGGGCACGCCGCTGCAAAGCCAGCAGCTTGAGCATTCGTTCCGCTCTTCCGCAGCGATCCTGAGCGTCGTCGATGCCACCTTTGAGGGGCGCGAGGATAGCGGTTTTGCGCGGGATCAGAGGCACATGGCGTTCAAATCCGATCTGCCCGGACGGGTCGATATCTGGCCCGTTGCCGAGCCCGCAGAGGTGGAGGACGATCCGCCTTGGCACGCGCCCGTGGATGTGACATCGCCCAATGATCCCGCTGTTCTTCTGGCCGAGCGGGTGGCGGAGACCATCCAATCCATGATCGCGGGCGCGCAGCCCATTCCAGACGGCAACGGGTCGATGCGCCCCGTGCGACCTGGCGATTTCCTGATCCTCGTACAGCGCCGGTCCGAGATTTTTCATGAGATCATTCGCGCTTGCAAGGCCGCCGACCTGCCCATCGCGGGGGCTGACCGGCTCAAGGTTGCCGGGGAATTGGCGGTCAAGGATCTGGCCGCCCTTTTGAGCTTTCTGGCTACGCCGGAGGATGATCTGTCGCTGGGCACGGCGCTGCGCTCCCCGCTTTTCGGCTGGGACGAGGCGGCGCTCTATGATCTGGCCCACAGCCGCACGCAGAAATTCCTTTGGCCCGCTCTCCGTGACCGGGCGTCGGAGTTCCCCGACACGCTGCGCGTGTTGCGCGACCTTCTGGGGCAAGCGGATTTCCTCAGGCCTTACGAGCTGATCGAGCGCATCCTCACGCGCCATGACGGGCGGCGCAAACTGCTCGGGCGGTTGGGGAGCGAGGCGGAGGATGGCATTGACGCGCTCCTGTCGCAGGCGCTGGCCTATGAGCGGCGCTCGGTCGATAGCCTGACAGGATTCCTGACATGGATGGAGACCGACGATCTGACGATCAAGCGCCAGATGGACAGCGCCGGGGACCGCATCCGCGTGATGACCGTGCATGGCGCCAAGGGGCTGGAGGCGCCCATCGTTATCCTGCCTGACACGGCGGAGCGGGTGCAAAAACGGCGCGGGCAGATTCTGAGCGGTGGGGATATTCCACTCTGGCGACCGCGCGCGCAGCAAGTTCCTGACGCCCTTTCAGATGTTTTGAACGAAGAGAGGGCGCGCGAGGAGGCGGAGGAAGACCGGCTTCTTTATGTGGCTATGACACGGGCAGAGACATGGCTGATCGCGGCCTGCGTGAAGCCGCAAAAGGGCAGCGGTGCGGGCTGGTTCGAGAAGATCGAGGCGGGTGCGCAGCGTGCGGGGGCCGTGCCCATGATCTTTGACGGGGCCGAGGGCTTGCGCGTGGAACATGGAGATTGGACGCAAACAGCGCGCAGTGCGCCCTCCGAACCGCCCAAACCGCCCCAGACCCTTCCCGCCTGTTTCAGCCAACCCGCCACCCTGCCTCCCACCTCGCCGGATGCGATCACCCCGTCCGAGCTTGGCGGGGCCAAGGCGCTTCCCGGCGACGCGGGACTGGACGAAGACGCGGCCAAACGGCGCGGGCGACAGATCCACCTGCTCTTGGAAGTTCTGCCGACCGAGCCCGAGGCGGATTGGCCCGACATCGCCCAGCGCCTTTTCCTGCGCGGCCCTGACGCGGCCAACACCTCAGACCTGCGGGGCCTTATGGAGGAGGCCGTCCGCGTTCTGAAATCCCCAGCCCTCGCACCCCTTTTTGCGCTTGGCACATTGGCCGAGGTCGCAGTGACGGCACCCCTACCCCAAGGGCGGCTGCACGGCATCATCGACCGCCTCATCATCACCGACACCACGATCCGAATCGTCGATTTCAAAACCAACGCCGAGGTGCCCAATTCGCCAGAGACCTGTCCCGAGGGGATTTTGCGGCAGATGGGGGCCTATGCCGCAGCACTCGCGCAGATCTACCCAAGCCACGGAATCGAAACGGCGATCTTGTGGACTCGCGCCGCCGATCTGATGGTGCTGCCACACGATCTTGTGACAGATGCCCTGAGCCGCACCCAGATATCTTGACCTTCGTGCGCGCCCTACCTAGGTTCGGCCCTTGAAACACGAACCCCTTGAGGAGTGAATATCATGGCCACCGTTGCCGTCACCGACGAGACTTTCGACGCCGAAGTGAAGAATTCCGATATCCCTGTTGTGGTGGATTTCTGGGCCGAGTGGTGCGGCCCCTGCAAACAGATCGGCCCAGCTCTGGAAGAGCTTTCGGCGGAGATGGGCGGCAAGGTGAAAATCGCCAAGATCGACGTGGACAGCAACCCGAACTCCGCCGTCGCCATGGGCGTGCGCGGCATTCCCGCGCTTTTCATCTTCAAGAACGGCGAAGTGGTGTCGAACCGCTCAGGCGCGGCCCCAAAGGCAGCGCTGCAAAGCTGGATCGAAGACGCGCTCTGAGCCGTCTCAGTGGCAGAAAATACAGGGCGTCCCTCGGGGCGCCCTTTTTACATCTGGTTGCGCTCGACCCCCCTCGACCGCATATATGAGCCAAGAGCGAGGAGAACGTGATGGATCAAGCAAGCTTCCCCGGATGGCACGGGACCACCATCATCGGCGTGCGCAAAGGCGGACGCGTTGTGGTCGCAGGCGACGGTCAGGTGAGCCTTGGCCAAACGGTCATCAAAGGCACCGCGCGCAAGGTTCGCCGCCTCAGCCCCGGTGGGTTTGACGTCGTGGCCGGCTTTGCGGGGTCCACCGCCGATGCGTTCACCCTACTGGAGCGGCTGGAGGCCAAGCTTGAGGCCACGCCCGGACAATTGCAGCGCGCGAGTGTCGATCTCGCCAAGGACTGGCGCACGGATAAATACCTTCAAAAGCTTGAGGCGATGCTGATCGTGACCGATGGCACGGAGCTTTTCGTGATCACGGGCGCGGGTGACGTTCTGGAGCCCGAGCATGATGTAGCCGCCATTGGGTCGGGCGGGAATTATGCGCTCGCCGCTGCGCGCGGCCTGATGGAAACGGATCGCAACGCCGAAGAGGTGGCCCGCGCCGCCATGGCCATCGCTGCCGATATCTGCGTCTACACCAATGGCAAGCTCACGGTCGAAGAGATCACGGCCAGGACCTGAATTCGACCCTAACACTGCGCAACGGAGCCCAAAATGTCTGACCTGACCCCCCGCGAGATCGTCTCCAAGCTGGATCGTTTCATCATCGGCCAGAGCGACGCAAAACGCGCCGTCGCCGTCGCCCTGCGCAACCGCTGGCGGCGCAAGCAGCTCAGCGATGATCTGCGCGATGAGGTCTACCCGAAGAACATCCTGATGATTGGGCCCACCGGCGTGGGCAAGACCGAAATCTCCCGCCGCCTCGCCAAACTGGCCCGCGCGCCCTTCATCAAGGTGGAGGCCACGAAATTCACCGAAGTGGGTTACGTTGGCCGCGATGTGGAGCAGATCATCCGCGATCTGGTGGACAGCGCCATCGCCATGATCCGGGACCAGATGCGCGAGGACGTCAAGGCCGCCGCCCACACCGCCGCAGAAGAGCGCGTGATCACCGCCATCGCGGGCGAGGATGCACGCGAGGGCACCCGCGATCTTTTCCGCAAAAAGCTGAAAAACGGCGAGTTGGATGATACGGTCATCGAGCTTGATGTCGCCGATACGTCAAACCCGATGGGCGGCATGGACATCCCGGGTCAGCCGGGCGGGCAGATGGGCATGATGAACCTTGGCGATATTTTTGGCAAAGCTTTCGGTGGGCGCACCGTGCGGCGCAAAATGAAGGTCTCCGAGAGTTATGAGGTGCTCATCGGGGAGGAGGCGGACAAGCTTCTGGACGACGAAACGGTCACCCGCGCCGCTTTGGAGGCGGTGGAGCAGAACGGCATCGTTTTTCTCGATGAGATCGACAAGGTCTGCGCGCGGCAGGATGCACGCGGCGGCGATGTGAGCCGCGAAGGCGTACAGCGCGATCTTTTGCCCCTGATCGAAGGCACATCGGTCAGCACCAAGCATGGCGCGGTCAAAACCGACCATATCCTCTTCATCGCCTCGGGCGCGTTCCACATCGCCAAGCCTTCGGACCTGCTGCCCGAATTGCAGGGCCGCCTGCCGATACGGGTAGAGCTGCGTCCCCTCACCGAGGAGGATTTCGTGCGCATCCTGACCGAGACGGACAACGCCCTGACTCTGCAATACACCGCCCTGATGGGGACAGAAGAAGTCACGGTGGGTTTTACCGAGGACGGTATCAAAGCCCTCGCCAAGATCGCGGCGGAGGTGAACCAATCGGTCGAAAATATTGGCGCGCGCCGTCTTTATACTGTGATGGAGCGCGTGTTCGAGGAGTTGAGCTTTCACGCCCCCGACCGCGCGGGCCAGTCGGTCACAGTGGACGCGGATTTTGTGGACAAAAACCTCGGTGAGCTGGCCAGATCGACGGATCTGAGCCGCTACGTGCTCTGATTTTTGCGCCAGACAGCTGCGAATAGCGCCATGGCCCGCGCGGCCCTGAGCGCAAATCAAGCCCTGTGCGCCATAGGCGCTCCGCTGGATCGCGCGCGTTTTTGCCCCTTCCCTTCAGCGGGGTTTCGCGCCACCAAAGAGCGATGAACACGCTCCGCTTTCTTCGCGACAATGCGCGCTGGCTCTCTGCCGGGGTTCTTCTGACATTCCTCAGCAGCTTTGGGCAGACCTTCTTCATCTCCATCTTCGCGGGCGAAATCCGCGAGGGGTTTGGCCTCAGCCACGGGCAATGGGGCGGTATCTACGCGCTCGGCACCACGGCCTCGGCCATCGTGATGGTCTGGGCCGGGGGCCTCACAGATCGCTTTCGCGTGCGGGGTCTCGGCGCGATCATCCTTGCGATGCTTCTGGGGGCCTGTCTTTTCATGGCTCTCAACCCGGTCTGGTGGCTCTTGCCGCTGGTGATCTTTGCGCTGCGCTTCACGGGTCAGGGCATGACCAGCCATATCGCCGTCGTTGCCATGTCACGCTGGTTCATCGCCACACGGGGGCGGGCACTTTCTGTGGCCACTCTGGGCTTTGCGGCAGGCGAGGCGCTTTTGCCGCTGATTTTCGTCACGCTGATGATCACAATCGACTGGCGCATCTTGTGGGGTGTTGCGGGCGTGATTGCGGCCCTCGGAATCCCGCTTTTGATGCTGTTGCTACGAGAGGAACGGACGCCGCAATCGCTTGCTGGCTCCAATCAGGCTTTTGGGATGGACCTGCGCCACTGGACCCGCAACGAGACACTGCGCCATTGGCTGTTCTGGTTCATGATCCCCGCGCTTCTCGGTCCCTCGGCCTTCAACACCGCCTTTTTCTTTCATCAGGTGCATTTTGCCGAGGTGAAATCCGTGAGCCATATCGAGCTTGTGGCCTTTTTTCCGTTCTACACCGGGGTCAGCATCGCCGCGATGGTGCTGAGCGGCTGGGCTTTGGATAAATGGGGCACGGCGCGGCTCATTCCGTTCATGCAGCTTCCGATGGTGGTGGCTTTTCTCGCTTTCGCCCTCGCCGAGACGCCTGTGGGGCTCACAGTTGGATTTCTCTTTCTGGGCCTCAACACCGGGGTGAACACGACCTTGCCCGCCGCCTTCTGGGCCGAATTTTACGGCACGCGGCATATTGGCTCGATCAAGGCCATGGCGGCAGCAGTGATGGTGCTTGGATCGGCCATCGGGCCGGGGATCACCGGGCTGGGCATCGACATGGGCGTGGGGATCGAGGCGCAATACATGGCCGTGGCGGGGTTTTTCGTGTTCTCAACCCTGATGATGACCATCGGCATCCGGCGCGCGGCGCCACACCTATCGCGGGCGGCGTAGATAGACGTAATGGGCGCCACCGCCGCCATGTTTGCCATGCGCCTCGCTCACCTGCATCACCATCTGGGACAGCGGCGGCATGCTGAGCCAATGGGGCACGTTATGGCGCAACACGCCCTGCCGCACGGGGATCGGTCCGCTATCATCGGCCCGTTTGCCCTTGCCCGTGATCACGAGGATCAGGCGCTTGCCCTGCCCGTGCGTGCGCATGACGAAGCCGCTCAGCGCATTATGCGCGCAGTCCACGGTCATGCCGTGCAGATCGATCCGCGCCTCCGGCTGCATCTTGCCGCGCTTGAGCTTGCCGAACGCCTTGCGGTCCATCGTGGGTGGGGCAGGGGTGTGATAGTCAGTAAGGCCGGGGAGGGTGTCGCGGCTTTTCGCACGCTCGCCCACTTTGAAATTGGGCAATGGCAGGGGCTTTTTGGGTGCAAGCGCAGCAGGCTGGGATTTGGGTGTGAAGCTCTCGGCCGGCATTTCCTTGACCGCGCGGGGCATCAAGGGCTCTGCGGTGCGCGCAACCTGTTTCCAGAGGTCCAGCTCCTCTGGCCGCACCCGGCGACGGCTCATTTCAGCGCCTCGGGCGCTAGCGCATAGGCCCGCTGAATCGGCATCAAGACCACCATCCGGCCCGGATCACGCAAACGGCCTGCAATGCGCCCCGCCTGATCCCCGGTGCCCATGAAGAGGTCACCGCGCTGCGCGCCCTTGATGGCCGAGCCTGTATCTTGCGCGATCATCAACCGCCGGATCGGCCCGTTGCCACCCTTCTCCACCCAGACCGGCGCGCCCAGCGTGACAAAGGCGGGGTCCACCGCGATTGAGCGTCCCGTGGTGATCGAGCGGTTCATCGCACCCAAAGGCCCCTTTTCCGCTGGCACCTGATCGACACGGCGGAAAAAGACATACGAATCGTTGGTTTGCAAAAGTGCCGCGCCTTCGACCGGGTTGCGCCGGACCCAGTTCTGGATCACTTGCGCGCTCACCTGATGGGGCTGATACACACCGCGCCGCACCAATTCTGCACCGACCGAGCGATAATTATGACCGTTTGAGCCACCGAAACCTACGCGAATCATCTGACCATCGGGCAGGCGCACGCGGCCCGAGCCCTGAATTTGCAGGAAAAACTTCTCGACCGGATCATCCACCCAGACGATCTCAAGCCCCCGGCCACGCATGGCGTCCCCGGTCTCGATCTCGCGGCGGGTGAGCCATGGATTGATCTGCTTGGCCTCGGGCGGCTCGCGGTAAAGCGGATAGCGATAGCGGGCGGAGGGTTGCAGGGAGCCGGTCAGCTCGGGCTCAAAATACCCGGTGAAAAGCGCGGGCCTGCCATCTGTGATCATGATGGGGCGGAAGAAAAGCTGGAAAAATCCCTTCGCGTCCGGTCCCTGCTGGGCCAATGCACACAGCGATAGCCAGTCAGGATCGCGCATATCCGGGCACGTTTCCAAAAACGCCGTCAGCGCTTGGGAGTGATCATCCTCTTCCCACCCATCAAGGTCGGAAAAGCTCAGGATTTCATAGGTGGTCTCGGACGCGACGGCGCCGCCCGCAAAGGGCAGCGCCAATATAAGGGCGGTCAGAGTCGCCCGGATCATTCGCCCGTAGCGACGAGACGCCAGTTGGGATCATCGGACCCCATCATGCGCTCAAACGTCCAGATGTCTTTCTGACGCTTGGACTTGCCTGCCTCGCCTTCGACAAGGTCGCCCTTGGCGTTGTAGACAGCCGTTGTCAGCTCGCCCACGAATTTCACGATGACATTCGCTTCGCCTGTCTCGGTAACAAAGGTCGCATCATGCAGGGTCACTTCGCGCACACCAAGGAACTCTGCCTCGATGGTCAGGCCCTGATCTTTGCGCATTTTGATAACATCATCGAAGGTCTCGGCAACATCTTCGCCAAGCAACGGGCGAATCTGTTCCATATCACCATTCTCAAAGCCCATCAGGATCATCTCATAGGCACCGCGTGCACCTGACAAGAATTCACCAACCGCAAAAGACGGCTCGGCGCGCTTCATCTCGGCCAGTGCCGCAGCGGCTTCGCTGTCTTCTGGGACGTGGTCGATGATATCATGATCGGGGCCGCCCTCGATCACTTCAAAGCCGGGATTACGGCGCGAAGATGCGCCTTCAATCGGCGCGGGGGGCGCCTCGAAGCCTTCGCGGGCGCCAAGCACGCTGCGCAGGCGCAAGATCAGGAAAACAGCGATGCCGGCAAGGACAAGAAGCTGTATAATGGCCGTGTTCATGGTCACCTCATTCTGGGCAAGACTTGGAAAGCTCCGCGTTCCGACCTTATGTAGGTGAGCATGAGGTCCAAGTCCACCTTGGCCCCTCAAAACAGAAGGATATGCGGCTATGTGGCTTCTCTTGGCCTTTATTGCGGTCCCGCTCATTGAAATCGGCTTGTTTATTCAGGTGGGCGGGTGGCTTGGGTTATGGCCAACGCTGGCAATCGTTCTGGTGACAGCGCTGATCGGGACATGGCTTGTGAAAACCCAAGGGGCTATGGCTATATTGGCGCTGCGGGAGTCTTTTTCGGAGCTGCGCGACCCCACGGAGCCGCTGGTCCATGGGGCGATGATCCTTGTCGCGGGGGTTTTGCTTTTGACGCCAGGGTTTTTTACCGATGCGGTGGGGTTTGCCCTCTTGACGCCGCCCTTTCGGCGGGCCGCCTTCCTCTATCTGCGAAAGCGGATCAATGTGCAGGGCTTTCAGGCGGACCCTCACAGGAGACGCCCTCCGGCGGGGCCCGGCACGATTGAGGGCGATTTTGAGGACGTGACTCCGGATAGGGACGCCCCATCCGGGGACTCGGGTTGGACAAAGCATTGAGGCTGGTCCTGAAACGCGATAGATGGGCCAGCGAGTTTTACAGCACCACATTCAGCAGGAGACGATCATGGCAGACGAGGACAAAGGCGCGGCACAGGCCGGGAACGGCGCTGCCCCCAAAGAGCAAGCACCCCAAGTGAAGATGCAGATCCTGACGCAATTCGTGCGCGATCTTTCATTCGAGAACGTGCTGGCCCAAAAAGGAATCGGCGGCGAGGTGCAGCCCGATGTGACGGTTAACGTCAACATGGACGCGAAAAAGCGCAGCGCTGAGAACCAATATGAGGTGATCATCAAAAGCACGATTCAGTCCAAGAACAAGGGCACTGAAGACATGCTGTTCATGCTCGAACTTGAATATGCAGGCGTTTTTCAGGTGGATAACGTCCCCGAGGATCAGCTGCACCCGTTCTTGATGATCGAGTGCCCGCGGATGCTCTTTCCATTCTTCCGCCGGATCGTGTCGGACGTGACGCGCGATGGGGGCTTTCCGCCGCTCAACCTGGAAAACATCGATTTCGTCGGTATCTACCGGCAGGAAATCATGCGCAGGCAGGCCGAAATGGCCAAGGGCGATCAGCCGATCGTATAACCAAGCCTACGCCACATGGCGCTATCGCCCATGCCATCCACAAAGGCCGCATGCGCCTTTTCTTCCGCCCCGGTTATCCGGGGCGCAAGCTTTTTGGGCCGTGGCCCTGCGCGCCATGTCGGCGATTGCGCAGTTTCCGAGCCTTGGGTGTTTTGAGTGCTCAAACCGAAATCCGGCTGCCGTCCGCCGATCAACTCAAGATACACCTCGGCGAGGATTTCGGAATCGAGAAGCGCACCGTGGAGCGTGCGGGCCGTGTTGTCGATGTTGAACCGTCGGCAGAGCGCGTCAAGCGACGCAGGCGAACCTGGGAATTTCTTGCGCGCGATCATCAACGTATCAACCGCCTGATCCATCGGCAGCGCAGGCAGTTTGAGCCAGCCCAGCTCGGCATTGATGAATTTCATGTCGAACGAGGCGTTATGGATCACCATCGTCGACGTACCAACGAACTCCAGAAAATCACGGGCAATCCTGGCGAAAACCGGCTTGTCGCGCAGAAAATCATCGCCAAGCCCGTGCACCTGAAACGCCTCGTCCGGCATGGCGCGTTCGGGGTTGATATATTGGTGATAGGTGCGGCCCGTTGGCATGTGGTTTTCCAGCTCGACTGCTCCGATCTCCACGATTCGGTCACCTTGGTCCGGCTCAAACCCGGTGGTTTCGGTATCCAGAACAATCTCACGCATGGCGACTTTCCCTGATGGCTGAGAGGATATCTTGGACCTGCGCGCGGGCGTGTTCAACCGTATCTGTGGTAATCACATAATCGGCCAGGCTGCGTTTTTCGGCATCGGGCATCTGCTTGGCGAGGATCGCGTCCAGTTGCGCCTCTGTCATGGTGCCACGTTGCAAAACACGGGCGCGCTGCACCTCTTTGGGGGCGGTCACCACAACGACTGCGTTCATATGTTTCTCACCACGTGTTTCATAAAGCAGGGGGATATCCAGAACCACGATATCCGCATCTGTGCTACGCAAGAATTGCACTCGGTCTTGGGCAACGAGAGGGTGCACAATCCGCTCGATCCGCTCCAGCGCCTCGGGTGTCTTGGCGAGGATAGCCTTCAACGCGTCGCGCGACACCGCGCCGTCCTGGACTGCTTCGGGGAATGCGGCCTGAATCGACGCCACTGCCGCGCCACCGGGGGCGTAGAGGCGGTGGACCGCCGCATCTGCGTCCCATACCGGGCACCCGGCTTCGGCAAAGAGCGTGGCCGTAGTGGACTTGCCCATTCCGATGGAGCCCGTCAGCCCGAGCCGAAATGTCATCTGAGCGCCGCCGCCCGCGTGGCGCTATCCACTGTGGGGCGCTGGCCGAACCACCGCTCAAACCCCGGCACGGCCTGATGAAGCAACATGCCAAGCCCATCAACCGTGCGGCATCCCATTTCCTCAGCCGTCAACAAAAGGTTCGTCTTGAGCGGCGCATAGACCAGATCCGTCACCACCGCCCCTTTTTGGAGCCCATCAAGCGGCACCCGTAGAGGCGGCTTCCCCAACATCCCCAGTGACGTGGTGTTCACCACCGTGGCTGCATAATCCATCATATTCCCGGCCTGAACCCAATCAAACACGCGCAAACGCTTGCCAAATTCTTGCTGAAGCGCCTCGGCGCGCAAGCGGGTCCGGTTGGAAATGAGAATTTCGGGCACGCCGGCGTCCAAAAGTGCGGCCACCACAGCGCGCGCAGCCCCTCCTGCACCCAGCATTGCCGCAGGCCCGGCGCTGGGATTCCATCCGATCCCGGCGCTTTGCAGGTTCTTCACAAAGCCATAGCCATCGGTGTTATCCGCGTGGATCTTGCCATCTTTGCGAAAAATCAACGTATTGGCCGCGCCAATGAGTATGGCCCGGTCCGTCACCAGATCAGCGATCTCTATGACCTTCTCTTTGTGCGGAATGGTGATATTTGCCCCCACAAACCCGGCTTTGGGCAGGTTGCGTAAAACAGTCTCCAGATCATCCGGCGGCACATCCATCGGCACGTAATGCCCCGCCAGCCCCATGGTTTTTAGCCAATGCCCATGGATTTGCGGCGATTTGGAATGTGCAATCGGATGTCCGATCACACCAGCGAGTGGGATTGGGTTTAAGCTCATGTCTCAATGTCTCCACGCAAGCTAAGATAGGAGAGCAGCTCCAGGAGCGGCAGACCGAGCACATGGAAGTAATCCCCGGCCACACTGGAAAAGAGCCGCGCCCCCTCTTCCTCCAACTTATATGCGCCAACCGCGTGGCATATGCTATCCCAGTTTCGCGTGACATATCCGTCGATATAGGCGTCCGAGACATCACGCATCTGCATCCGGACGGTGCCCACATGCCGCCATAGCGGCTTGCCCGCCTCATAAACAACGGCCGCCGTAAGCAGGCGATGCGTCTTGCCGCGCATAAACTGAAGCTGCGCCTTTGCTTCATCGGCGCTATCGGGCTTGCTGAGAAGACGGCCATCAAGGTCCAGCACCTGATCCGCTCCGATAACCAAAGCGTCGGGGCGTTTGTCGCTGAGCTTGCGGGCTTTCATTTCGGCCAGCGTGTCGGCAATGTCGCGCGGTGGCGCACCCTCGGCAACAAGGGCCATGCGGATTGCATCCTCATCCACCCGTGCGGCAATCGCCTCAAAGCGCACCCCGGCATTTCGGAGCAAAGTTGCGCGGATTTCAGACTGGGATGCCAGAAGGACGGGGGCAGTCATGTGGATAACCTATAGGGTAGGTGGGGCACGCTCCTGTGCGAATAAGACGGTTATGCCCGCACCGGGCCATTTGTCCAAGAGATTGGCATATGCCAGAGAGTTTGCGAAAAGTAATCCCTGTGTGGGTTGTATAAAACAAGCACTGTGGGGGAGTGTGATATATTCGAACCTATCCCGGCGATGCCCACAAGGCCAGATGGGGCCTTAAATCCACTTTACATCCTGAATAGGGGTAATTTTTTAAGATTATCTTGCTGAACATGTGGATATGTAATATCGATTTCCGGTCCTGTGATTGGTTCGTGGGATAACCCAAGCATCCCCAGATTTCGGGCTCCCTACGTCATCATCATCCTTTTCTATATTTCTAATTTATTTATAGAGAAGGGCTTAGAGGTTTGGAGCGCGGCATGTCCGATATTTTACTGTCCCTCTACCCATGGACAAAATCCTTTCACGTCATTTCGGTGATTGCCTGGATGGCTGGGCTTTTCTATCTCCCAAGGCTTTATGTCTATCATGCGGAGCAATCCAAACCCGGTGACAGCCGTGATGAGATCTTTCAGGTGATGGAGCAGAAACTGCTTCGGCTCATCATGAACCCCTCAATGGTTGCGACGTGGGTCTTCGGTCTCATCCTCGTTGTCACGCCCGGGGTAGTGGATTGGGGCGCTGTGTGGCCTTGGACGAAGGCGGGGAGCGTTCTGGTCATGACATGGTTCCATCACTGGCTTGGGCTGCGGCGCAAGGAGTTCATCGCAGGCGCGAGCCCGGTTTCCGGGCGCACGTTCCGGATTATGAACGAAGTGCCGACGATCTTGCTTGTCGTGATCGTGTTCTCGGTGATTGTTCGCTTTTGAGGTTTGTGCAGTGCCGAATTGACTTTGGAGACCGCGCGCTCTATTGCCAGCGGCAGCCGCCCGTTCGGGATGTGCGTTTTCCATAGGCTCTCAAGATGACCCCCGCAGATAGGGGGCGCTCAGGTATTTATATGTCCGAAGACCGTCTCAACCTTTCCGACCTCAAGGCGCATACCGCCAAGGATCTTCTGGCTATGGCCGAGGAGCTGGAGATCGAAAACGCGACCACGATGCGCAAGGGCGAGATGATGTTCTCGATCCTCAAAGAGCGCGCGGAGGAAGGCTGGACGGTCTTTGGCGATGGTGTGATCGAAGTACTTCAGGATGGCTTTGGGTTCCTGCGGTCGCCAGAGGCAAATTACCTCCCCGGCCCTGATGATATTTACGTATCTCCCGAGATGATTCGGCTCTACTCGTTGCGGACGGGTGACACGATCTACGGAGAGATTCAGCAGCCTGAAGAATCAGAGCGTTATTTTGCGCTGACAGGCGTGACATTGATTAATTTCGAGGATCCCGAGAAGGCGCGCCACAAAATCGCGTTCGACAATCTTACGCCGCTCTATCCGGATGAGCGTTTTAAGATGGAGATTGAAGATCCCACCATCAAAGATCGGTCTGCCCGGATTATAGACCTTGTGGCACCCATCGGTAAGGGGCAACGGTCTTTGATCGTGGCGCCCCCGCGGACGGGTAAGACCGTGATCTTGCAGAATATCGCCGCCAGTATCGAGCGTAATCACCCTGAGTGTTACTTGATTGTGTTGCTTATCGACGAACGGCCAGAAGAGGTCACGGATATGCAGCGCTCGGTCAAGGGGGAAGTCATTTCATCTACCTTTGATGAGCCCGCGACGCGGCACGTCGCTGTAAGCGAGATGGTCATCGAGAAGGCCAAACGCTTGGTTGAGCATAAACGAGATGTTGTGATCCTTCTGGATTCAATCACAAGACTTGGTAGAGCTTACAACACGGTTGTGCCATCCTCCGGTAAGGTTTTGACGGGCGGTGTAGATGCAAATGCGCTCCAACGCCCCAAACGTTTCTTTGGTGCCGCGCGTAATATCGAAGAGGGTGGCTCGCTCACCATCATTTCGACCGCCCTGATCGATACGGGGAGCCGTATGGATGAGGTGATCTTTGAGGAATTCAAAGGGACCGGTAACTCTGAGTTGGTTCTTGATCGTAAGATTGCGGATAAGCGCGTGTTCCCCGCCATCGACATCCTCAAATCTGGCACACGGAAGGAAGAACTTCTGGTGGACAAGCTCGACTTGCAGAAAACCTTTGTCCTACGCCGTATTCTGAATCCTATGGGAACGACCGACGCGGTGGAATTCCTGATTTCCAAGTTGAAACAGACCAAGACCAATGCGGAATTCTTCGATTCCATGAACACCTGATACTGGGGGCGCTATGGACACGATCTATGCTCTGTCCTCGGCTCAGGGTAAGGCCGGGGTGGCGGTCGTGCGGGTGTCCGGCCCCCTTGCATTAGCAGCCTGCGAGAAAATTTGCGGCGATCTACCCAAAGCACGGCTGGCCAGCCTGAGAGTTTTGCGCAGCGCAGATGGCGTGCGCATCGATCAGGCTTTGGTGTTGGTCTTCAACGAAGGCGCGAGCTTTACGGGTGAGCCAAGCGTCGAGTTTCAGGTGCATGGAAGTATCGCCGTTGTTGCAGCGCTGCTGGCCGCACTTGGATCCATAGAGGGGCTGCGCCCCGCGGATGCAGGGGAATTCACCCGCCGTGCCTTGGAGAATGGTCAACTGGACATGGCGCAGGTCGAAGGCCTCGCGGACCTTTTGGAGGCGGAGACCGAAGCCCAGCGGCGCCAGGCCTTGCGGGTGTTTTCGGGCGACTTGGGGGCGCGAGCCGATAGGTGGCGTAAGGACTTGATCCGCGCCGCTGCGCTTCTGGAAGCGACGATAGATTTTGCTGACGAAGAAGTTCCCACAGACGTGTCGCCGGAGGTGAGCGCCTTGGTGGGGGGTGTGTTGCAAGACCTGAAGCGTGAGATAGAAGGTGTGGGTGTCGCAGAGCGCATCCGTAGCGGTTTTGAGGTGGCGATTGTTGGCGCACCGAACGTTGGTAAGTCTACGCTCCTCAACGCCTTGGCCGGGCGCGATGCGGCGATCACTTCCGATATTGCTGGAACGACCCGTGACGTAATCGAGGTCCGGATGGATCTTGGTGGTTTACCGGTCACTGTTTTGGATACGGCTGGACTGCGTGAAACAGAGGATGCCGTCGAGGCGCTGGGAGTTCAGCGAGCCAAAGAGCGGGCTGCGCAGGCGGATCTGCGCGTGTTTCTAATGGGAGATGGCTATAGCGCGCCCGACGGTGTGCAGGCGGGCGACGTGGTTGTTGTCGCAAAGGATGATACCGGTCTTTCAGGCGGCGTATCGGGAAAAACTGGCGGGGGCCTTTCTGGGTTGATAGAGCGGTTGACTGACGAGCTGTCTAAAAGAGCGTCGGGGGCGGGGCTGGCAACGCGGGCACGGCACCGGGATGCAATGGAGCGTGGTGTGATCTGTTTGGAGGCCGCGGTGGTCTGGATCGGCCGTGGCGAGGACGGCGCAGATATCGCAGCAGAGGAGTTGCGGACCGCTGTTCGGGCGCTCGATTCTCTGCTAGGCAGAGTCGATATTGAAAATGTGCTGGATGAAATCTTCGCGAGCTTTTGTCTTGGGAAGTAAGGAGCGTTTCACGTGAAACATACGGGCTTTGATGTTGTTGTTATCGGTGGCGGTCATGCCGGTGCTGATGCCGCGCATGCGGCCGCCCGTATGGGTGCGCGGACGGCCCTGATCACGTTAAAAGAATCGGGTATTGGGGTGATGTCCTGTAACCCGGCGATTGGCGGCTTGGGGAAGGGGCACCTCGTGCGCGAAATCGATGCGCTTGACGGGGTTATGGGCCGAGTCGCGGACGCTGCGGGAATTCAGTTCCGCCTCCTGAACCGGCGCAAGGGGCCGGCTGTCCAAGGCCCCCGCGCGCAGGCGGATCGCCATTTGTATCGGCGAGCCATGTTGGCAGAAATGCATGCCCAGCCAAATACACAGATCATTGAGGGAGAGGTGACAGACTTCCTCATGGTGGGTGACCGAGTGTCAGGCGTTATTTTGTCTGATGGCTCAGAGATACCGGCTGGTGCGGTGGTGCTGACCACTGGAACATTTCTGCGCGGCGTTATTCATATCGGGGACGTGTCACGGCCCGGGGGGCGGATGGGCGACAACCCGTCGGTCAGGCTTGCGGAGCGGATGGATAGTTTTGCTTTGGATATGGGGCGCTTGAAGACCGGGACGCCGCCGAGACTGAACGGCAAGACAATCAATTGGGATGATTTGGAAGAACAGCCCGGTGATGATGATCCGGTGATGTTTTCATTCCTGTCCAAGGGGGTTCAGGCCCGCCAGGTCTCGTGTGGTATTACGCACACGAATGAGCGAACCCATGATGTGATTCGTGAAAACTTGGTCCGGTCGGCAATGTATGGCGGCCATATCGATGGTGTTGGGCCGCGTTATTGTCCGTCGATTGAGGATAAGGTGGTCCGGTTTGCCGAGAAGACCTCTCATCAGATATTTTTGGAGCCAGAGAGCCTGTCTGATGATGTGATCTACCCAAATGGGATCTCAACATCCATGCCCGTTGAGGTGCAGGAGACCTATGTGCGCAGCATTGCAGGGCTTGAGCGGGCCGAGATTCTTCAGCCCGGTTACGCGATCGAATATGATTATGTTGATCCGCGCGCGCTTGATGCGACTCTGGCCGTTAAGGACGTTCCGTGCCTGTATTTGGCGGGACAGATTAACGGAACCACCGGTTATGAGGAGGCCGCTGCCCAGGGCTTGGTGGCGGGTCTGAATGCTGCATTGGCCGTTCGTGGCGGTGATCGGGAGATTTTCAGCCGCGCCGATAGCTATATCGGGGTCATGATTGATGATTTGATCACGCGCGGCGTGACGGAGCCATACAGGATGTTCACGTCGCGGGCGGAGTTTCGCCTTTCCTTGCGGGCGGACAATGCTGATCAGAGGCTGACCGGTCGCGGGATTGAGATAGGTTGTGTTGGCCCTGAGCGTCAGAGCGCCTTTGAGATAAGGCGGGACGCGGTGGGGGAGGCGCGTCAGGCGCTTGAAGCACAGACCTTCACCCCACAGCAGGTCGCGCGGATTGGGGTCGAGGTCAACTTGGATGGCACCAAGCGGAATGGTTTCCAGCTATTGGCGTTTCCGAAGGTGGGCTTTGAAGAACTCGTCCGGCTTAACCCGGAGTGGAGCCGGATAGATCCGGTGGCACAGCAACAGCTTGAGCGAGACGCGCTATACGCGACCTATATCGCCCGGCAGGAGCGCGATGTGGCGGTCATGAAGCGCGATGAGATGCAGATTATCCCAAGAGATTTTGAGTATGATCTCGTAGATGGGCTGTCGAACGAATTGAAAGCAAAGCTGCGCCAAGTGCGCCCGGCTGATCTCGCACATGCGGCGCGGATTGATGGAATGACACCGGCTGCGCTGACGCTGATTTTGACCCGACTGCGCAAGGCGTCGCGGTCGAAAAGCGCATGATGGCATTCGCAGAGAGGCGTGTTTCACGTGAAACATCTGAGCGGCTCGATGTGTTCGAGGCGCTGGTGCGCAAGTGGAACCCGGCGATTAACCTTGTCTCAAAGGCCAGCCTCCCGCATTTGCGAGACCGCCATATAAACGACTCCGCTCAATTGGTTGATATCGCGCCTGACAGTGTGGGGCATTGGGTAGATATCGGTAGTGGAGGCGGCTTTCCGGGCGTTGTAATAGCAATTTTGATGTCTGAGGCAAGCCCCGATACAAAAGTAACACTGGTCGAAAGCGATCAACGAAAAGCAGCGTTCTTGCGCACGGCGCTTCGCGAAACCGCGGTTGATGGCGATGTTATTTGTGCAAGGGTGGAGGGCCTGGAGTCTCTAGAGGCCAATATCTTGTCAGCCCGGGCGCTTGGCGACCTCTGCTTGCTTCTGCCGTTTGCTGAAAAGCATCTCGCGCCGGCGGGTGTGGCGATTTTTCCAAAAGGCCGAACGTGGCAGGAGGAGCTCGAGGCAGCAAAATCCGAGTGGAATTTCGAATGCCGCGTTGATATGAACAAAATTGAACCGGATGCGGCGATTTTGTCGATCCAAGGAGTGTCCCGTGCCTGATCCAACCCGCCCCGACGGCCCCCGCATCATCTCCATTGCCAATCAAAAGGGTGGTGTGGGCAAAACGACGACGACCATTAACCTTGGGGCTGCCCTCGCTGAGATGGGTCTGCGCGTCTTGATCGTTGATTTGGATCCGCAGGGAAATGCCTCGACCGGGCTCGGCGTCGAGGCGGATGATCGGGAATTCACGACCTATGAACTTTTGCTCGAAGACATTGATCTTGGCGACGTTGTTCACGTCACCAAGGATGAAAACCTGATGATTATCCCTGCGACGGTTGATCTGAGCTCTGCAGATATCGAGCTCATTTCAAACGAAAAAAGGAGCTATTTGCTCCATGATGCGCTTCGGCAGACGGCGATGGATCGGTATGATCTGGATTACATTCTGATTGATTGCCCCCCATCGCTCAACCTTTTGACGGTCAACGCAATGGTCGCTTCTCATTCCGTGCTCGTCCCGCTCCAAAGTGAATTTTTCGCGCTTGAAGGCCTGTCGCAACTGATGCTGACGATCCGGGAGGTCCGCCAAACGGCCAATCCAGCCCTTCGGATAGAAGGTATCGTCCTGACAATGTTTGATGCCCGCAACAACCTGTCGGCGCTGGTGGAAAAGGACGCGCGTGATAACCTCGGTGATCTGGTATTTCAGACACTGATCCCGCGGAATGTGCGCGTCAGTGAGGCCCCGTCTTTTGCGCTTCCTGTGTTGAGTTACGATTCCAAATCGCGCGGTGCGGAGGCGTATCGGGCTTTGGCGACAGAGCTTGTATCCAATAAGGGCCGCGTGGCCGCATGAATGAGGAGTTAGGGCAGTGGTAAACAAAAAAGCAAAGCAGCGCGGGCTTGGCCGTGGTCTGTCCGCCCTGATGGCCGATGTGGCGGATCAACCAGCGAGCAGCGCCCCTGACGTGCCCCCAGCGGACTTGCGGGTGCCGATTGAAAGAATCCAGCCGAACCCGGATCAGCCGCGGCGCCACTTTGATCCAGAGCTTTTGGCCGACTTGTCGCGCTCCATCGCCGAGAAGGGGGTCATTCAACCGTTGATCGTGCGCGTAAAACCTGGTGCGCCTGAGATGTTCGAGATCGTCGCGGGGGAACGCCGTTGGCGCGCGGCGCAGAAAGCAAAGCTGCATGAGCTACCCGTGATTGTTCGCGAGTTTGATGATCTGGAGGTTCTTGAGATCGCGATCATCGAGAACGTGCAGCGCGCGGATCTTAATCCGGTTGAGGAGGCCGCAGGATATGCGCAGCTGATGGAAAAATTTGGGCATACACAAGAAAAGCTCGCCGAGGCGCTCGGCAAAAGCCGCAGTCATATCGCCAACACGATCCGCTTGATGCAGCTTCCAAGTGGCGTTCAAGCCTTTGTGCGCGAAGGTAAATTATCCGCCGGTCATGCGCGCTCTTTGATCACGGCGCGGGACCCCTTGGCGCTTGCCAAGCAGGTTATTGCGAAAGACCTGTCCGTTCGCGCGACCGAGCGTTTGGTAAAGGCGGATGCGGCGAAAGAGAACGTCTTTAGCAAAACGGGTCAGACCGTCGCCGGGCAGAAGCCGCCGGAAAAAGACGCCGACACACGCGCGCTCGAGGGCGATCTTTCGGCCGCTTTGGGCATGAAAGTGTCGATCGACACCGAAAAGACTGGGGAAAGCGGTGCTATGACGATCCGCTTCGGCTCATTCGATCAGCTTGACGCGCTGTGTGGGATTTTGTCGAAAAATTAGGGCGCGAGAAGTTCTGCGATCACACTGTTGAGGACAATGCGGCCGCTGGGCGTCGCCCGTAGCCGGCTTCCTTCGATTTCAGCCATCCCAATATCGGTGAGGTCGGCAAGCCGGTCTTGGTTCAGGCTTGCAGGCGACAGTGAACCAAGTCGGTTGAGGTCAACGCCTTCGGTCAGCCGCAAACCCATGATTAACAGTTCTGATGCCTGGTCCTCTGCGCTGATTGCCTCATGGGGCTTTTCTGTCGTCCCGTTCGCCGCGCGCCTGAGCCAGATATCGGGCAGCATGTAGGCTTCAGTCGCAAAACGCTGGCCGTCGATTGTCAGCCGACCATGCGCGCCTGGCCCGATACCGATATAATCGCCGTGCCGCCAGTAGATAAGATTGTGCCGTGATTCAGAGCCGCTTTGGGCATGATTAGAGACTTCATAGGCTGGCATGCCCGCCGCGTCGCAAAGCTCTTGCGTCAGCTCATACATATCAACGGCCAGGTCTTCGGTGGGCAGGCCGCGCAGCTTACCAATTTTGTCGCGTGCACCGAAGGCAGTCCCCGGCTCGATGGTCAGCTGGTATAGCGACAGGTGATCAATCGCCATTGCCAGCGCCTCATTCAGCTCCGACCGCCAGTGATCCAGCGTTTGATCCTGCCGCGCGTAGATCAGGTCAAAGCTCACCCTGTCAAAGCAGGACCGTGCGACATCGAAAGCTGCGCGTGCTTCGAAGGCCGAGTGGAGCCTGCCGAGCCGTTTCAAGTCTGTGTCATTCAGAGCCTGTATGCCCATGGAGACCCTGTTTATGCCGGAGTCTGCATAGGCGCGGAAGCGGCCAGCCTCAACAGAGCCGGGGTTCGCCTCCAATGTGACCTCAAGGTCATTGGCGAGGGTCCAGTGTTCTCCGACCCGTTCCATTATCCGGGCAACGGTATCCGGGTTCATCAAGCTGGGAGTGCCGCCGCCGAAAAAGACCGAATTGAGGACGCGGCCCGGGGTGAGGGCGGCCGTCCGGTCAAGTTCGCGCAGATAGGCGTCTGCCCATGCGGATTGGTCGATTGTCTGGCTGACATGGCTGTTGAAGTCGCAATACGGGCATTTGGCCTCACAATAGGGCCAATGAATATAGAGGCCGAAGCCACCCTGCCGCCAATCCTCAGTCAAAACAGCCCGCCACCAGCTTGGCGAACGCATCCGCCCGGTGGCTGATCTCGTTCTTGGCCCAGCGGTCCATCTCGCCGAATGTAACGTCATAACCACCGGGTTGAAAAATAGGGTCATACCCGTGGCCTTGCGTGCCCCGCATCGGCCAGACGATCTGCCCTTCGACCGTGCCAGGAAACACCTCGTCATGCCCATCGGGCCAGGCGAGGACCAAAGTGCAGCAAAAACGCGCCGTCCATGGCTTAGCCGCATCAGACGCGATGATCCGATCATGTGCCTTGGTCATGGCCATGACAAAGTCGCGACCAGAGCCTGTTTCCGCCCAATCAGCTGTGTAAACTCCGGGCGCACCGCTCAGCGCGTCAATTTCGATCCCAGAATCGTCTGACAGGGCGGGAAGCCCGGTGGCCTTGGCCGCCGCATGAGCCTTGATCCGCGCGTTGCCCGCGAAACTCGTCTCTGTCTCGTCTGGTTCGGGCAGGCTCTTTTCGGCTGCGCCCACCACGCCGACGCCGTACGGCTCCAGCAGCGTGGCGATCTCCTCAAGCTTGCCTGCGTTATGTGTGGCGACAAGCAGGGTCTGGCCGGTGAATTTACGCACCCACCGCCTCCCGTTGCAGCGTGGCAAGCTCGCCCACGCCTTTTTCCGCCAGATCCATCAGCTGATTCATCTGATCGCGGCTGAACGTGGAGCCTTCGGCGCTCATCTGGACCTCGATCAGACGGTTCGAGGCGGTCATGATGAAGTTCCCGTCCACGCCCGCTTCGCTATCTTCGGGATAGTCGAGATCCATCACGGCCTGTCCTGCATAGATGCCGCAGGAAATCGCGGCGACCGGATCAACCATCGGATCGCTGACCACTTCACCGGTCTTCATCAGCTTCAGCACGGCGAGTTTCAGCGCGACCCAGCCACCGGTGATGGATGCGCAGCGTGTCCCACCATCGGCCTGGATCACATCGCAATCGACCGTGATTTGCCGCTCGCCCAACGCAACACGGTCCACGCCCGCCCGGAGGCTCCGCCCGATAAGACGTTGGATTTCAACCGTGCGTCCGCCCTGCTTGCCCGCTGTGGCCTCGCGGCGCATGCGGCTCGTGGTGCTGCGTGGCAGCATGCCGTATTCCGCCGTGACCCAGCCAAGACCCGAGCCCTTCACGAAGGGCGGCACCCGGTCCTCAATGGTCGCGGTGCAAAGCACATGCGTGTCGCCCATCCGGATCATGCAGGAGCCTTCTGCGTGTTTCGTGATCCCCGTTTCGATTGAAACAGGCCGCATATCGCTTAAGTGTCTTCCGGAGGGGCGCATCATTTGATCCTTTATTCGTTTGAAAGGGGGGATACCGCGCGACGCCGCAAGAGCCAAGCCCGATTGACCTTTGACGCCCCTGAGATTTAATGGCCCAACCTTGTTAGGACTGCGCCCCGAATGACCGATGGCAGAAAGCTGCTGGAAGAAATGAACGACCGCTCACGCGAGGTTTTTCGCCGGGTGGTCGAGGGTTATCTTGCGTCTGGTTCCCCCGTGGGATCGCGCACCCTGACCCGCGATATGAGCGAAAAAGTCAGCGCCGCAACAATTCGTAATGTCATGCAAGACCTTGAATTCATGGGTCTCTTGGGCAGTCCTCATATCAGCGCGGGACGCGTGCCAACCCAAGAGGGTCTTCGCATGTTCGTCGATGGCCTTCTTGAGGTTGGCGATTTGCAAAGCTCTGACCGGGCGCTCATGGATGGCACTATGTCGAGCAATAGCGACGATGTGGGCGATATTCTAGACCGCATCGGCTCGGCGCTGTCGGGGGTGACAAATGGCGCATCGCTGGTTTTGGCGCCCAAACATGAAGCGCCGATCAAACATATCGAGTTTGTGAGCCTCGGTCACGACCGCGCCTTGGTCGTTTTGGTTTTTGCCGATGGTCATGTGGAGAACCGGATTTTCACCCCCCCGCCCGGGCAGACGCCCAGCTCCATGCGCGAGGCGGCAAATTTTCTCAATGCGCTGATTGAAGGCCGCACGCTGAGTGATTTGCAAACCGTCATCAGCCGGCAGATTCAGGACCGGCGGCAGGAAATCGACAAGCTTGCACACGCCATGGTCCAAAGCGGCATCGCCGCGTGGGACGGCGAGGGGGAGAGCCCCGAACGTCTGATCGTGAGGGGACGTGCCAATCTTTTGGAAAATGGGGCTGAGGAGGGCGATCTTGACCGGATTCGCAAGCTCTTTGACGACCTGGAGCGCAAGCGTGATATTGCCAATTTCCTTGAACTGGCCGACGAAGGCGAGGGCGTGCGCATTTTTATCGGCTCTGAGAACAAACTTTTCTCACTTTCGGGTTCCTCTTTGGTGGTCTCCCCTTATATGAACTCTGACCGAAGAATCGTCGGTGCGGTCGGCGTGATCGGGCCGACGCGTCTTAATTACGGGCGGATCGTTCCGATCGTTGATTATACCGCGCAATTGGTGAGTAAGCTGATCGCCGACAGAAGTTAGAGGGCATGACGATGGCAGAGCCGAAAAACGATGATTTCCTGGATGACGTGGATACTGCCGAGGCGGAAGCCTATGCAGAGGAAATGTCCGAGATATCCGAGGAGGAGATTGAGCTTGATACGGTCCGCGCCGAGCGGGACGCATTTCAGGACAAGTTCATGCGCGCCTTGGCCGAGGCCGAGAATATGCGCAAGCGCGCCGACAAGGACCGTCGCGAGGCGGAGAATTACGGTGGCTCCAAACTGTCCCGCGATCTGCTGCCCGTCTATGACAACATGAAGCGCGCGCTCGATACGGTCACCGAAGAGCAAAAGGCAGCCTCTCCCGCTCTTATCGAGGGCATCGAGCTGACCATGCGGGAGCTGGTCAATGTCTTTGCCAAACACGGTGTGCGGATCGTCTCGCCCGATGTCGGTGATCGGTTTGATCCAAACCTGCACGAAGCGATGTTCGAGGCTCCTTTGCCCGGCACCAAGGCAGGCGATATCATTCAGGTCTCTGCCGAAGGCTTCATGCTGCACGACCGTATCCTGCGCCCCGCGCAGGTTGGGGTGTCTTCGCTGCGCGAGTAGCCTTAGCGCGGCACCTTTGCTGCCCAATCCCGGGCAAAGACGACGGTGCCGTTCTCCCACGCCTCAAGGGTCTGTGTGATCTCAAAATGATCGCGCAGCCCCAGCATCCGTGATGTCACGCGCGTCTCAATCTTCCAGTCGCCGCGCCCCAGCATCCTGTCCCATGTGATATGCGCCGCGGCGCTGCCTGAATCATCTGGTTGTATGCTCCAAAGCTCAGTCATCGCACTTCCGGTGATAAGGCCGGTTTCAACATCCTCCTGCGCCCCGTGATCGCCATGCACGCGCAGGGTGATCGTGCCGTCCTCTGCGGTGGTGCGCGTCTTTTCGGCAGTTTTGTCGCGGATCTGTCGGTATTTCCGCTCCTCCATTGGCTCTGGCGGGTCAAAACTGACGGTCGCCCCGGCGCCGGGGGTTAGAACGGGCAGCTCGAGTGCGCCCAAAGTGACCGCCACTTGGCCTGAGTCCGGCTCAGGCCAGCAATAGGGCCAATAGCTGCTGGACAGTGCAATCCTGAGCCGGTGCCCCTTGGGCAGGCGATAGGCGGCCTGATCCAGCGTAAGTGCAATCTGATAATCCTCGCCCGGCTCCATCGGATTGGCCATCTCAAATCCGTCACGGAAAGCGAGATTCAACAATCCTATCGAGATCAGGTGGCTGGTGCCGTCCGGCCTCAGGTCACAAAGCCGGGCGATCACCTGTCCTTTTGGCGCGTCTGAGCGAAGCGTCAGCGAGAGCCTTGGCGCGCCGATTACCTCTGTGTCCTCAGCCAGTGGCGCTGTGTCGAAGCAAAGGCTCCGTGCGTCATCCTTTATCTGGTCTTCCGGCATCTCAAACGGGCCAAGGCCAAAGGGGAAATACTCGCCCGCGCCCTCCCCGCATCGCAAATCAGGCTCTAATACGGCCAAAAACGGCTCCGCCTTGCCCATCTTCCCCTCGGACAAACCAAGCACTTGCCACTCGACTTCGCCCCCGCTCAGACCGCGCCAAACACCGGGCCGGAAAGTCAGGCCATTATTGGGAGGAATGCTGTCCATCACATAGGCGCGGTACGTGGCGTCGTGTTCAACACCCGTCTCTTCGTCCTTCAACCACCTATCCCACCAGCGGAGCGCCTCGCCCAGATAATCAATTGACGGGCCAATCGTGCTGATATTCGGATATTTGTGGCCCCAAGGACCAAGTATTGCCTTCACCTCACCAGTTAGGCCCTCAGCCATCGCCGCAGGTGCGTTGCGATAGCCATCATGCTGGCCGCAGATCGCAAGCACCGGAGCTTTGAGCGCCGCGTAATCCTCACAGATCGATCCGTGCTTCCAATAAGCGTCCCGCGTGGGATGCGCAGACCACTTTTCCGCCACGAAGGGCGTGTGTTCGAGCCTCTTTAGCCACGTTTCGCGCCAAGTGTCAGGCCGCAGTGCAGGGTCAGGCGGGGTTGAGAGCCATGATGTGATCGTGGCGGCCCAGCCAATATTCTCACTTAACTGAATGCCGCCCTTATAGTGAATATCGTCATGGTATCTGTCCGCAGTGGTCCCGATGCTGATCACCGCGCGAAGCGGCTCTGGCGCGCGGGCGGCAATCTGCACACCGTTAAAGCCGCCCCAGGAAATCCCCTGAATCCCGACACGTCCGTTGCACCACGCTTGCTCTGCGATCCAATGGATCAAATCGACACCATCTGACAACTCAGCTTCCGAGTATTCATCGTCAAAGAGGCCCTCGCTCTCCCCGCAACCGCGCCGGTCCACCCGGAGGCAGACATAGCCATGTGCCGCAAAATGCGCGTGCATTCCATGATCGCGCGCGGCGGTCCCATCGGATTTGCGGTAGGGCAGATATTCGATAATAGCGGGAAGAGGTGTTTCTGATGCGCTCGCGGGCATCCAGACGCGGGCGGACAAGTGGGTGCCATCGGGCAGCGGGATGAGCATATCAGGGATGATCTCAACGCCGATTTGGGCCTTATCAGTCACTGTTTTGTGCCTCCACAAGGGCTTTGAGGTCATAGATCAGATCAAGGGCCTCGCGTGGGCTGATCTGGTCGGGGAGAATATCGGACAGCTTTTCTTCGACGGCGGATTGGGCCATGTCCCGAGGCTGTGGGGCGGGTGCGGCGCGCGCGGAGAACAGCGGCAGGTCATCGATCAACGTTTCGCGGGCAGAGCCGCCCTCCCGCTCCCCGCGCTCCAACGCATCCAGCACGACGCGCGCGCGCTCGATCACCGAAAGGGGCAACCCCGCCAGCTTTGCCACCTGCACGCCGTAGGAGCGATCCGCCGCGCCGCGCCGCACCTCGTGGAGGAAGATCACGTCGCCCTCATGCTCTTTCACCGCAACGGTGGCGTTATCGACCCGCTCCAGCTTGTCCGTCAGATTGGTCAGCTCATGGTAATGCGTGGCAAAAAGCGCGCGGCAGCCGTTGACCTCATGGAGATGTTCCAGCGTGGCCCAGGCGATGGAGAGGCCATCATAGGTCGCCGTGCCCCGCCCAATTTCGTCAAGAATAACAAGCGCATGATCGTCTGCCTGATTGAGGATCGCGGCTGTCTCGACCATTTCCACCATAAAGGTGGAGCGCCCGCGGGCCAGATCATCGGACGCACCCACGCGGCTGAAAAGCTGGCTGACCACGCCGATATGGGCGGCGCGGGCGGGCACGTAGCTGCCCATTTGCGCCATCAAGGCGATCAGAGCGTTTTGCCTCAGGAACGTCGATTTACCCGCCATGTTCGGCCCGGTCAGAAGCCAAACGTCATGGCCTGTGCCCAGCGTGCAATCATTGGCTATGAACGGCCCCGCTCCCTGGCTGCGCAACGCGGCTTCGACGACAGGATGCCGCCCGGCGGTGATATCGAGCGCACGGCTATCGTCGACCTTGGGCCGGCACCAATTCTGATCGACGGCAAGGTCGGCCAAGGCTGCGGTCAGATCAAGCTCCGACAAGGCGCGGGCGGTTTGTGAAATCTGGGCAGAGTAGTCGAGAACAGCCTGCTTTAAGGTGTCATAGAGCCGCTTTTCGATCTCCAGCGCCCGCCCGCCTGCGTTGAGGATCTTGGTCTCCATCTCTGACAGCGGCACGGTGGTGAAGCGGAGTTGATTGGCGGTCGTCTGACGATGCTTGAACGTCTCGTTCAGCGGCGCAGAGAGCATTTTTTCGGCATGGGTCGCAGTGACCTCGATGAAATATCCAAGGACGTTGTTGTGCTTGATCTTGAGGGAGGAGACGCCGGTCAGGTCCGCATAGTCGCTCTGCATTGCCGCGATGACGCCGCGCCCCTCGTCGCGCAGGGTGCGGGCTTCGTCCAGCTCTCCGTCATAATCCGGCGCGATAAAGCCCCCGTCTCGGACCAGAAGGGGCGGCTCTGCGACAAGCGCGTCGTCCAGAAGGGTCAAAAGTGTATCATGGCCAAGAAGCGCCTCAGCGTCCGAAGCCAGCATCTCGGGAAGGCGCGATGTCTCCATCAGGCCCGCGATGTTCTCGGCCCCGCTCAGCCCGTTGCGGATCGCAGCTAAGTCCCGAGGGCCACCACGATCCAAGCCCAAACGAGAGAGCGCGCGATCAAGATCGGGCACGCGCCGCAAGGCCTCGCGCAGATCTGCGCAGAGGCGCCGTTTTTCGACTGCGAAGGCGACATTGGCCTGGCGCGCGAGAATTGTGCCGAGGTCCCGCGAGGGGCTTGAGAGGCGCCGTTCCAACAAGCGCCCGCCGCCCGCCGTCACCGTGCGATCCATTACGGCAAGCAGGGACCCCGCCCGCCCACCGCTCAGGGCATGGGTCAACTCCAGATTACGGCGGGTGGCGGCGTCGATCTGCATGGCGCTGGCCAGAGCTTCGCGCTGGGGCGGGCGCAGGAGGGGAAGCTTGCCCTTTTGCGTGATCTCCAGATACTCCACCACCGCACCCAAGGCCGCAATCTCGGGACGGGTGAAGTTGCCATAAGCCTCCAGCGTGCCGACACCGAACAGGGCGCAAAGCCGTTTTTCGGACCCGGTGCTGTCGAAGGCCGCACGCCCCAGAGGGGTCATAGCAGCGCCAGATTCAGTCACTGTTTCTGCCCAATTTGCCTCAAGCGTGTCGGCGATCAGCACCTCTGATGGGCGCAGGCGGGCCAGCTCAGGCGCCACGCGGGCGGCACCAAGCGGCATGACATGAAGCGCGCCGGTGGAAATATCGGTCCAGGCCAGCGCATGGTCGCCGCGCACCTCGGCTATGGCGGCGAGGAAATTGTGCCGCCGGGCCTCCAGCAACGTCTCCTCGGTCAGCGTGCCGGGGGTGACGAGGCGCACGACCTCGCGCCGCACCACGGATTTGGAGCCGCGCTTTTTTGCCTCTGCCGGGCTTTCCATCTGCTCGCAGACCGCCACGCGAAACCCTTTGCGGATCAGCGTCAGGAGATACCCCTCGGCGGCATGAAATGGCACGCCGCACATCGCGATATCCTCGCCCAGATGCTTGCCGCGTTTCGTCAGGGCAATATCCAGCGCCTCGGCGGCGGCCACCGCATCGTCGAAGAAAAGCTCGTAGAAATCGCCCATGCGGTAAAACAGCAGTGCACCGTCATACTGCGCTTTGATCTCCAGATATTGCGCCATCATGGGCGTTACGGCTGAATTGGCTGCTGTCACGTGATGTCCCCCATGCGCCCGGAGCCTACAAACCAACGCCCGAAGGCGAAAGGACAAAGAGCATACCGTTGAGCCGCGCAGCGCGGGCCGCTATGGATGGTGAGGCCAAATGCAAGGAACGCCTCTATGCCCAACCAGAAAATCACCGCTGAAGAGGCGCTCGCCTTTCATCTGGAGCCGACGCCCGGCAAGTTCGAGATTTCTGCTACGGTCCCGATGACCACGCAGCGCGATCTGAGCCTTGCGTATTCGCCCGGTGTGGCGATCCCTTGTCTGGCCATCGCCGAGAACCCCGAGACGGCGTATGACTATACCAACAAGGGCAATCTGGTCGCGGTAATCTCCAACGGGACGGCGGTTCTGGGGCTGGGGAACCTTGGCGCGCTCGGCTCCAAGCCGGTGATGGAGGGCAAGGCGGTGCTCTTCAAACGGTTCGCGGATGTGAATTCCATAGATATTGAGCTTGATACCGAGGACCCGGACGCGTTTTGCAACGCCGTGCGCCTGATGGGGCCGACCTTTGGGGGGATCAACCTCGAAGATATCAAGGCGCCGGAATGTTTCATCATCGAGCAGCGCCTGAAGGAGGAGATGGATATCCCCGTCTTCCATGATGATCAGCACGGCACGGCGGTGATCTGTGCCGCCGGGCTGATTAATGCGCTGCATCTTTCGGGCAAGAAGATCGAGGATGTGCGGATCGTGCTGAACGGGGCGGGGGCCGCCGGGATCGCGTGTATCGAGCTTCTCAAGCGCATGGGTGCGCGGCACGAGAATTGCCTCATTTGCGACACCAAGGGTGTGATCTATCAGGGCCGCAGCGCGGGGATGAACCAATGGAAATCGGCCCATGCGGTCAACACCAAGCTGCGCAGCCTTGAGGAGGCGATGCAGGGCGCGGATGTGTTTCTGGGCGTCAGCGCCAAAGGGGCGGTGACGCCCGAAATGGTGCTGAGCATGGCGCCTGACCCAGTGATCTTCGCCATGGCGAACCCCGATCCAGAGATCACGCCGGAGGAGGCGCATGCCGTGCGCGAGGACGCGATCGTGGCCACCGGGCGCAGCGATTATCCCAATCAGGTGAACAACGTGCTGGGCTTTCCCTATCTCTTCCGCGGGGCGCTGGATTGCCGTGCCCGCGCGATCAACGACGAGATGAAGATCGCCTGCGCCGAGGCTTTGGCCGCCCTTGCGCGCGAGGATGTGCCCGATGAGGTCGACATGGCTTACGGTCGCAAGCTGACCTTCGGGCGCGATTACATCATCCCCACGCCGTTCGATCCGCGTCTGATCTACACGATTCCGCCCGCCGTGGCGCGGGCCTGTATGGAGACGGGCGCGGCGCGGCGGCCCATCGTGGATATGGAGGCTTACGAGGTCTCGCTCAAATCGCGGATGGACCCGACGGCGAGCGTCATGCGCTCAATCAACGCGCGGGCGCGCAATGCCCAGGCCCGGATGATCTTTGCCGAAGGGGACGATCCGCGCGTGCTGCGCGCCGCCGTGCAATATCAGCGTGCGGGCATGGGCGAGGCGCTTGTCGTGGGGCGCGATGCGGATGTGCGGGCCAAGCTGGAGGCCGCCGGGATGGGCGATGCCGTGGCCGAGCTTAATGTCGTGAACGCCGCCAATTCCAGCGATCTTGAGGCGTATCGCACGTTTCTCTACGACCGGCTTCAGCGCAAGGGGTTTGACCGGCAGGACGCGCACCGCCTTGCCGCGCGGGACCGGCATGTGTTCGCTGCTCTTCTCCTCGCGCATGGGGCGGGGGATGGTCTCGTCACCGGGGCCACGCGTAAATCGGCGCATGTGCTGGAACTGATCAACCATGTGTTCGATGCCGATGCGGCCCATGGTGCCGTGGGCGTCACGGTGATGATGCATAAAGGCCGGATTGTTCTGGTGGCCGATACGTTGGTCCATGAATGGCCGGACCAGGAGGATCTGGCGACGATTGCCGAGCGTTCTGCGGGTGTCGCGCGGCATTTGGGGTTGGAGCCGCGTGTGGCTTTCGTCAGCTTCTCGACCTTTGGCTATCCAAAATCCGAGCGCGCCGAGAAAATGCACCTCGCGCCAAGCGTGCTTGAGGCGCGCGGGGTGGATTTCGAGTTCGAGGGCGAGATGACCGTCGATGTGGCGCTGAATGTCGCCGCGCAACAGGCCTATCCGTTTCAGCGGCTGACAGGGCCTGCGAACATTCTCGTGGTGCCAGCACGCCATTCTGCGTCGATCTCGGTCAAGCTGATGCAGGAGATGGCGGCTGCCACGGTGATCGGACCCATTCTCGCGGGTGTGGATCAATCTATTCAGATCTGTTCCACCACAGCGACGGCCAATGACATCTTGAACATGGCCGTCTTGGCGGCATGCAAAGTGGGCTGAGTGCTCAGTATTTGGCGGCGAAGGGGGCCGCTGCGCCCCAAAGCTGCTTCACCCGTTTGTCGCGGCCACAAGAGACACGATAGCGCTTGTAGGCCTCGGACTGCCGTTTGGGGCCGAAGCGGGTGACGATCAGCTTGGTGCCTTTGTAGTAATCCTGATGATAGGCCTCGGCCGGATAGAAGGCTTGTGCCGCGAGGATGGGGGTCACGATGGTCTGCCCCAGCACTTGCCCGGCCTCGGCCTTTGCCTTGGTGGCGGCGGCTTTCTGTGCATCGCCATTGTAGAAAATGGCGGTGCTGTAGCTGTGTCCGCGGTCGCAGAATTGCCCGCCCGCATCGGTGGGATCAATAGAGCGCATGAACATCGACAGAAGTTGATCGCGGCTGACTTGGCTTGGATCAAACTGGATTTGAACCGCCTCGTAATGGCCGGTATTTCCGCCCGTCACTTGTTTGTAGGTCGGGTTCGCGACCGTCCCGCCCGTATAACCGGACACGACCTCCTTCACGCCATCCACGCCCTCAAAATCGGATTCGACGCACCAAAAACACCCGCCCGCCACGGTCAGCACTTCGGTGCCGGCGGCGTGGGCCTTGCCGCTCTGGGCAGCAAAGCCCACCACGATCAGCCCGGCGAGAAGAACGGATTTCACTTTGGTCATTGCGGTCAACATTTTAGCGGCCCTCCTTGGGATTGATGCCACCATGACGCAAGCCGGAGCCCACGCCAATATGGCGAAACACATCCTCACGAGGAGGTGACGGCGCTTTACCACTTGAGGGCGGATTGCCGCGCGCCTAGCCTTCGTTTGTAACAATTGGGGGCGGGCATGGAGCATCCATCAGAGCATCAGACGACGCATCAGGCCGAGGAGGACGCCCGAAACGAGGCAATTCTCATCTGGCTCAACGGGCGGATCGTGCCCAAGGCCGAGGCGTTGGTCAGCGTCTATGACAGCGGCTTCATGCTGGGCGATGGGGTGTGGGAGGGGCTGCGTCTTTACGACGGGCATTGGGCCTTCGCGTCAGAGCATCTGGACCGGCTTTTTGAGGCGGCCAAGGCGATTGATCTGGATATCGGGATGGACCGGCGTGGCGTGATGCAGGCCCTGATCGACACGCAGGCTGCCAACGGGATGGTGACGGACGCCCATGCGCGCCTGATGGTGACGCGGGGGGTGAAAACGCGCCCCTTTCAGCACCCCTCGCTCAGCCGGCAAGGCCCCACGATGACCATCATCATGGAGCATTCCAAACCCTCGATCCCGCGGCCCATCCGCCTTGCCACCGTCCCGCATCTGCGCGGATTGCCGATGACGCAAGACCCCAAGCTCAACTCCCATTCCAAGCTCAACTGTATCCTGGCCTGTATCGCGGCGGAAAAGGCGGGGGCGGATGAGGCGTTGATGCTGGATGTGCATGGGTTCGTGAACACGACCAACGGGTGCAACTTCTTCATCGTGCGCAAGGGCGCCGTTTGGACTTCGACCGGGGATTACTGCATGAACGGCATCACGCGGCAGAAGGTGATCGATCTGTGCCGCGCGGGCGGCATTCCGGTCTATGAGCGGAATTTCAGCCTCGTGGACACGTATGGCGCCGATGAGGCGTTTCTGACGGGCACGTTCGGGGCGCAGACACCAGTAGGCGCGATTGACGGGCGGCAGATCGGTGATGGGCAGCTTGGCCCGATGACGACGCGGCTGCGCGGGCTTTACAGGGAGCTTATCGTGCAGGATCGGACCCTTCAGGAGCGCGGCGGATGAGGATCGCCATGTGGTCTGGGCCGCGCAACCTCAGCACGGCGATGATGTATAGCTTTGCCGCGCGGGGCGACTGCGCCGTGGTGGACGAGCCTTTTTACGCCGCTTATCTGGAGCGCACAGGCGTCGCGCACCCCATGCGGGAGGAGGTTCTGGCCGCGCAAACGACCGATACAGATGCGGTGGTACGCAGCCTGCGTGGTCCCCACGCGGGCGCACATTTTTATCAAAAGCACATGACGCAGCATATGGTTGAGGGCATCCCGCGCGACTGGATGCGTGATGTCGCCCACGTGTTTCTAATCCGCCATCCGGCGCATGTCGTGGCCAGTTTTTCAGCGAAATATGACGCAACAACGCTTGAGGATATCGGGTTTATCCAGCAGGGCGCGCTTTACGCTGGGCTTTGCGACATGGGTCAGCGGCCCGTGGTCGTGGACGCATCGGATATTCGCGCCGATCCGGGGCGTGTCTTGCGGCGGCTCTGTGCCGCGATCGGGATCGACTGGACCGAGCGAATGCTCAGCTGGCCCGCGGGCGGGCATGCGGCGGACGGTGTCTGGGGCGCGCATTGGTATGGGACGGTCCGCCGCTCCACCGGGTTCGCGGCCGCAGAAGGCCCGCTGCCCGTCCTGAGCGGCGCGCAGGCAGAGCTGGCCGAGGCCGCTCTGCCGTCTTATCGCGCCTTGGAGGCCGCCAAGATCTGAGACTTTAGCCCTTGAGCCGACGATCCCGCGCCGCCAGAAGTTTGAGGCGCAGCGCGTTCAGCTGAATGAAGCCCGCCGCGTCTTTCTGGTCATAGGCGCCCGCGTCATCCTCAAATGTCACATGCGCCTCGGAGTAAAGCGAGTGATCCGACCAGCGACCTACGCAGGTCGCCATGCCCTTGTAGAGCTTGAGACGGACGGTGCCGGTCACGTGTTTCTGGCTGTGGTCGATGGCGGCTTGCAGCATTTCGCGCTCGGGCGAGAACCAGAAGCCGTTGTAGATCAGCTCGGCGTAGCGGGGCATCAGGCTGTCCTTGAGATGGCCCGCCCCCGAATCGAGCGTGATCTGCTCTATCCCGCGATGTGCCTCCAGAAGAACGGTGCCGCCGGGGGTCTCGTAAATCCCGCGTGATTTCATGCCGACAAAGCGGTTTTCGACAAAATCAAGCCGCCCAATCCCGTGCTTGCCACCCAACTCATTGAGCCGCGTGAGAATTGTCGCGGGGCTGAGCGCCTCGCCGTTGATCGACACGGCATCGCCGCGCTCAAAGCCCACTTCGATGAATTCGGGCGTCTCGGGCGCATCTTCGGGTGCTACTGTGCGCTGATAGACATAATCGGGCGCCATCTCGGCGGGATCTTCCAGCACTTTGCCCTCGGACGAGGTGTGCAGGAGATTCGCATCGACGGAAAACGGCGCTTCGCCGCGTTTGTCCGTGGCGATGGGAATCTGGTTCTTCTCGGCGAAATCAATCAACCGCGTGCGGCTGGTCAGATCCCATTCCCGCCAAGGTGCAATCACCTTGATATCGGGGTTGAGTGCGTAGGCGGCCAGCTCGAACCGCACCTGATCGTTGCCCTTGCCGGTCGCGCCATGGGCCACGGCATCGGCACCGGTCATCGCCGCAATCTCTACCAGACGTTTGGAAATCAGGGGCCGTGCGATGGACGTGCCCAGAAGGTAGAGCCCCTCGTAAAGCGCGTTGGCGCGGAACATCGGAAAGACGAAATCGCGCACGAACTCCTCGCGCACATCCTCGATATAGATATTCTCCGGCTTGATCCCCAGCATCACGGCTTTTTCGCGCGCGGGCTCAAGCTCCTCGCCCTGACCGAGATCGGCGGTAAAGGTTACCACCTCGCAGCCATATTCGGTTTGCAGCCATTTCAGGATGATCGAGGTATCGAGGCCGCCGGAATAGGCCAGCACGACTTTTTTGGGCGCGGACATAGTGATTTTCCTCTGTCTGGGTCGCGCCGGGGCTTAGCGGGTTTTGGGATGCGGGGCAAGCGGAGGGAAGGCGTTGTGCGCCGCTGTGGCCCCGGTATTCTTGGGTATGCGCAGGCTGCGAACCCTTGCGCGGGGCGGCGGCTTCGGGCAGGCAGGGCGTCATGACAGAATTTCGCGAAAATGCCCGCGCCGCAGAGGCGCTGATGCGCCCGGTTTTCGATGCAACGCCCTTGCAGCGCAATGAACATCTGAGTGAGCGATATGAGGCCAATATCCTGCTCAAGCGTGAAGACCTGACGCCTGTGCGCTCCTACAAGTTGCGCGGGGCGTTCAACGCGATGCGCAAGGTGCTGGCGCGCGGCTCTGCGCCGACATTTGTGTGCGCGAGTGCGGGCAACCATGCGCAGGGTGTGGCGTTCATGTGTCGGCATTTCGGGGTGCAGGGCGTGATCTACATGCCGATCACCACGCCACAGCAGAAAATTGGCAAGACGCAGATTTTCGGTGGTGATGCGGTGCGCATTGAACTGACGGGGGATTACTTCGACGTCACTCTGGCGGCAGCACAGGCTTATTGTGCGGAGATTGGCGGGCATTTCCTATCGCCCTTCGATGATGAGGATGTGATCGAAGGCCAGGCCTCGGTCGCGGTGGAGATCGAGCGCGATCTGGGCGGTTTGCCCGATCATATCGTGATGCCTGTGGGTGGTGGCGGCCTCTCGGCGGGTGTGGTGAGCTATATGGGTGACGCGGTTGAGACCACGCTGGTGGAGCCATCGGGCGGGGCGTGTCTTGGGGCCGCCCTCAGGGCGGGTGCGCCAGTCCGGCTCGATCATGTGGATAGTTTTGCCGACGGCGCAGCCGTGGCCCAGATTGGCGCGCGGACATTCGCGCGGCTCTCCCATCTTGACCCCGGTCAGGCGGTGACGATTTCCGAGGACCGGCTTTGCACCACGATCATCGAGATGCTGAATATTGAGGGGATCGTGCTGGAGCCTGCGGGTGCTTTGGCTGTCGATGCGCTCAAAGACATGAAAAATCGGATTCGCGGAAAAACGGTGGTTTGCGTCACCTCGGGCGGGAATTTTGATTTTGAACGGCTTCCCGAAGTGAAAGAGCGCGCGCAGAGGTATTCCGGGGTGAAGAAATACTTCATTCTGCGGCTCCCGCAGCGGCCCGGCGCGCTCAAGGATTTTCTGAATCTTCTGGGGCCGAAGGACGATATCGCGCGGTTTGAATACCTCAAGAAATCCGCGCGGAATTTTGGCTCGGTTCTGATCGGGATCGAAACGGATGAGGAGGCGAGCTTCGAGCGGCTTCTCGGTGCGCTGCGCGAGAATGGGTTCGAATATCGCGATATAACCAATGATGGCGTATTGGCTGAGTTCCTGATCTGATCATGCGGCGCTCAGGCGCTCTACCCCGGATATGAATTCCGTCTTGGAGCGGTCAAAGCTGGCCACTGTTGCGGGCAGATCGATCTGGTCCATCTGCCCGGCCGCGGCGGCGGTCTCGCCCATTTGGCAAAGATCCGAGAATTCCTTGAAGCCCAGGTTGAGAGCGCTGCCTTTGAGGAAATGTAGCGTGCCCTCAAGATCGTTTTGCACCCCATCACCGCGCAGCGCGTCAATCTCGCCCTCGACCTCTTCGAGAAATATCTCGACGACCTCGCTGAAATCTTCAGGGCCGATTTCCTCACGCAATTCCGCAACTCGCGACCAATCAATCATGCATCACCTGTTTCCATGAGGTGAGTTTGGCGGCAGATCGTTAACAATTTGATGATGGCGGGTGGGCGCTTTGCTCGCATTTTACCTTTCATCCGGCGTTAACGGCCAAGCGTTAGATGTGGTGCAGATGAAAGGATTTTTCGTGCCCCAACTCGTGCCAAATCTGCCTGAGGCCCAACAGGATACGCCCCCTGCGATTCCGAATGACCACGCGATTCGGCAGGTTTTGGTGGTGGATGACAGTCGCCTTCAGCGCAAGATACTGGTCTCCTCACTCAAGAAATGGGGGTTTGAGACAGTTGAGGCCTCAAGCGGTGATCAGGCGCTCGAAATCTGTCGTCGGACGCCGCCCGATCTGGTGCTCAGCGATTGGATGATGCCGGGGATGACAGGCATCGAATTTTGCCGTGAATTCCGGCGGATGGCACGCGACAGCTATGGGTATTTCATCCTGCTCACGTCCAAATCCGAAAAGGACGAGATTGCATCGGGCCTTGATGCCGGAGCAGATGATTTCCTGACCAAACCGGTCAATGCGGGCGAATTGCGCGCACGTATCTCGGCGGGCGCCCGGATCGTGGGCATGGCACGCTCACGCTGGTGTCGGGCGGCGAGGGTCATGAGAAAAACCGTCTGTTGGGCACCACGCTGGACAAGCTGCGCGAGGTTTACGATTCGATCGACAAGGATCTGATCGAGGCGAAGAAACTTCAGCAATCCTTGGTCAGCGACCGGCACCGTGATTTCGGTAATGCCGAAGTGTCCATGCTCTTGCGGTCCTCGGGGCATGTGGGCGGTGATCTGGTCGGGATGTATCAGGTCAGCGAGACGCGTATCGGCCTTTACGGAATCGACGTATCGGGCCATGGGATCAGCTCTGCTTTGATGACGGCGCGGTTGGCAGGCTATCTTTCGGCCACCGCCCCGGACCAGAACGTGGCCCTGCGCCGTATGCCTGACGGGACATTTTCGCCGCGTCCGCCGGGCGAAACGATTGCGGCTTTGAACGACCTGTTTCTCAACGAGCTGGATACAGAGCATTATTTTACGCTGCTCCTTGCGGATGTGGACCTGGAGACGGGTCGTGTTGTCATGGCGCAGGCGGGCCATCCCTATCCGGCGGTGCAGCGTGCCGACGGCACTGTCGAGGCGATCGGCTGTGGCGGCTTGCCCGTTGGCCTCATCCCGGGGGCGGAGTTCGAGGAGTTCGAGGTGATGCTGCGCGCAGGCGACCGGTTGTTGATCCATTCCGATGGTGTCGTGGAATGCGCCGACCCCGTGGGCGCGCTTCTGGATGATGAAGGCCTCGCCCGTATCCTTACCGAGTTGCGCCAGACCAAGGGGCTGGCCTGTCTCGAGTCGATGATCTGGAAGCTGGCGGAATTTGCTGGGGACGATCAATTCACCGATGACGTCTCGGCGGTTTTGCTGGAGATCAAGTCAATCCTGCCCACTGGCTGACGAACATGCGGTCGCCCTCATTCCCAAGTGTCAGAACTGCCTCACTGATGTCCATGATCATCGGCATGTGATCCGGCTCGGTCGGGGGGCCGTGGGGCAGGACGGGACGGGCCACGTAAATCATGCACAGCTTTTCGGCCCAGAGGTCATATTCCGGCATATAGACAAAGCGCCGGAACGCCCCCAGTCGCCGGGGCCGCGTGATATGCCAGCCGGTTTCCTCAAAGACCTCGCGGTGAAGCGCCTGAAGAGGCGATTCGCCCGGATCGATCCCGCCGCCTGGAAGCTGCCATTCAGGCTCTGGCTCCGTTTGATGCGTGACCAGAAGCCCGCCTTTATGTGGCAAGATCGCATAGGCACCCGGCCGCACGGTATAGCGGATACCTGCCTTCGGTGCATCGCCCAGTCGTCTGATCATGGCGCGAGGCCCCCTTTCGGTCACCGCCCAAGCGGCTTATATAACCGCGATATGCCAATTTCCGGCCCCGAAGGAAACCCCATGACACTTGCGCAAAACCTCGCTTGGGATGACACCGTGCTCCCGTTTCAGCTGGATAAATCCGACATCCGTGGCCGCGTCGCGCGGCTTGATGGTGTGTTGCAGGGTATTCTGAAACAGCACGATTATCCGCCGCAGGTCGAGGCGTTGGTGGCAGAGATGGCGCTTCTGGCCGCCCTCATTGGTCAGTCTGTGAAGCTGCGCGGGAAGCTGCAGCTTCAGGTGCAGTCCAACGGCCCCGTGCGGATGATTGCGACCGACTACTATGGCCCCTCCGAAGAGGGTGCGCCGGGCCGCATCCGCGCCTATGCGAGCTTTGACGCGGCGCGCATGACCGATGAGAACGCTTTTGCGCAGATCGGTGAGGGGTATTTTGCGATCATGATCGATCAGGGTCAGGGTATGGAGCCTTACAAGGGGATCACACCGATAGCGGGCAGTAGTTTGAGTGATTGCGCTGAGGCGTATTTTGCCCAGTCCGAGCAGCTTCCCACACGGTTCGCGCTGAGCTTTGGGCGCTCTACCGAGGGTGACGGGCCCGAGCATTGGCGCGCGGGCGGCGTAATGTTGCAACATATGCCCAAAGCGTCGCCCTTTGCCTCGGGTGGCGGTTCGGGTGAGGGTGGTCTTTTGGGGGCTGCGGATATCGTGGATGGTGAGGAAGGTGAAAACTGGAACCGTGCCAATATCTTGCTCGATACAGTCGATACGCTGGAGCTGATAGGACCATCTGTGGCGCCCACTGATTTGCTGGTCCGGCTGTTCCACGAGGAGGGGCCGCGGGTTTTCGATGCGCAGCCGGTGCGGTTTGGGTGCACCTGCTCCGAGGATCGCGTGCGGCAGAGCCTGTCGATCTATTCGGCCAAGGATATTGAAAAGATGACCACGGATGCGGGCCGCGTGACTGCTGATTGTCAGTTCTGCGGCGCGCATTACGATATGGACCCCGCAACGCTCGGCTTTGAGGCGGAGGGCAAGGAGGATCCGCTTGGATGATCCCCTCGCCGGACTGATCGCGGGCCTCAGCAAAGAGATGCGCCCCTCGTCGGATTTCGATCTGAACCCCGGCACAGTGTTGCCGGAGGGGCGCAAGCTGCGCCCGGCGGGTGTTTTGATGCCGATCCTCTGTGATGGCCCGGCGCGGCTGATCCTGACCACGCGCTCCTCCGCGCTCAAGCATCACCCCGGTCAGATCGCCTTTCCCGGCGGCAAGCAGGACGAGGGCGACGCGGATGTGATCGCGGCCGCCTTGCGCGAGGCGCAAGAGGAGATCGGGCTTGATCCCGCCAATGTCGAGGTGCTGGGCACGCTGCCCGTGCATGAGACTGTGACGGGGTTTTTGATGACCCCGGTTCTGGCGCGGGTGCGCGCGCCCTTCACGCCCCGGCCCGAGGCGGGGGAGGTGGCCGAGGTCTTTGACGTGCCGCTGGCGCATGTGTTGCGGCGTAGCGCCTACCGGATCGAGGGACGACGCTGGCGCGGGACGCGAAGACTTTACTATGCGGTGCCGTGGGGGCCCTATTATATCTGGGGGGCTACGGCGCGTATCCTGCGCGGGCTGGCCGAAGAAATAGGCACACCATGACCTTCAACACCATGACGATCACTGGCGACTGGCTGCGTGCCCCATCGCTTATCGCAGTGTTTCAAGCGTTCAAGGCGGCGGGACAGCCCGTCTATCTGGTGGGGGGTGCAGTGCGCGATGCGGTGCGCGGCGCGCCTGTCGGTGATCTCGACCTTGCCACGCCCGCAACCCCTGCGGAGGTGCAGGCCCTGGCTGAGGCGGCGGCATTGCGCGTTGTGCCGACCGGGCTGGAGCATGGCACGCTCACGCTGGTGTCGGGCGGCGAGGGTCATGAGGTCACAAGCTTTCGTCGCGATGAGGAGACGTTTGGCCGCCATGCGCGCGTCGCTTTCACCCGCGAGATGATCGAGGATGCACGGCGGCGCGATTTCACGATGAACGCGCTCTATGCGGGGGCGGACGGGGCGGTGATTGACCCGCTAGGCGGGCTGCCTGATGCGCTCGCGGGACGCGTGCGGTTCATTGAGGATGCGGGGCAGAGGATCGTGGAGGATTATCTGCGGATCCTGCGGTTTTTCCGGTTCAGCGCATGGTACGGGGCCGAAGGGATTGACGCCGCCGGGCTGGCAGCCTGCGCCGCGCATCACGAAGGTCTCGCTGGCATCGCGCGCGAGCGGATCGGGGCGGAGTTCTCCAAGCTTTTGGCCGCCCCTGACCCGGCGCCTGCCGTGGCCGCGATGCGTGCCGCGAATGTGTTTCGGCACTGCTTGCCCGGCGCGGATGATCGTGCGCTTGCGCCGTTGGTGCATCTGGAGGGGCTTTTTGACGTTGCGCCCAATCCGCTTCGGCGGCTCGCGGCGCTTGGTGGTGGGGCCGTTGCGGACGAGCTGCGGCTGAGCCGTGCGGATGCGGCGCGTCTGAAACTGCTGCGGCAGGGGGTCGAATCGCCCGATGGTCCTGCGGTTCTGGGCTACCGTCACGGCGCAGGTGCTGCATGGGACATGGTGATTTTGCGCGCCGCCCTTTTGGAGACGGGTGTGCCCAAGGATGCAGGCACGCAGATTGCCAAAGGGGCCTCTGCGAAGTTTCCCATCACTGCCGCTGATCTAATGCCCGCCCTTACCGGCCCTGCGCTGGGCGCGCGCCTGAAGGCGCTTGAGGCGCTGTGGGTCGCGTCCGGATTTACCCTGACGCACGCGCAATTGCTTGAGGAGCGGCCATGACCACCTACGAGATAGAGCGCCTGGGCCATCAGGGTGACGGGATCGCGGAGGGGCCCGTCTTCGCCCCCGGCGCGCTGCCTGGTGAAGAAGTGAGCGGCACGCTTGAGGGTCAGCGCCTGAACGATATGCGGATCGTGCGCCCGTCTGAGAACCGCGTGAGCCCGCCCTGCCGTCATTACAAATCTTGCGGTGGGTGCAGCCTTCAGCACGCATCCGATGCGTTTGTGGCCGAATGGAAGGTCGAGATCGTGCGTGGCGCCTTGGCGGCGTATGGCATTGACGCCCCTTTCCTGCCGATCGCCACTTCTCCCGCCCACGCCCGGCGGCGCGCCACTTTCACCGCGCGCCGGACCAAGAAAGGAGCGATGGCCGGGTTTCACGCCAAGGGGTCTGATGTCCTGATCGAGGTGCCGGGATGCGAGCTTTTGCACCCCGGTCTGATGGCTGGCTTGCCGGTGGCCGAGGCGCTGGCCCTGCATGCCGCCAGCCGCAAAGGCACGCTGAGCGTGGCGGCCTGTGTCTCGCTTGGCGGATTGGATGTGCATGTGACGGGTGGGCGCGAATTGGACGGTCCCTTGCGCATGATGCTGGCGCAGCTTGCTGAGGCTCATGACCTGGCGCGGCTCAGCTGGGACGACGAGACGGTCGCGCAACGCCAAGCGCCCGCGCAAGCGTTTGGCGCGGCCCGAGTGATCCCGCCGCCCGGCGCGTTTCTTCAGGCCACGGCCGAGGGGGGGGCAGCGCTTCTGGCGGATGTCACTGCCGCTGTTGATGGGGCAAGCCGCATTGTTGATTTGTTTGCGGGCTGCGGGACGTTCGCGCTGCCCCTGTCCTCCCATGCGCAGGTCCATGCGGTTGAGGGCGATGCGGCCATGACGGAAGCAATGGAGGCTGGATGGCGCCAGGCGCTGCGCCTCAAGACGCTGAGTGTGGAGGCGCGTGATCTCTTTCGCCGCCCGCTTTTGCCGGATGAGCTTGCACGGTTTGACGCGGCAGTGCTTGATCCGCCCCGAGCGGGGGCTGAGGCGCAGGTGGCCGAGCTTTGCCACGCAAAGGTGGCGCGCCTCGGGTATGTGTCGTGCAACCCGGTGACGTTTGCGCGGGATGCGAACACCCTTTTGGGCGCAGGATATCATCTGCACGCCTTGCGGGTGGTGGATCAGTTCCGCTGGTCCAGCCATATCGAATTGGTTGGCCAGTTTTCTCTGACTGCACCCGGCGAAAAATAGCGCTATCTGCCTCAAGGTCTTTTGCGTTAGGAAGGGAAAAACAGGCAGGTGAAGTGATATGGGTATGCGGCTGATTAAACTTTTCGCAGCGGCGCTGATGGTGATTGGGCTGGCCAGTTGCGGGTCGAAGTTCAAAACATATAACGGCCCCGAGGTGACGCAGATCGTCGTCAACAAGGGCGCGCGGAAGATGTATCTTCTGCACCACGACAAGATCCTGAAGGATTATGACATAGAGCTTGGCTTCACCGCGAGCGGGCACAAGACCCAAGAGGGCGATGGCAAGACGCCGGAAGGCACGTATTTCATCGACCGTCGCAATCCGAATTCAAGCTTTCACCTGTCGCTCGGGATATCCTATCCCAATGAGGCCGATGTGGCTCAGGCGCGGGCGCGCGGCGTCAGCCCCGGTGGCGATATCTTTATTCACGGGCGGCCCAACGACAACCCGCGCGGCAGGCAAAGCCCGGATTGGACAGCGGGCTGTATATCGGTCACGAATCGGCAGATGGAAATGATCTACGCCATGGTCAAAGACGGCACCCAGATCACGATCAACCCATAGTGGCTTTTTCTTGGGGCCAAATATCCAAAACTGACAGGGGCTGCACAGGCCGGGCCTAGTCGCCCATCACCAGCGTCCACCAGATTTTCCCGTTATCTTCCTGAAGCCATGAAAAGCCCATGTTGCGGGCGTCTGGCGACAAGATGACTGTGCGGGTGCTGGGCTCGGCCATCCACGCAGCGAGGGTTTCAAGCTCGGTTTCGTAGGTTTCCGAGATCGTCTCGCCCACGAGGTTGCCCGAATATCCGACGCGGCGCACCCGGTCGATCGGGGAGGAGCCGTCGGAGCCAAAGTGCCAAGGCCGGTTCTGCACCGACATATCGCGTGCATGAGTGGCCGCAGCGGCGTTGAGTTGCGCGTTCAACTGCACCTCGGAGCGACCAGCGGCGGTGCGCAAGGAGTTTACCGAATCGAGCATGCGAAATTGGATCGCACCTGTGTCACCTGCGCGAATGCGGTAGAGTTTCGGCAAGGGTTTTCCGTCCGCGCCAAGCTGTGGCGGCGCAGGTGGCGGGGCGGCGCAAGCGCCGAGCATCAGGAAGGCCGACATGAAAAGAACCAGAATGCGCGACATATGAAGTAACCTACCCGAGCTAATTGTTTCGAAATCCTGTATAGTGGTCAGCGTGGTGTTTCAAACCCACTTGCTTGCAACTTAGCTGAAGCATGCCGGTTTGAATTGCGACTGCGACTTTCGCGCCATATGCTTTTGCGCGACAAGGTTTGTTCTGAAGGCTGAGGAGGCTGTCATGACTTTGAAGGATTCCAGTATGTTGACGCGCCGTGCATTTGTCGCGGGCACGGCGGCTGCGCTGGGTGCGCCAGCGATTGCGCAGGAAATGGATGCCAGCGGGACCGTTGAGATCGAACGGGAGGTGACGGAGACGGTGCGGCGCAACATCTCCAGCTTTCGGTCGCTTGATTGGCGCCCCTATTTCTCGAATCTGAACAATGGGGCGATTCTGGTCGATATCGATTCGCGCGCGCTGCATTATTGGAGCGCGGATGGTGGCACCTATAAGCTTTATCCCTCCAGCGTCCCTTTGAGCGAGGATCTGACCCGACGTGGCCGCACCTCCGTGGTGCGCAAGGTAGAGGGTCCAAGCTGGCGGCCCACGCCTTCCATGCTTGAGCGTAACCCTGATTGGCCGCCATTTGTGGGCCCCGGGCCGGATAACCCGCTCGGCACGCACGCGCTTTACCTCAGCTGGACCTATTACCGGATCCACGGCACGCATGATACGCGCAAGATTGGGCGCCGATCGTCCAACGGATGCATCGGCCTATACAATCAACACATCGCCGAATTGTTCGGAATGGCTAATGTGGGCACTCAGGTGTTGCTAATTTGACGAAAAGTGGGCGGTTTATTGAGTCATAGTGTCAAGTTGCGTTTGCATTCGTCGGGGATAGCTGATTAGAAAACTATCACGAAGTTAAGTCTTGGGTGCTTGACGCTGCGCACTGCGTGGCCAAGCCAATTTCTGGAGGATACTATGAAAAAACTCGTTCTCGCTGCTGCTCTGTCCGCTGCTGCCACGACCGGTTTCGCCGGCAACATGGAAGAGCCTATGATGGAAGCGCCTGTCATCGTTGAAGAAACTGCTGCAAGCTCGTCTGCTGCAGGCATCTGGATTCCCCTGGTGCTGCTGGCAATCGTTGCTGCTGTTGTTGCTGCTGACTAATTCGGCACTTCACTACCGACATGGAAAAGGTGGTGACCGCAGTCACCGCCTTTTTCTTTTGCCCAAGGGCGTGAACCGAAATGTAGCTTAGCGCACCCAGCCTTTGAGGTTGGATTTGATGATCTCGCCCAGCGCTTCCACATGTGCGTCATTGTCGTTGAGGCAGGGAATATAGGTGAAATGCTCGCCACCTGCTTCCTCAAACGCCTCTTTGATCTCTTCGTTGATCTCTTCGAGCGTTTCGATGCAATCCGCGGAAAAGGCGGGCGCGATCACCGCGATGCGTTTTTTTCCATCTTCTTCGGCAAGTCGTGCCACTTCTTCGACGGTATAGGGTTTTAGCCATTCCTCGGGACCAAAGACCGATTGGAACGTGGTCGTGATTCGATCCTCGCTCCATCCCAGCTTCTCGCGCAGCAGGCGGGTCGTTTTCTGGCATTGGCAGTGATAGGGGTCGCCCTGCATCAGATACCGCTTTGGCATGCCGTGATAGGACACGACGAGCATTTCGGGCTCTTCTTCAGCTTCGGCATATGCATCTGTTACGGATTTGGCGAGTGCCTCGATATAGAGATCATTCTCAAAATAGGGCTCAACCGTGCGGGCTGCGGGCTGGTGGGTTTCTTCCATCAGCGCGCGGAAAAACTGGTCATTGGCCGTGCCGGACGTGGCGCCTGCGTAATGCGGGTATAGCGGGAAAAAGAGGATCCGCGTGCAGCCTGCTTCGGTCATCTCCTGGACCTTGGATTTGGTCGAGGGGTTGCCGTATCGCATGCAGAAATCCACCATGATCTCATCGCCCAGATCGCCGTGCAGCTTGGCCGCGATGGCCGCTGTCTGGTCGCGGGTGATGGTCATCAGCGGGCTTTCGTTTTTTTCCTCGTTCCAGATGGATTTATAGGCCGCGCCGCTGGTGAAGGGGCGTTTGCTCAGGATGATCAGCTGCAACAGCGGCTGCCATTTCCACGGGGAGTAGTCGATGACCCTGCGATCAGAGAGAAATTCGCTGAGATAGCGGCGCATGGACCAGTAATCATAATTGTCCGGTGTGCCCAGATTGGCCAGAAGTATTCCCGTCTTGGCCGCGGGCACCGGTGGGTGATCTGCGGGCGCGTGCACCGGGCAGGTCGCGATTTTGGTCGTGTCCAGCATGTTGGGGTCAGCTCCTGTCATCTCGCCGACACCGAAATAGGGGGAAAATAGCTGAGGTCAATCCTCAAGTGGTGTCTCTTTGGTGCCGAGAGCCTCGGCCAGCCGGGCGCCGGCCGAGCCGGGGCGTAGCGGTTTTTGCTGTGATTCATCAGGTGCCCAGCCGGTCAGGACGATCATGTCATATGTGGCGATCAGACGCGCCTCGCCATCTGCGAAATGGGCGGCATATAGTTCCGCCGCGCGGGTGAAGAGCGTGCGGCGGGCCATATGGCGGGGCCGTGCGGTCATCGCGTTGGTCTCGCCCATGGCGCGCAGATCATGCATCAGCGCGCGCAGATCTGCGTAGGAGGCGCGCAGGGTAACGCTATCGGCCACAGGCAGGCCAAAGCCCGCACGCTGCAAGAGCCCGCCCATATCGCGCAGTTCCCCCATGGGGGCCACGCGCGGTGAGAGCCCGCCCGACACTTCCGTCTCGGCCTGTGCGAGGGACGTGCGCAGCTCATTGAGCGTGGTGCCGCCCAGAAGCACGGTGAGCATCAGCCCATCGGGGCGTAGCGCGCGGCGCATCTGGATGAGTTGCCCCACCGGATCATTGGCCCAATGCAGGGCAAGCGCATGGATGATCAGATCGTGCGATGCAGGCTCCAGCGCGAGGGTTTCGTCATCCGCGATGATCTGCGCGTCGGGGAAGGCTTCGGCCCAAGGGCCTGGCCATCCCGTGACAATCACTGGTGCTGTAAATGATTTGTTAACCATGGAGAGGCGATCCTGCATCTCCTCGATGCCCGCCTCGTGCAGGAACAGGGCTGGCTTTGCGGCTGCGCGAGCGCGGTGTTGGATAAGAGCCATACGGTCAGTGAGGGGGGCGGGTGCGGTCATGAGGGGTGATATACGTGAAGCTGGGTGCAATTCAATCGGCCTTGCGGATGGTTTGCCCACCGCGTTGCATTGGCTGTGGCGACATGGTGGACAGCGATTTCGGCCTTTGTGGGCCGTGCTGGCGCGATACACCCTTCATCCTCGGCACATGCTGCGACAGTTGTGGCAAGGCGCTGCCGCCTGCGCCCGAAGATGACAGCGGTGACGAGGTTGAGGCGATCCAATGCGATGCGTGTATGAAACAGCCGCTGGCCTGGGACCGGGGCCGCGCGGCTTTCAGCTATGGTGGCACCGGGCGGCGGCTGGTTCTGGCGCTGAAATATGGCGACAGGCAGGATGTGGTGCGCCCTGCCGCGATGTGGATGGCGCGCGCGGCGCGGCCTTTGCTGACGCCCAAAACGCTGATTGCGCCGGTGCCCCTGCATTGGCTGAGGTTGCTCAAGCGGCGGTTCAATCAATCGGCGCTTTTGTCCAAGGCGCTGGCGCAGGAAACCGGCGCGGCGCAGTGTCCGGACCTTCTCGTCCGGCCCAGATCCACTGCGCCGCTGGGCGGGAAAAGCTATGCGGAGCGGCGCGACACAGTGCGTGATGCCATTGCTGTCCATCCGAAGCGTGTGGGCCTTTTGGCAGGGCGTGATGTGCTTTTGGTCGATGATGTGATGACGTCCGGCGCGACATTTGCGGCGGCGGCGGGTGCTTGCAAGGCGGCTGGTGCCGCCTCCGTGAGCATTGTGGCACTGGCGCGCGCGGGCAGGGATGCCTAAATAGCCGGGATAAGCGATCTTTTGTCCCGGAGTGTCCTGATGCAACCTGTCGAAATCTACACCTCGCCGCTTTGCGGTTTTTGCCACGCGGCCAAGCGCCTTCTAAGCCAGAAAGGTGTGAATTTTTCAGAGGTGGATATTGCCCGCGAACCGGCCAAGCGCGCCGAGATGATGCAGCGCGCCAATGGTGGGCGCACCGTGCCGCAGATATTCGTGGGTGATATGCATGTGGGCGGCTGTGATGAGCTTTATGCGCTGGAACGGGCGGGCAAGCTGGACGCGCTTCTGGCGGCCTGATCCGTGAAAGCGGCTCTTGTTCAGCTTTGCTCGGTCGATGATCCGGAAGCGAACCTGCCGCACACTCTGGCCCTGATCGAGGACGCCGTGGCGCAGGGCGCGGGATTTGTCCTGACGCCGGAGGTCACGAATTGCGTCTCCGCCAGCCGCGCACGACAGGAGGCGGTGCTTCAGCGCGAAGAGGATGATATCACCCTCGCCGCGCTCAGGGATGTGGCACGCAAGCGTGCCATCTGGCTCCTGATCGGCTCGCTCGCGCTCAGAACTGGTGACGCGGACGGAAGGTTTGCAAACCGCTCGTTCCTGATTGCGCCCGATGGGCAGATCGTGGCGCGCTACGACAAGATCCATATGTTTGACGTGGTGATTTCCGAGAGTGAAAGCTACCGCGAATCGGCAGGATATCGACCCGGAAATGCGGCCTGCCTCGCGCCCACGCCGTTTGGGGCGCTGGGCATGACAATTTGTTACGATCTTCGCTTCCCGCATCTCTATAGGACTTTGGCGCAGCGTGGGGCTGAAATCATCACTGTCCCGTCGGCTTTTTCACGCGTCACTGGGGCGGCGCATTGGGAGATGCTTTTGCGCGCCCGCGCGATAGAGACAGGGGCCTATGTCCTCGCGCCCGCCCAGACGGGCGTCCACACCGGTCAATTGGGAAAGCCGCGCGAGACCTATGGCCACAGCCTCGCGATCAGTCCCTGGGGTGAGGTTCTGGGCGATGCGGGGGGCGCACCGGGCGTTATCACCGTTGATCTTGACCCCTCGGAGGTGGCAAAATCACGCAAACGTATTCCATCGCTTACGCATGATGTAGCCTTTAGTGGCCCCAGGATCCTATGACCGAGATCGGGAATGCCCTCGCCGTTGCGCTTTTCAGTGAAATTCTGACCAACGATCAGTTGATTCGGAACCAACTCAGCCGCGTTCTGCCCAAGGGTATGGAAGTGTCGCATTTCTCTGTGCTTACCCAGCTTGCGCGCAGCGCAGATGAGAAAAGCCCTGCGCAGCTTGCCCAAAGCTTCCACGTCACGCGGGGGGCCATGACCAACACGCTGCGCAAGCTGGAGGCGGCGGGTTATGTGCATATCCGGCCCGATTGGGACGATGCGCGCCGCAAGAAGGTCGCGATCAGCCCGGCGGGGCGCCGCGCGCGTGACATGGCCGTGGCCGCGATTGCGCCGCTTATCGGGGATGTTGTGGAGGATTTGGGCGAGGACAAGGTCCGCGCCATCCTGCCCGCCTTGCGCAGTTTGCGCACGAGGCTTGGGCAGGAGCGCGAATAACGCCTATTCAGGCTTGAGGCTGGCGGTCACGTAATTCACGCTCAGATCACGGTCAGAAATTGACCAGCTCCACGCGATCGGGTTGAAGACGAAGCCCTTGCGATCCACAGGTTCCAGCCCCGCGCGGCGGATCAGGTCGAAAAGCTCATCCGGAGTGATGAATTTTTTCCAGTCATGCGTGCCCTTGGGCAGCCAGCGCATCACATATTCCGCGCCGATAATGCCCATCACATAGCTTTTGGGATTGCGGTTGAGCGTGGAGCAGATGTGCAGTCCGCCAGGGCGCAAAAGCTGCCGACAGGCGATCAGGTAGTCGATGGGGGAGGCCACATGCTCCACCACTTCCATGTTCAGGACTACGTCGAACTGCTCGCCATCCGCCGCCATGGCCTCGGCCGTTGTGAAACGATAATCGATTTTCAGCCCGGATTGCTCCGCATGAAGCTTGGCCACCGGGATGTTGCGCTCTGCGGCATCCGCGCCGACGATGTCTGCGCCCAGCCGCGCCATAGGCTCGGCCAGAAGGCCGCCACCGCAGCCGATATCGAGGATACGCAGCCCCGCGAAGGGTTTGTCCTCGCTCAGATCGCGCTCAAACTCGGACGCGATTTGCGCGGTGATGTAATCCAATCTGCACGGGTTGAGCATGTGCAGTGGTTTGAATTTGCCATTGGGGTCCCACCATTCGGCGGCCATGGCCTGAAATTTCGCAATCTCGTGGTCGTCAATCGTGGACTGAGCGGCTTGCATTCTGCTCTCCGTATGATCATTTGTTCCTGCCGATCTATATAGGACACTCATGGATAAAATCTCGGGCCAAAAAAGCGCAGTGCAGTATCTTTATCCGCCGATTGAGCCTTTTGATCGCCGGACGCCTGATGTGGGTGACGGCCATCAGGTGTATATGGAGCAATCGGGCGCTCCGGACGGTCTGCCCGTGATCGTGCTGCATGGCGGCCCCGGTGGCGGGTGCAGCCCGGCGATGCGGCGGTATTTTGACCCGCGCGTGTACCGGATCATCCTGTTTGATCAACGCGGCTGTGGACGCTCCAAACCCCATGCCAGCGTGGAGGCGAACACGACATGGCATCTTGTGGACGATATCGAGCGTATCCGCACGGAGCTTGGGATTGAGCGCTGGTTCGTTTTTGGCGGCAGTTGGGGGGCGACCCTCGCCCTGATCTACGGCATCACGCATCCCGAGCGCTGCATGCATCTTGTGTTGCGCGGCGTGTTCACCATGACAAGGCGCGAGCTTGACTGGTTTTATGGTGGTGGCGCTGGGCGGTTCTGGCCCGATACGTGGCAGCGCTTCGTGCAGATCATCCCCGAGGATGAGCGCGATGATCTGATCTCTGCTTATCACCGTCGTCTCTTCTCCGGCGATGCGCGGCTTGAGACGACCTATGCCAAGGCGTGGAGTTCGTGGGAAAATGCGTTGGCCTCGGTGCAATCCTCGGGCGTGGGCGCGGACAGCCCGGCCGAATACGCACGCGCCTTTGCCCGGTTGGAGAATCACTATTTCATCAATGGTGGGTTTCTGGAGCATGACGGGTGGATCCTTGCCAATATCGACCGGCTCAGGGATGTGCCCGGCACCATCGTGCAGGGTCGCTATGACATGATCTGCCCGCCTGACACCGCCCACGCCCTCGCCGCTGCATGGCCCAAAGCCCTGATGCGGATGATCCCTTTGGCCGGTCACGCGCTGAGCGAGCCGGGGATCAGTTCGGAGCTGGTCAATGTGATGAACAGGCTGGGGCGGGTGTAGGAGCGGATGGCCCTTGCGCCCATCCTCCATCCCGCCTATACGCACCTCAACAGCGGCGCTTCTCGGGTCCACACCGAAAGGCTCCACCGGAAAAGTTCACGGGCCGCGCGCCCGTTTTTTTGTGCCCGATCCCCTGTCACCTGAGAGACTGTCTGACATCACATGACCAACGACCTGATTGCAAAAGCTGCGATTGACCGCCGGATGGCGGAGATCATCACCCCAGTCATCGAGGATATGGGGTTTGATCTGGTGCGCGTGCGTCTGATGAGCGGGAACACCGCCACGCTTCAAATCATGGCCGAGCGGCCTGAGGGCGGGATCGAGGTGGACGAGTGCGCTCAGATTTCGACGGCTGTGAGTGCTGCACTCGATGTTGAGGACCCGATTGTCGAAGCCTACACGCTTGAGGTTTCCAGCCCCGGAATCGACAGACCCCTGACGATGCTCAAGCATTTCGAGGCGTTCGAGGGCTATGAGGCCAAGCTTGAGACGAGCGAACTTATCGACGGGCGTAAGCGCTTCAAGGGGATGCTAGCGGGCGTTGAGGGCACTGAGGTGCTGATCAATCTCGACGAAGGCACGGTTGGGCTTGAGTTCGACTGGCTGGTGGATGCCAAGCTGGTTCTGACTGATGAGCTGATCCAGGAGATGCTGCGCCAACGCAAGGCGGCAGGTATTATTGACGAAGATGCTTTCGATACGATCGAAACTGACGACGGGTCTGAGGAGGACTGAACCATGGCCATTACATCCGCAAATCAGCTGGAATTGCTGCAAACCGCCGAGGCTGTGGCCCGCGAGAAGATGATCGACCCCGGTCTGGTCGTCGAGGCGATGGAAGAGAGCCTCGCCCGCGCCGCCAAGAGCCGCTACGGCGCCGAGATGGACATCCGCGTCAGCATTGACCGCAAGACCGGCCGCGCGACATTTACCCGCGTGCGCACCGTGGTCGCAGATGAGGAGCTTGAGAATTATCAGGCCGAATTCACTGTGGAGCAAGCCAAGCAATATCTCGACGATCCCAAGGTTGGCGATACGCTGGTCGAGGAAGTGCCCCCCGTTGAGATGGGCCGCATCGCCGCGCAATCCGCCAAGCAGGTGATCTTGCAAAAGGTCCGCGAAGCCGAGCGTGACCGCCAGTATGAAGAATTCAAAGACCGCGCCGGCACGATCATCAACGGTCAGGTCAAACGCGAAGAGTATGGCAACGTCATTGTCGATGTTGGCCGTGGCGAGGCGATCCTGCGCCGCAACGAGAAGATCGGCCGCGAGGCGTATCGCCCGAACGACCGTATCCGATGCTACATCAAGGACGTGCGCCGCGAGGCCCGTGGTCCGCAGATTTTCCTCAGCCGCACAGCGCCTGAATTCATGGAAGAGCTGTTCAAGATGGAAGTGCCCGAGATCTATGATGGCATCATCGAGATCAAGGCCTGCGCCCGTGATCCGGGAAGCCGCGCGAAGATCGCCGTGATTTCCTATGACAGCTCGATTGATCCTGTCGGTGCCTGCGTTGGTATGCGCGGTAGCCGGGTTCAGGCCGTGGTGAACGAGCTTCAGGGTGAGAAGATCGACATTATCCCGTGGAATGAGGATCAGCCTACATTTCTGGTGAACGCATTGCAGCCGGCCGAGGTGAGCAAGGTTGTTCTGGACGAGGAAGCGGGCAAGATTGAAGTGGTTGTCCCCGAAGAGCAGTTGAGCCTTGCGATTGGTCGCCGGGGTCAGAACGTGCGTCTGGCATCTCAGCTGACCGGGCTTGATATCGACATCATGACCGAGGCCGAAGATTCCGAGCGCCGCCAGAAAGAGTTTGAAGAGCGCACAGGCCTCTTCATGGAAACGCTTGATCTGGACGAGTTCTTTGCACAGCTTCTGGTTTCCGAAGGGTTCACGAACCTTGAAGAAGTGGCTTATGTCGAGGTAGGCGAGCTTTTGGTTATCGACGGTGTGGACGAGGACACCGCGAGCGAGCTTCAGGCCCGCGCGCGCGATATCCTCGAAGCCAAGGCGAAAGCCGCGATGGACGAAGCCCGTGCGCTGGGCGTCGAGGACAGCCTTGTCGAGTTTGAAGGCCTGACGCCTCAGATGATCCTCGCGCTGGCCAAGGATGATGTGAAAACACTCGAAGATTTTGCGACCTGTGCCGATTGGGAGCTGGCCGGCGGCTGGACCCAGGTGGACGGGGAGCGTGTGAAGGATGATGGGATCCTCGAACCCTTCGATTTGTCCCTGCAAGAGGCGCAAGACATGGTCATGACCGCCCGGATCATGCTGGGTTGGGTTGATCCGGCCGAGCTTGAGGCCGAAGCCTCCGACGAAGACGCAGACGCGTCCGAAGAGGAGAGCGGGGCCTGATCTCAGGCCCTGCGAAGGACCTGATGGGGCGTGGCGGGCAACCCAAAGACCGAGAGAACGGTCCAGAGCGTAAATGTATCGCCACTGGCGAAGTGCGCCCTATGTTTGATATGATCCGCTTCGTGATCGGCCCCGATGGGCAGGTCGTGCCAGATCTGGCGCAAAAGCTACCCGGTCGTGGCATCTGGGTGACCACAACGCCCGAGGCTTTGACCAAAGCGGCCACCAAAGGGCTCTTTGCCCGTGCAGCCAAACAAGCGGTTCAGGTCTCGGATGATCTGCCCGCGCAAGTCGAGGCAATGTTGGCGCGCCGGGTGGTTGATCTGATCAGCCTTTCGCGCAAGGGCGGCGGCGCCACCTCGGGGTATGAGCGCGTGAAGGCGTGGCTGATGAAGGATGAGGCCGAAGTGCTCATTCAGGCGTCAGACGGGTCGGAGCGGGGAAAATCAAAGCTCAGCACGCCGCATTATGGGTTTTTCATCGGCTGGTTGACGGCTGATGAGCTGGGCCAAGCATTTGGGCGGCAAACCACAATCCACGCTGCACTGCGCGCTGGAGGTTTGGCGCAACGTGTTGTAGAGGAGGCGGCAAGGCTGAAGGCCCTGCGCGTCTCGGACGGCGAGAACGCGCGCCGAAAAGGAAAGAAGACGACATGAGCGACAACGACGGAAAGAAGACTCTGGGTGTGCGTGGCGGATCCCGTCCGGGGAACGTGAAGCAAAGCTTCAGCCATGGACGCACCAAGAACGTCGTGGTGGAAACGAAGCGCAAGCGTGTTGTGGTGCCCAAGCCGGGTGCCGCACCCGGCGCGTCTGCCATGGCAAAGCCAGCGCCTGCTAGCGACCCGTCCAAGCGTCCCGCAGGCATTTCTGATGCCGAGCTTGACCGCCGGATGAAGGCGCTTGCCTCGGCGAAAGCCCGCGAGAGCGAAGAGGCCGCGCAGCGCGAAGCCGATGAGAAGGCCCGCGCGGAAGACCGCGAGCGCCGCCGCGATGAGATCGAAGCCAAAGAGCGGGAAGATCAAGAGCGCGAAGAGGCCTTGAAAGCCAAGGCTGAAGAGGAAGAGCGCGCCCGCGCCGCCGTGGAAGCCGCAAAGCTGGCCGCCGAAGCACCTGTCGTGGCACCCTCCGAAGCGCCGACAGGCCGTGGCGCGCCGACGAATCGCCCTGATGCGTCCCCCGCACGCAAACAAGACCGCGAGCGCGAGCAGCAGCGCCCCGCCAAAGGCAAGGGCATGGGCGGTGACGAGCGTCGCTCGGGCAAGCTGACGCTGAATCAGGCCCTGTCTGGTGGCGAAGGCGGTCGTCAGAAATCCATGGCTGCCATGAAGCGCAAGCAAGAACGCGCCCGTCAAAAGGCGATGGGTGGCAGCCAAGAGCGTGAAAAGATCGTGCGCGATGTGCAGCTTCCCGAGACCATCGTTGTCTCCGAGCTTGCCAACCGTATGTCCGAGCGCGTGGGTGATGTTGTCAAATCGCTCATGACCAGCGGGATGATGGTCGCTCAGAACGAAGCGATTGATGCGGATACCGCGGAACTGATCATCGAAGAGTTCGGCCACCGTGTCGTGCGCGTTTCCGATTCTGATGTGGAAGACGTGATCGACGCGGTCGAAGACAACGAAGCCGATCTTCTGCCACGTCCACCCGTGATCACTATCATGGGACACGTGGACCACGGCAAGACATCGCTCCTTGATGCCATTCGCGACGCGCGGGTCGTGGCGGGCGAGGCGGGTGGGATCACTCAGCACATCGGTGCCTATCAGGTGACAACTGATACGGGTGCTGTGCTCAGCTTCCTCGATACGCCTGGCCACGCGGCGTTCACCTCCATGCGGTCGCGCGGAGCGCAGGTGACGGATATCGTCATTCTGGTGGTTGCGGCCGATGATGCGGTCATGCCGCAGACGATTGAGGCGATTGCCCACGCGAAAGCTGCCAACGTGCCGATGATCGTGGCGATCAATAAAATCGACAAGCCGTCCGCCAACCCCGACAAGGTCCGCACCGATCTGCTTCAGCATGAAGTGATTGTCGAGAAAATGTCTGGCGAGGTTCAGGATGTCGAGGTCTCGGCGATCACGGGTCAGGGCCTTCCTGACTTGCTGGAGGCGATTGCCCTTCAGGCCGAAATTCTTGAGCTGAAAGCCAACCCGAACCGCGCCGCCGAAGGCGCTGTGATCGAGGCACAGCTGGATGTGGGACGTGGCCCGGTGGCGACCGTTCTGGTCCAGAAAGGCACTCTGAAACAAGGCGATATCTTCGTCGTCGGGGAGCAATACGGTAAGGTCCGCGCGCTGATCAATGATCACGGTGACCGCGTGAAAGAGGCGGGGCCGTCGGTCCCGGTCGAGGTTCTTGGCCTCAATGGCACCCCGGAAGCGGGCGATGTTCTGAACGTGGTGGACACCGAAGCACAGGCGCGCGAGATCGCGGAATACCGTGAGAAGGCTGCCAAGGAAAAACGTGCCGCGGCCGGTGCTGCTGTGACGCTGGAACAGCTCATGTCGCAGGCCAAGCAAAGCGAGACGATGGCGGAAATGCCAATCATCGTGAAAGCAGATGTGCAAGGTTCTGCCGAGGCAATCGTTCAGGCGATGGAGAAAATTGGCAACGAAGAAGTGCGTGTGCGCGTGCTTCATTCAGGCGTCGGTGCGATCACCGAGAGCGATATCGGCCTTGCCGAAGCGTCCGGCGCGCCTGTCTTTGGCTTCAACGTGCGGGCCAACGCGCCTGCGCGCCAGAGTGCGAACCAGAAAGGTGTCGAGATCCGATATTACTCGGTGATCTACGATCTGGTCGATGACGTGAAAGCGGCGGCCTCTGGCCTGTTGGGCGCCGAGATCCGCGAGAAGTTCATCGGCTATGCGAAGATCAAAGAGGTCTTCAAGGTCACTGGCATTGGCCGGGTAGCGGGCTGCCTCGTGACCGAAGGCGTTGCGCGCCGCTCGGCGGGTGTGCGCCTTTTGCGCGATGATGTCGTGATCCATGAGGGCACGCTGAAAACGCTCAAACGCTTCAAGGATGAAGTCGCTGAGGTGCAGTCCGGTCAGGAATGTGGCATGGCGTTCGAATCCTATGAGGATGTGCGCGCCGATGACGTGATCGAGATTTTCGAGCGCGAGGAAGTGACCCGCACGCTCACCTGATCGACGGCGCAGATCAAATGAAAGAAACGGCCCGCAGAGCAAACTGTGGGCCGTTTTCTTGTGGGGACTATTCGGTGTGATCAGTGCACATAAAAAGGGTGGCCCAGATTGTGGCCACCCTTAACATCTCAAAACATATTGGATTGCTTAGGCGGCTCTGCTCACCGGGTGCCCGGCATAGATCCGCTCACCGTCGCGCACTTGAACGCGCCCATCGGGCAGCAGTTTCACGAAGATGCCCTGCACGAGCACGCAGCTTCCAAGCCGAATCGTTTGCAACATGTCATATCCCCCCAGATGTGACGTAACGTTATTATTTTAGGCAAATCTGCCTCAAAGGTGATGCAGGTTTAACAGACCCTAGATTAACAATACCTTAATTCTGATGGCCGTGAAACAAGATTGTTATGCGATGGGTTGGGATCAGAGCCAATCGCGCAGGATCGGAATCAGTGGAATATCGGCGGGTGGCATCGGGTAATTCTTTAAATCCTGCGCGCGGACCCATTTCAGCGTCTGCCCTTCGCGAGCTTGCGCAATCCCCTCCCACTTGCGGCAGGCAAAGAGCGGCATCAGCAGGTGAAAGTCCTCATAACTGTGACTGGCGAAGGTCAGCGGGGCCAGGCAGCTCGACCATGTGTCGATCCCAAGTTCCTCCTGCAATTCGCGAATAAGGGCTGCCTCGGGCGTCTCGCCGGGCTCCACCTTGCCACCGGGAAACTCCCAGAGACCGGCCATGGATTTACCCTCGGGGCGCTGGGCCAGAAGGATGCGCCCGTCCACATCAATCAGAGCGACCGCCGAGACCAAAACGACTGTCATGAGCGGTAATCGGCGTTGATGTCGATATAGCCGTGGGTGAGATCGCAGGTCCAGACGCAGGCCGTGCCGCCGCCCAGCCCCAGATCGACGCTGATCACAAGGTTTTGGCCCTTCATATAGGCCGCGGCGTCCGCCTCGCTGTAACTGGGGTTTACCCATCCGTTGTCGGCCACAAGGATATCCCCGAACCAGATCGAGAGCCGGTCGCGGTCCGCCCGCGCACCGGATTTGCCCACGGCCATGACGACGCGGCCCCAATTGGGGTCTTCACCCGCCAGCGCGGTTTTCACCAGCGGTGAATTGGCGATGGATTTGGCGTGGATATGCGCGTCGCTGTCGCTCGCCGCGCCGGATACGGAGACCTCCACGAACTTTGTCGCCCCCTCGCCGTCGCGCACGACCTGATGCGCGAGGTCCAGCATCACACGGCGCAGCCCCTCCATGAAGCCAATGGAATGCTCTGTGATCTCCACACCGCTCGCCCCCGTGGCGGCGACAAGCACCGTGTCGGAGGTGGAGGTGTCGCTATCGACGGTGATGCAGTTGAACGTGGTGCGGTTGAGTGCGCCGGTCATGGATTGCAGCACCGGCATGGGCACAGCGGCGTCGGTGAAGATATAGACCAGCATCGTCGCCATATCTGGCGCAATCATGCCCGACCCTTTCGCGAACCCGGCGATGCGCACGGTTTGCCCGTCGATCATCACCTTGGTTGCGGACCCTTTGGGAAAGGTGTCGGTCGTCATGATGGCGCGGGCGGCGGCCTCGATCCCGTCGGGGCTCAGCGAAGCGGCCAACTCATCTACTTTGGCAGTGATACGGTCATGCGGCAGCGGCTCCCCGATCACCCCGGTGGAGGATGAAAAGACCCGCGTCTCTGGCACCCCTACGGCCCGAGCCACAGCGGCGGTGACGGCCCGCACGGCCTCGACCCCAAGCGCGCCGGTGAAGGCGTTGGCATTGCCGGAATTCACGATGATCGCGGCACCCTCGGACGACGCGCGACCAATCTTGGCCTGACAATCGAGCACTGGTGCCGCGCGTGTGGCAGAGCGTGTGAACACCCCCGCAACTGTGCTGCCCGGCGCCAGATGGGCCAGCATCACATCGGTGCGGCCTTTGTATTTCACCCCGGCGGCGGCGGTTGCAAAGCGCACGCCCTCGATCACCGGAAGCGGAGGGAATGCGGGCGGTGCCAGTGGGGAGACGTGGGTAATCTTTGCCATTTTCTCAGTCTGCCAGAAGGTCGAAACGGTCCAGAACCGAGGGGCTGAGCGCGTCTCCCGCTGCCCGGTCAACCTCGCCCGTGCGGGTCAGGGCTGCGACGGCTTCTTCCACGGCGGCCACGCGCAGTGCTTCTTCGATTTCTCCGCGAACGTCCTCAAGCTGGGGGCGTGCGGCGACACGTGTCTCGGACAGCAAGATCACATGCCAGCCGAATTGCGTCTCAACCGGAGGCGATACGCTGCCCACGTCCATCTGCTCCACCGCAGCCTGAAATTCCTCGACCATCATGCCGGGGCCAAACCAGCCAAGCTTCCCGCCGCCAGGGCCCGAGGGGCCTGTGGAATGTTCCTGTGCGAGGGCCGCGAAATCCGCACCTCCCTCCAGAAGGCCCACAAGCTCCTGCGCCTTTTCCTCGGTTTCGACCAGAATATGCGAGGCGCTGTATTCAGTCACATCGTCGCCGTTGACATAGTTGGCTTGGAAATAGGCCTCGATCGCGGCGTCGTTCACGGCGGTTGTGGTGATGCGGTTGATCTCTTCGCTGGCCGTCACGGCGCGGCGCTCATTCTCCAACATAAGCTGGCTTACCTTCGACAGATCGCCGCCATGGGCATCCATCATCAGGGTTTGTTGAACAAGCTGGTCCAGAATCCCGGTGTAAAGAACGTCTGCGGGCAGTTGCGCGAACTGATCCGGAAGCCCCGCGCGCAGCACGATCATATGGCCCAGAGTGATCTCTGTGTTGTTTACCGTGGCCACAACCGTATCGGCGGTGACGTCGTCCTGGGCCGTGGCGGGCAAGGCGAGCGCCCAGATCAGGGCGATGGAAAGCGGGAGGCGGGAAAGCTGGGGGATCATATGGGTCATCCTTTGCCATATCGGGCGTGGGGCACTCAGGGGTGCGCGGCGTTGACACTCTGCCAGCAGGGTCTTACATCGCCTTAAGATCAAGGCATTCCCGCTGATTTCGGGCCTGTTGTAGGCGCGCAAGGGAAACGGGGCAAGTCATTGCCAGTCACAAGATGTCAAACCACCGGAACGGATTGAATATGCTGGGTTTAGGAACTGTCGCGCGTAAGGTTTTCGGAACCCCGAATGACCGCAAGGTCAAGGCCGTGCGGCCCCTTGTGGCACAGATCAACGCGCTTGAACCCGAGATGCAGGCGCTGAGTGATCAGGGTTTGATTGACAAGACAGCAGAACTTCGCGAGCGCGCCAATAATGGCGAAAGCCTTGATGCGCTTTTGCCTGAGGCGTTTGCCAATTGCCGGGAGGCGGCATGGCGAGCGCTTGGTTTGCGGGCATTCGATGTGCAGCTTATGGGCGGGATTTTCCTGCATCAGGGCAACATCGCCGAAATGAAGACGGGCGAAGGCAAGACCCTCGTGGCGACCTTCCCGGCCTATCTGAATGCGCTGACCGGCAAGGGTGTGCATATCGTTACGGTGAACGATTATCTGGCCAAGCGCGACAGCGAGTGGATGAGCAATGTGTTCTCCGCGCTGGGCATGACCACCGGCTGTGTGATTCCCGGACAAAACGATACCGAAAAGCGCGCGGCCTATGCGTGTGACGTGACCTATGCCACGAACAACGAGCTTGGGTTCGATTACCTCCGCGACAACATGAAGCCCGAGCTGAGCCAGATGAGCCAGCATGGCCATAACTTCGCTGTAGTTGACGAGGTGGACAGCATCCTGATCGACGAGGCGCGGACGCCGCTGATCATCTCCGGCCCGGCGCAGGACCGCTCTGAGCTGTATACGGCCATTGATCTGTTGATCCCCGAACTTCTCGACGAGCATTTCAAGCTCGATGAGAAGACCCGCAATGTGACCTTCACGGATGAGGGAAACGAGTTTCTCGAAGAGCTTCTCGTGACGCGCGGCGTGCTGCCTGCGGAGCAATCCCTCTACGATCCCGAAAGCACCACGATCGTGCACCACGTCAATCAGGGTCTGCGCGCACATAAATTGTTCACCAAGGACAAGGATTACATCGTTCGCAACAACGAGGTTGTGCTGATTGATGAATTCACGGGCCGCATGATGGCGGGGCGGCGTCTGTCCGACGGTCTGCATCAGGCGATCGAGGCGAAGGAAGGCTGCGATATCAAGCCCGAGAACGTCACGCTCGCCTCCGTCACGTTCCAGAACTATTTCCGCCTCTATGACAAGCTGAGCGGTATGACCGGCACGGCTGCCACCGAGGCTGAGGAATTTGCTGAAATCTACGGTCTTGGCGTGGTCGAGGTTCCGACCAACCGCCCTATTGCGCGTATCGACAAGGATGATGCGGTCTACCGGACCCAAGACGAGAAGTTCAAAGCGGTGATCAAGGCGATCCGCACATCTCACGAAAAGGGTCAGCCCATTCTGGTCGGCACCACGTCGATAGAGAAATCCGAAACGCTGAGCCAGCTTCTGACTGCCGAGGGCATTGTGCACAACGTGCTCAACGCCCGCCAGCACGAAAAAGAAGCCCAGATCGTCGGCGACGCGGGCAAGCTGGGTGCTGTGACTATTGCCACGAACATGGCCGGGCGCGGGACCGACATCAAGCTGGGCGGGA
>JBASXE010000056.1:0-1518 GCA_049276875.1 Roseovarius sp. | reverse complement strand
ATTGAAGATACAGCCCTGCAGGGCGTCAAGCTGATTACACCGCGTCGCTTCGGTGACCACAGGGGGTTTTTCGCCGAAACCTGGAACGCAAAAGTCTTTGCAGAGGCCGGGATCGCGCTGGAATTCGTGCAAGATAACCACTCGATTTCCGAAACTCTAGGCACGGTGCGAGGCCTGCATTTCCAAGCACCACCGCAGGGCCAGGCCAAACTGGTGCGCTGTGGCAAAGGACGTCTTTTTGACGTAGCCGTCGACATCCGTAAAGGCAGTTCGACCTATGGGAAATGGGTTGGCTATGAGCTAAGCTTCGAAAACGGCCTTCAGTTGTTAATACCATCTGGATTTGCCCACGGCTTCATGACGCTCGAGCCCTCAACTGAGATCGCCTACAAATGCTCAGATTTCTACGTTCCAAAGGCCGAGGGGGCCTTGCGCTGGAATGACCCCGCCATCGGAATTGAATGGCCGCTATCTGGGATCGCGCCTGCACTCTCAGAAAAGGACGCCGCCGCGCCTGGTCTTGACGGGTTCGACAGTCCGTTCAGCATGGAGAGCGAAGCATGAAGATCCTGATTACCGGTGGCGCAGGATTCATTGGTTCCGCCGTCGTTAGACGGGCCATTTCAAGCGGGCACGAGGTCGTAAACCTTGACGCGCTGACCTATGCCGCATGCCTCGAGAACCTGGCTTCTGTCGCAGACAGCCCCGCTTACGTTTTTGAGCACGCTGACATACGTGACCGCACAGCCCTTGATCGGATCTTCGTCCAGCATGAACCAGATGCGGTCATGCATCTGGCCGCAGAAAGCCACGTGGATCGCTCCGTCGACGGCCCTGGCGCTTTCATCGACACAAACATCACCGGCACGTACAACATGCTGGAAGCTGCCCGAACGTATTGGACCACCAAGGGGTCCCCCCAAGATTTCCGTTTCCACCACATCTCGACCGATGAAGTCTTTGGAACTCTGCCACCCGATCCCGCTGTGATGTTTACCGAGGACACGCCCTACGATCCGCGCAGTCCCTATTCCGCATCGAAAGCCTCTTCCGACCATTTGGTTCGCGCATGGCACGAGACTTATGGCTTGCCCGTTGTCCTGACCAATTGCTCGAACAATTACGGCCCGTACCACTTTCCCGAGAAGCTGGTCCCTGTAATCATCTTGAATGCTCTGGCTGGGATGCCCCTGCCGATCTATGGCAAAGGTGACAACATCCGCGACTGGCTTTACGTCGAGGACCACGCAGACGCGCTGCTTCTCGTCGTTCAAAAAGGCGAATTGGGCCGATCCTACAATATCGGTGGCGAGAACGAACGATCAAACCTTGAGCTGGTCAAGACGCTTTGCGCCATCTTGGACAGGCTGCAGCCCAAGGTGGGCAGCGGATCCTATGCTGATCAAATTACCTTTGTGGCCGATCGTCCGGGTCATGACGCCCACTACGCCATTGATCCATCGCGCATTCGAAATGAGCTGGGCTGGCGTCCCTCAGTAACTGTGGAAGAGGGCCTTG
>JBASXE010000055.1:0-7560 GCA_049276875.1 Roseovarius sp. | reverse complement strand
GTCGTGCAGGCCGCTACCAAATACATAATAGGCCATTCAGACGCGATGCTGGGCGTGGCCACCTGCAAGGATGTCGCCACCTACCGCACCTTAAAAGAAGCCGCCAATTGGGTCGGCCATGGCGTTGCGCCCGACATCGTCTGGACCGCACACAGGGGGTTGCGCACCTTGCCCGTCCGTCTTGAACAACACTACAAAGCAGGCCTGGTATTGGCAAAGTGGTGCGAAACGCGACCAGAAATTTCGAACGTTCTGCACCCTGCCTTACAAAGCCATCCAGACCACGAAATCTGGAAACGGGATTTTTCAGGTGCCACTGGACTATTTACGATACAACTCGACACAACGGATAAGGCCCGCGCCATAAAGTTCGTCGAAGGTCTGCGCCTGTTTGGCATGGGGTTCTCGTGGGGTGGGTTCGAAAGCCTCGCGTTGATTTCAGATCCAAGCCATGCGCGTACGGCCACTCAATGGACCGACAAGCGTATTCTTGTCCGCCTCCACGCAGGTCTGGAAGATATCGACGATTTGCTGGAAGACTTGGAGCAATCGCTCACCGCAGCTTTTCAATGAGCCGATTGTCTGTAGGAATGGAAACGTGAGCCAAACAAGACATGATTTTGTTGTAATAGGCGGCGGGATCGTTGGGGCCTCCATTGCCGAAGGCCTTGCGCGCCGGGGCAAAGAGGTCGCCATACTGGATGAGGGTGACGTTGCAATCCGTGCGGCGCGCGGCAATCTTGGCAATGTATGGGTGCAAGGCAAAGGTGTTGGCAAGCCGGAATACGCCGATCTGACGCGGCAAGCTGGGCTGGACTGGAAGGCGCTCGCGCAGCGGCTGCAACAACAAACCGGCATAGATCTGCATTACCGCAATCCCGGAGCAGTCTTTTTATGTTTTTCCGAAGCGGAATTGGAAAAACGCGCCACTGCCATGGCCAAGGCAGAAACCGGGACATCTGTCGCAAGCCCCTATGAAATGCTTGATCAGCAAGCCCTGAAAGAGATTTTTCCAATGATCGGCTCTGATGTTGTCGGCGGTAGTTTTTCTTCTGCTGATGGCACAGCCAACCCTCTCTTTTTGTTGCGCGCCTTGATCAAGTCCGCCTGCAATCACGGTGCCACTTACCAAGCCAATCACGGTGTAAGTCAAATTTCACATGCCGGCGATGGTTTCATTCTAGAAACAAAGAACGGCACAATATCCGCAGGTCACATCGTCCTTTGTGCGGGACTGGGCAATGCCAAGCTGTCGCCGCAGTTGGGCATGTATGGCGGCGTGTGCCCCGTGCGCGGGCAAATCATGGTGACCGAACGTCTCAATCCCTTCCTGCCTTACGGCACAAACTTCATCCGCCAAACATTTGAGGGCGGCTGCCTGATGGGGGAATCCTCAGAGGAAGCCGGCTTTGATGAAGGCACGACCACAGACATTCTTCGAAGCACAGCCGACAAAGCCATTCGCGCCTTTCCGCACCTGAAACACGCCCGGATTGTGCGGGCTTGGTCGGCGCTGCGGATCATGACAGCGGATGGTGTACCAGTTTATCAGTTGAAGGGTTTTGGCCCTGATCAACGATCGAAAGCTGCAGTTGTCTCCGTCCATTCGGGTGTCTCTCTGGCCCCGTTCCATTGCGAAAGCCTGGCAGAACAAATCGCCGACCACGCACTTCTTCCGGATGTGGCGAATGCCTTCAATGCGGAGAGATTTAATGTTTGAACAACTTGCCTGTGCTGCGACCGATGAAACCAATCGCATTATTGTCGATGATGCAGAATTTGATGTTCCTGCAGGCATTCCCCTTGCCTCGGCGCTCTTGTTATTGGGGGAATATCCGCTTCGGACAAGCCCGGTTCATGAACGTGATGGCCTAACCCAGCGCGCGCCCTACTGCATGATGGGTGTTTGCTTTGACTGCCTCGTTGAAATTGATGGCGCGCCTAACCAGCAAAGCTGTTTGGCCACCGTGCGCGAGGGCATGGTAATCAGACGTCAGACCGGCGCAACCGATGTGATGCGCGCGGCAGCGCTCGCACAGGAGACTGGTAATGTTTGATTTTGCGATTATCGGGGCCGGTCCGGCTGGCATGTCCGCGGCCATTTCAGCGCAAGAACTGGGCCTCAAGACAGTATTGTTGGATGATCAACCAAGTCCCGGCGGCCAAATTTATCGAAATGTCCAAGACTCCTCGAAAGATCACATTCTTGGAAAGGACTATTTCGCGGGGCGGGATCTGGTGCAGAAATTCCTGACCTCCGGTGTGGACTATCGCCCAAACTCACGGGTCTGGCGGGTAGATCAAGACGGTATTTGCCTCAGCAACACCGATGCTTCCCAGTCCCTAACTGCCACGCATGTCCTCATGGCCACGGGCGCTATGGAGCGGCCAGCGCCGACCCTTGGGTGGACGCTCCCCGGCGTGATGACCGCGGGATCGGCGCAGATCATGCTCAAGACCTCGGGACTGGTTGCGTCAGACGCAGTGTTTGTCGGCTCTGGTCCGCTTATTTATTTGATTGTTGCGCAGTATCTGCGCGCGGGCGTTCGGATAAAAGCTGTGCTTGATACGACGCCCAAGGGCAGTTCAATCGCGGCGCTGCGTCATGGGGGCGGTATTCCGAGAGGGATGGGATATCTGGTCAAGGGCCTTGGGCTGTTGAACGAAATACGCCGTGCTGGCATTCGGAACGAACGCATTACCGACTACATATTTCAAGGCGATAGTAAACTTGAAGCGATAGAATACCATGAAAAGGGGTCCCGTAAGAGTATTACTTGCGAAACCGCCTTCGTGCATCAGGGTGTCATTCCCGCGGTAAACGCGAGCATGTCCACAGGATGCGCACATGTATGGAACGAAATCCAAACAGCGTGGCAGCCCAAGGCTGACGGATTTGGCCGCACTAACATTGATTGGTTGCGCGTTGCGGGTGATGGTGCGGGAATTGCAGGGGCAAAAAGCGCCCAGTTGACTGGGAGTTTGGCTGCCATTGCTGTAGCTAGTGATCAAGGTCGCCTAAAGCCAGCCGAGCTTCAAAGAAGTGCAGCAGATCTTCAACGTCTGGTGCGCAAAGATGGCGCAATCCGGCCGTTTCTGGACCAACTTTACCGACCTGCCGACGGCATTCTTGCCCCTGTCGACGATGCCGTCACAGTGTGCCGTTGCGAATTGGTGACGCGTGGTCAGATCAAGGCAGCAGTTTCCGAAGGGTGCCCCGGCCCGAACCAAATGAAGGCATTCACACGTTCTGGCATGGGCCCCTGCCAAGGGCGCATGTGTGGCCCTGTCGTCACCGGAATCATCGCAGATTTGACCCTGAAAACGCCGGAAAATGTTGGTCACTATCGTATTCGTTCTCCATTCCGTCCAATCACGGTCTCAGACCTCGCGAGACTGAATACCTGACCCGGACTTAGTTCATCAAATCTGCGAATATGCGGTGCATTAAAATCCTATATGGTATACAATACAGCAAAATCCGACTTGTCACAAGGAAATCAAGCAATGCAAGACACCACACAGCCCGCCCCGCGGGAAAAAACCTATTACGGCGTTACTCTGGGTATCTTGATGGTGCGCAGTTACTTCACCCGCTACCCCGGTGACATCGGGAACGCGACCACTTGGGATTTCCCGGTTTCGTACAAAATCGTCCATGATGCCACGACGTCAAAGATGACCGACATGCATAATTCCAGCTTGCTTGACCCATTCAAGCGCGCTGCAGAAGAATTGATCGAGGCCGGCGTTGACGGCATCACCACGACATGTGGTTTCCTGTCGATTTACCAAAAAGAGCTTGCAGATTTTTGCGGAATCCCGGTTGCAACCTCCAGCCTCTTGCAAGTGCCGATGGTCGAAAAGCTGATTGCGTCAAACAAGCGCGTCGGCCTGTTGACCTACAATGGAGAGGTGCTTAGCGGACCATACCTCGAGGCTGTGGATGTCGATCCGGCCACACCGGTCAAAGGCATGTCTCAAGATTCGGAGTTTGTGCGCTGGATCAAAACAAATGACGCCAGCGTCCCTTTCGAGACCTTGCGCGCCGAAGTTTTGGCGACCGCTAAGCAACTCAAAGCAGACAATCCCGATCTCGGCGCAATCGTATCCGAATGCACCAACCTCGCGCCCTTTACCGCTGATATTTCTGACGCGCTGGGGCTCCCAGTATTCGATTGCGTTACGATGGTAAATTGGTTCCACGGCGGCCTAAAACCCAAGCGTTTCAACCCGGTGTAAACGTGGCCATCCTGCCCTGCGCTATTTCACGTGCAGGGCAGTTTCCTTACGGAAATTCGTGGATTTGAAGGGTGGGGTTCTGTCGCAAAGTTTTCGCGGTTGGTTGGACCGGCTCGCGAGTGGTAGGTGTGGGTTTTTGAGTTTGAAAGCGAGCGGCCAACCGTGACGATAAAGGGAACCATTTCCCGAAGAGCGTGATCCTTTACGCTGTGTTTTTCTATGTCCGCTACGGTGTCTCGTATCGGGATCTTGAGGAATCTTCGCAACGATAGACTGGGCGTCGGCTCGAGCTTGCCGGTAGGAAGCGGCTGAATGGGTGTGGCGACGCGGGCGAAAGACATTTTGAACTTGGTCGTGGACGGATAAGAACCGCCGTGCTTGGCGGGGCGATTTAAACCGCCCCATGATCTTTTCTCGCCGTCGGGTCGGCCTGTGTGACCCTTCGGATCGATTGTTGAGACCCTTATGGCTGCGATACTCCATTCCCGGAGCAAGCTTCTTCAGGGCGGCCCCGTAGCTTCGGAGTTTGTCCGTCACAACGACCCGTGGCTCGCCAAATGCCTTGAATAGCTTGCGGAAAAATCGACTTGCAGTCCGTTTATTGCGCTTGGATTGGACGAGGATATCCAGCACGTCGCCTCGACTATCAACCGCTCGCCACAGCCAATATTTCTTGCTATTTATCGGAAGGACAACTTCGTCCAGGTGCCATTTCTCCGTCACCTTGGGGCGATCGCGACGGATCAACTTGGCGTATTGTGACCCGAATTTCGCAACCCAAGCGCGGATGGTCTCATAGCTGACCACGGGGCTTTGTCAGGTTGTTATGTCGCAACGCAACGAAGATTCGCGTCCTGATCAGGCAACCATTTCAGCCGCATAGTTATTCCACAGGCTGAACGCGTCAGCCCGAGATTGGCGGTAGGATGATGCGGAAAGGCAGTGGCGCTTTGGACGAAAGATGGTGGCGGTCTGATCGTGGACGGACAGAAAACGCTGCGCCTGGCGTGGGGATTTGAAACGGCCCATGATCTTTTCTCTTCGTCGGGTGTGTCGATGCGACGCCTCGGATCGATTGTTCAACCCTTTGTGGGAACGATGATCGACGCTTGGGCAAAGGTCACGGACGGCAACACCATAGCTGCGCAGTTTGTCTGTCACAAGGACGCGTGGCACGCCCCATCGTTTCATCAGTTTCTTCAGAAAACGCTTGGCAGCAAGGGCATTTCTGCGGCTTTGCATAAGGATATCCAGTACATCTCCGTTGGCGTCGACCGCTCGCCAAAGCCAATGTTTTCGACCTCGAATTGAAATCACGACCTCGTCGAGGTGCCATTTGTCGGCAGCAACCGGGCGATCGTGACGGATCTCGGCCGCTATCTGCGTTCCAAACCGCTGGCACCACGCCCGGATGCTTTCATATGAGACGATCACGCCCCGCTCGGACAACAGATCCTCGACATCTCGCAGGCTCAGGGCAAACCGATGGTACGCCCAGACGGCATAGGAGATGATGGACCGAGGGAAACGGAAGCCCTTCAGGCGAGGCTGTGAAACTTGGCTGATCATGAGTGAGGGCTATTCGTGCAGCCGGGGCGCGTCAACAACATGACAAAGCCATTCATCCTGCTGTCGGACGTGCTGGGCGTGTCCATGCTGGTTGATGCGATCAACGCGCGCCGCCCCGTAGGTGCATCAGAGAACACCGTGCTGGGCCCCTTCCACGTGGGCGGTGCGCCGGAATACCCGATGGGCACCAACATCTGTCTGGATGCCAAGGGCGAGGATATGGTGGTTGCAGGCCGCATCACCGATACCGAGGGCACGCCTCTGGGGGGCGTCAAGATCGACGTCTGGCAGGCCAATGACGAAGGCTTTTACGACGTGCAGCAAAAGGGCCTCCAGCCCGATTTCAACCTGCGCGGCGTGTTCCGCACCGGGGCCGACGGCCGCTATTGGTTCAAGGGTGCGCGGCCAAAGAACTACGCCATCCCCGATGACGGGCCGGTGGGCCAGATGCTGGCCGCCCTGGGCCGCCATCCCTGGCGCCCGGCACATCTGCATTTCATCCTGTCCAAGGACGGCTATGACACCGTGACCACGCATATCTTTGATCCCGACGATGACTACATCGACAGCGATGCGGTGTTCGGCGTAAAGGACAGCCTGATCGCCGAATTCCAGCAGGTCACCGACGCGGGCAAACTGGCAAAGATGGGCTTTGCCGGGCCGCACTACTGGCATGTGGATTTCGATTTCGTGGTGGCGCGGGCATGATGCACAAGGCCGATGCAATGGGCGAAAGCTTTGTCTATCTCGCCACCCGCGCCTCTGTCATGCGCCGCGCGGCCAAGATCGCGCTCGTGGTCGGGGTCGTGCTGGCTGCGATCAACCACGGAGACCGGATCCTGAGCGGAACGCTGGACAGCGGCGGTGTGTTCAAGATCCTGCTGACCTTCTGCGTGCCCTATTGCGTATCAACCTATTCCTCGGTTCTGGCGATCCGGGAACGCTCGCAGTTTGTTGATCCGCAATAGGGGGAATCAAAAATGCAACAGGATCTCGGTTTCCAAAACATCAGAAACGCCAACCCTCGTGTGCTGACATCGGCGCAAATCGACAGCTATAATCTAGACGGCTTCATCAGCCCACTCGACCTATTTTCAAACGTAGAAGCAGAGGCGAACCGGGCATATTTAGACTCACTTTTGCAGCAAGTCCCAAAGTCGGGGGCTTATTCGATCAACTGCTAACAGGCACGATGCGAAGGCATCTGGGATCTGTGCAACGACCCGCGTATTCTGGATTTTGTTCAAGACTTGATCGGCCCGAATGTGATTTGTTGGGCCTCCCATTTCTTTTGCAAAATGCCCTTTGATCCCAAGAAGGTACCTTGGCATCAAGACGCATCCTTTTGGAAGCTTTCTCCTGCGCGCACAGTCACTGTCTGGTTAGCGATCGACGATGAGGATGCAGAAAACGCAGCCATGCGATTCATCCCGGGCACACATGTCGAAGGCCATTCAGACATTGCAAATACTGGCGAGGACTCAGTTCTGCGTCTTCAAACAGAAGGCGCTGACCAGATGGGAGAGCCATTCAGCAATGTACTCAAAGCCGGTCAAGTCTCCTTGCATGCGGATATGGCCGTGCCCTCCGAGTGCCTGCCCCTCACGCATTGGCCGCTCTTTGGCTCGGTCGCGGAAGACGGCCAAGGCTGGTATGCCAAGCCCGATGGCGACCGCCTCATGATTTCCCCCGCCGATGAAGACGCGGTCGCGCCCCATGATGCATGGCCAGATGATATGGTGCTCGCCG
>JBASXE010000054.1:0-2615 GCA_049276875.1 Roseovarius sp. | reverse complement strand
GCGAGGTACGCTTTGAAGTCAGGTTCTTGAGCCTTCAATACAGTTTCGAACCGCTTGTTAATCGCCTCTAGTTTGAGAGCCATTTGTGGATCGGGCACGGTCGATACGAGTGTGATCGCCATTCTCTCAAGCTTGATTCGTACCTCAATTAGGTCGCTCAAGCGCTTGCGACTGACAAAGGGTACATGGACTGACCGCCGGGGTTCCGTTGTGACAACTTGGGCGACGGTCAACCGCGCAAGCGCTTCTCGGATGGGCATGTGGCTGGTGTTGAAGGCTGCCGAAAGCTCCTTGAGCTTTAGTTTCTGCCCCGGCTCAAACTCTCCCATCATGATGGCGCGGCTAAGCTGGGAATAGACATAGTCAAGGTCTGAAACTCGTTCGCGCGGTTTGATACCAGGCAGAGGCTGTGTCATCTCGGTCATCTCTCGGAACTTGTTGTCTTTATGCGTCATTGATCAATAATCAAAGAGTGTTTGCTATGCAACCCAAGCCATTCCGAGGTTGGTCTTCGTCCGCATCAATCACCGATAACCTAAAGACAGAGGCGTGCGCAAATTTTTGTTTTCCTTTGCACAAGGCCATTGACAATCTCAGCGATAATATTGATCTTTGATCAAAGAGAGCTCGTGCGGCATTTGTGGCTCTATTTGAGTGCCGCGCCTGGATGATGCCTGACTATGAAACGGCTGGCCAAGGCTTGCTGGGGCGACGCTTTGAATGGGAGTAAGGACTTGGCTGCAAGTAAGATGAAAGTCGTTGTCGCGGGTTTCGGAGATGTGGGAAAGATCCACGCTGCTGCCTCCAAGCGCCTACCGGAAACCGAGCTTGTCGCAATTGCCGATCCTAGGGTAGCGGCGACGCACGAAGCGCTTGAAGATGGCACGCCATGTTATGCCACCCTTTCCGAGGCAATCGCCAAGGAGCAGCCCGATATCGTGATCGTCGCCACACCTGCGTCCTTTCACCGGGCGCTCGCAGTGGAAGCCATGAATGCTGGGGTTCATTGCCTTGTGGAGAAACCGATCGCGTTAAGCGTCGCGGAGGCGCAAGACATTATCGATACCTCTGCGCGCACGGAAATGAAGGTTGCCTACGGGTCCTGTTACCGGTTTCTGCCAGTGATCCGGCAGGCCAAGCACCTGATCGAAACGGGGGCTATTGGTGACGTGCGCGTGTTGCGTGAAACGGTTATCGGCGGGCAGGGCAGCGGCAAATGCGGGATCATGCCAGAAAGTCACTATCCGCGTGGTGGGCCCGGCGGTTTCCCGATGGGGATCATTGATCACGGGATTCATCTTGTCGACGCGTTTTCCTGGCTTACGGACAGCGAGGTCGCGACGAGTTTCGGCCGCGGCAACATTTCTGGCCAACCAGTCGGCCCGGAATACCTGAGTGTCGTTTTGAAAAACGGTGCGGTGGGCCATCTGGCCTATGACGAAGACACATTCGCGACGGACCTACCACAAGACGGCTTATTTGGCGCTGGCGAGGGTTGGTATCTAGGCGGCTATCACGCGGCTGGCGATTTCATCAAGCACCCGAATGCCATTCATATTCACGGCACGCACGGGTCCTTGCGTCTATTTCACTATGCCAACCGGCTGTTTCTGAATGACGCGGCTGGACTGCGTGAATTGAGCGTGGAGGGCAAGGGTGCTCCGTACCATTTCGACGCGCAACTGTCGGCCTTTGTTACTGACATCAAGGAAAATCGCCCGCCGTCAGTTCCCGCATCCGCCGGGCTTATGGCGCTTGAAACAGTATTGCCTTGCTTCAGTCACGGCAGTGCTGCGCAAGCGAACCCGTAGTTTGGGGGAAACGATTTCACAGCCCGCGCTGCTTCGCGGGGCATTCGGCTGAACTGGTCCTCAAAGGGATCGCCGCCACCAACACTAGGAAGGAATAATCATGGATCTTCGCAAGCACTACGTGAATGGGGAATGGGTTACGCCGCTCAGCACCAAAGAGTTCCCTGTGATGAACCCGGCTACTAACGAACAAATCGACACGGTTATTTTAGGGAATGAGAAGGACGTCGACCGCGCTGTTTCTGCTGCGAAAGCAGCGTTCGAAACCTTCTCTCAGACGTCCAAGGCAGAGCGGCTGGCGCTGTTGAAGGCACTGCTGGTGCAGACCAACGCACGAATGGACGATCTTGCAAACGCGATCACAACGGAAATGGGTGCGCCGATCTCGATGGCCAAGGATGAACAGGCGGCCACCGGGCTCTGGCATCTGGAAGCATTCATTGAACTTCTGGAGGCCCAGGAAGACAACGAAACCCTGCCGAACGGAGATATCTTGCTCCGTGAACCTGTCGGCGTCTGCGGGTTGATTACGCCGTGGAACTGGCCAGTCAATCAGGTTGCGGTCAAGGTCATTCCGGCATTGGCAGCGGGCTGCACAGTGGTATTGAAGCCGTCAGAACATACCCCGATGGCCGCCGCAATCTATGCGGAAATGATCCATGATGCGGGCTATCCTGCTGGTGTCTTCAATCTTGTCCAAGGGGATGGACTGAGTGTTGGCGCGGCCCTGTCTCGTCACCCCGATATCGACATGATGTCCTTCACCGGCTCCACGCGCGCGGGCAAGCTGATCAGCAAAGATGC
>JBASXE010000053.1:0-17411 GCA_049276875.1 Roseovarius sp. | reverse complement strand
GGCCGCAATAGGGCGCGAGCAGGGATTCGGCGCGTGCCAGATGCTGATCGAAATGGGCCTGTCGGCCCGAAAGGGCACTTTCGCCATCGCCTGGCGCGTTTTTCCAAGCCCAAGCAAGATCGATATGCGCCAGTGCGATGATCAACACGATCGCATAATCACTGGGATATTCTCGTCCGACGGCCTCCAACGCATCTATGCCATCGGGCGCCGGGGCTTTGCCGTCATGCAGCGTATCCTCCGCCACCGCGATCACGTCTGAGCGTGCGCCAAAGGCCAGCAGCATCGCGCCCGATTCGCCGCCCGGTGTGGCGGTGCGGGTGAGGTCGGCCTCACGCAATTGCTCGGCCAGCTCTTCCCACATCTCCTGACGGGCCAGTTTCTGGCCGCGATCTTGATGAGCGGCGCGGGCCATTTCCTCGTCGGTGATGGGCATGAAAGGCAGGATGATGCGTCGCGCCAGCGCGTCGAGATCAGGTTCGCGCGCGCTCCGAGCCTGGGATTTGCGAATCGGGGCAAAGCGGCTGAGCAGACGGGTTGCGGCAGCAGCGGCAGAGGAGCGTGATTGGGACACGGGGGCAGTACTCGTATTCAATTTCTATCTTGGCCCCTTGATGCTTGGGCAATCTGGCCAAAACATGGCTGGGCAAAGGTGAAGGCGTGGAAAAAGCGGTAATGCCGGACGGGATTGCCTTTGGTGGGCAATCAGAGGAAACTGCGCGCCATGATACGATTTGTCTTTTGTTTCATGGTGATTTTTCTGGGGGTATCGGGCGCTGCTCTGGCCTCCGACACGTCGGCGGATGCGGTGCGCCCCGAGGCGAGGCCAGCCGTGCTTGAGGCGGAAATTCCGCCCATGCGCTGGGATCACCGCCCACGGGCGCAGATCTGGACGCGCGGCGCTTTGCGGGCTTTGAGGGCGCATGGTCAGCCGCTTGTGAACATGGTGCCGCGTGATATCGGAGCGTGGTGTCCGGGATATGTAAGCGCGGATGCGCCTGCGCGGGCGGCATTCTGGGCGGGGTTTTTATCGGCTCTGTCGAAACATGAAAGCACCTACAAGGAAAAGGCCGTGGGCGGGGGTGGTCGCTGGTATGGGCTCTTGCAAATCCTGCCCTCGACGGCGCGTGACTATGGCTGTGTAGCGGGCTCGGGCGAGGCGCTCCGTGAGGGGGCCGCGAACCTGAGCTGTGCGGTGCGGATCATGGCGACGACCGTCCCGCGCGACGGGGTGATCGCCGCCAAGGACAGTCGCTGGCGCGGGGTGGCCGCCGATTGGGGGCCGATGCGCAGCGAGGCCAAGCGGCGCGACATGCAAGGCTGGCTGCGCGGGCAAAGCTACTGCGCGCTCTCGACCTCGCTCAGACCCAAGGCGCGGGCGGCGGCGTCGCCTGCCCAAGCCGAGGATCGCTGAGACTAGCCCTTGATGCGTGTGATCATCTCGGACGTATCGCGGCTCAGGCTTGGCACTGCGAGGATCCGGTCAAGCTCTGTTGTGATCAGTGCCTGTCGGCCCGTGTCATAGCGCCGCCAAGTCTCAAACGCCGAGCACATGCGCGCCGTGGTCTGCGGGTTGAGTGGATCAAGCTTTATGAGCCAGTCGGCCAGTAGCGTGTATCCCGCCCCATCGGCCCGGTGAAACCCTGCCGGCGACATCGCCAGCGCACCCAGAGTTGCTCGGAAACGGTTGGGGTTTTTCATCGTGAAATCGGGGTTTTGGGTGAGCCGTGCCGTCACATTCACGGCCTCGGCCGGGTCTGCGTTGATCACCTGAAGCGAGAACCATTTGTCGATCACCAGCCGGTCCGATTGCCATTGCGCGTAGAAGGCCGCTTGCGCCGCGTCTCCCTTGCCCGCCTGCAAAAGACACGACAGCGCCGCCAATTGCTGGGTCATGTTATCCGCACCGTCATATTGCCGCTGTGCTTGCGCGCCACCATCGAGCCGGGTGATCATCCCGAGTGCGGCATTGGCCAGCGCCCGCGCGCCTGATTGGGCGGCATCGGGGCGATAGGGCTCGGTCACTTGATGCTGGGCATAAAGCCGCGTGGCGGTGTCCTGCATCGCCTGTGCGCGAGCCTGCCGGAGGGTCTCCAGCGCGTCCCAGATGGTCTGTGGATCAGGTGTTGTGCCACTATCATGGAGCGCTTGGGCCAGATCATCCTGACTGGGCAGTCCGAGCGCCAGCGCCCGAAACGCCGGATCAAGCGCTTCATCGCGCGCCACGGTCTGGACCGCGTCCAGATAGCCCTGATCGGGGGCAGCACCCTCGCGGATCATCGCCAGAAGACCACCCAAGGCCAGCGCGCGGCCCGCCTCCCATTTGTTGAACGGATCGGTGTCATGGGCCATGAGGAAGGCGCGCTCGGCATCGCTCATGTCGCGCTCCACGATCACTGGCGCGGAAAAGCCGCGCAGGATTGATGGCACAGGTTTCGTGGCCAGATCATCCCAGACGAAGCTTTGCCGTGCTTCGGTCATTTCCAGCACGCGGGTCGGCTCGATCTCATCTCCATTATTGCTGAGCAGCCCCACTTTGATCGGGATCACGCGGGGCGGTTTGTCGGGCTGGCCGGGTGTCGGTGGCGTTTGCTGCTCGAAATGCAGGGTATAGGTGCCATCGGCATACTCTTCGCTGACTTTCAGGCGCGGTGTGCCCGCATCCTCATACCAGCGTTTGAACTGGGTCAGGTCGCGGCCCGTCACATCCTCAAAGACCTGCAGCCAATCCTCGATCGTGGCCGCATCGCCGTCATGGCGGTCAAAGTAAAGCGCGAGGGCCTTTGCGTAGGCGTCATCACCCACCAGCGTCTTGAGCATCCCGATAAGCTCCGCGCCCTTTTCATAAATGGTCGCGGTGTAGAAGTTGTTGATCTCCACAAAGCTGCTGGGCCGCACGGGATGCGCCAAGGGGCCGTTATCCTCGCGGAATTGCCGCGCGCGCAGCGCGATCACATCCTCGATCCGCTTCACAGGCGCGCTGCGCATATCGGAAGTGAATTCACTATCGCGAAATACCGTCAGCCCCTCTTTGAGGCAGAGCTGAAACCAGTCGCGGCAGGTAATGCGATTGCCGGTCCAGTTGTGGAAATACTCATGTGCGATGATCGCCTCGATCCGCTCAAAATTGCTGTCGGTGGAGGTCTCGGGGGAGGCCAGAACGCAGGAGGAGTTGAAGATGTTCAGCCCCTTGTTTTCCATCGCGCCCATGTTGAAATCATCAACCGCGACGATGTTGAAGAGATCAAGATCATATTCGCGCCCGTAGACCTGCTCATCCCAGCGCATCGAATCGATCAGCGCTTGCATCCCGAAGGCGCATTTGCCCTCGTCGCCGGGCCGCACCCAGATGTTCAGCTCCACCTCTCGGCCCGACATCGTGGTGAACTGGCCGGGATGATTGACCAGATCGCCCGCCACGAGAGCAAAGAGATAGGCGGGCTTGGGCCATGGGTCGTGCCATTCGGCGAAGCCCGGCCCTTGAGCGGTGGGGTTGCCGTTCGACAGCATGATGGGCGCGTCGCCCTCGATGCGGACAGTGAAGATGCTCATCACATCGGGTCGGTCGGGGTAGTAGGTGATCTTGCGGAACCCTTCTGCCTCGCACTGCGTGCAATACATCCCGTTGGACATGTAAAGCCCTTCGAGCGCGGTATTTTGCGCGGGGGCGATTTCGACCTCGGCCTCCCATGTGAAGGCACGGTCCGGGACTGCGCAGGTGAGGCCCGTTTCCGTCAAGCTGGGTGCCGCCTCGGCCCCGTCAATCTTGGCCCAGATAAGTTTGAGCGCCTCGCCATGCAGATCAAACCCAGCGCCGGGTGCCGCCGGGTTGGGCGCAAAACGGATGCGGCTGATCACCCGCGTCGCCTCCGGGTCCAGATGGAAGGTCAGGTGCACCTCTTCGACCAGATGCGAGGGGGGCGTGTAGTCGGCCAGATGGATGGCGCGGGGTGCGGCGTCTTTCATGGGGGTGGCCTTTTCTAGGGTAAACAGGGAACCGGATCGGCTGGTGAAAGGTTAGTGCTGTGACATTGGGCCTTCAATGGGCCTGAGCAGGAATACCGAAAAGGGGATAGATTTGTCTGCACCTGACACAAATATCGAAAAACAGGAAAAACGTCACAAGGGTCCGCTTTCTGGCATGGCGCTGGCCGCAATCATCGCTGCACTGGGCTTCGTCGGGGTTCTGGCGTGGCTTGCATGGACCGGGATGGAGCCGCGTGAAGGTCTCGACGTGGAAGCAGCGGCTCCTGCGGCGGGTATTGCTACTGACTAGGACTGTCCCTCGCGCGGGCTCGTGTTAGAACCTCTCACATGAAATCTCGTGTCATCTGTTGGTTCAAGCGTGATCTGCGCGTAGAGGACCACCCCGCGCTGGCGCTCGCGGCAGCGTTGGGGAAGGTTCTGCCCGTTTACATAATTGAGCCTGAGATGTGGCGGCAGAGCGATGCTTCGGGCCGCCACTATGCGTTTGTGCAGGAGTGTCTGGCGACTCTCCGCCGGGATCTGAGCGCACTCGGCTTGCCTTTGATCGTGCGGGTGGGGGAGGCGTGTGGCGTGCTTGAAGAGTTGCGCGCGTCCCATATGATCACGCATCTGGTCAGCCATGAGGAGACGGGCAACGCGTGGAGTTTTGGTCGCGATATCGCGGTGGGCAAATGGGCCCGGTCGCAAGGCGTGGATTGGCGCGAGGTGCCGCAGCGTGGCGTGACGCGCAAAATGCGTGGCCGCGACCGCTGGAAGGCGGGGCGCGATCACTTTGTAAGCAAGGCGCAGGTGGACCCACCGCAAGGAGCCACAGCCATCGATGCGCGCAGTGCGGCGGTGCCCGTGGCGGCCCTGATGGGGCTCTCAGATTGTTGCCCCGGACGGCAAAGGGGCGGTCGGGACCGGGCCGAAAAGGCCTTGCAGAGCTTTCTGCACACGCGCGGGCGGACTTATGTGCGCGCCATGTCGACGCCCTTGGAGGGGGCTTATGCGTGTAGTCGGATCAGCCCGCATCTGGCCTTTGGAACCTTGAGCATCCGAGAGGCCGTGCAGGCGGTGGACCGCGCCCGGTCTGATGGTGCCCCGCACGGGTTCGCAGGACCCTACCGGAGCTTTTCCGCGCGCCTTGCCTGGCGCGATCACTTCACCCAGAAGTTGGAGGATGAACCGCCGCTGGAATGGCGCGCCATGCATCCCGACTATGATGATTTACGCCCGCGGCCCTGCGATCCGGCCATGCTGGAGGCATGGGCACTTGGGCGCACGGGTATTCCTTTTGTCGATGCTTGCATGCGGAGCTTGCGCGCGACGGGATGGCTGAATTTTCGGATGCGGTCGATGGTTATGGCCGTGGCGAGCTATCATCTCTGGCTGGATTGGCGTGAGACGGGAGCGGTCTTGGCGCGGTATTTCACCGATTACGAGCCGGGTATCCATTGGCCTCAGGTTCAGATGCAATCGGGGACCACGGGGATGAACACATTGAGGATTTACAATCCGATGAAGCAGGGGGTGGATCAGGACCCCGCGGGGATATTCACCCGCAGATGGGTGCCGGAGCTGCGCGATGTGCCGCTGAGGCATTTGCAAAGCCCTTGGGTGTATAAGGGCGGGCCGGTGGGCCGCAGCTATCCTGCGCCCATCGTCGATGTGGCCGAAGCGGCGCGGGTGGCGCGCGACCGGGTCTGGGGCTTGCGCCGCGAGACCGATACGCAGGAACGCACGAAAGCCATCGTGCACAAACACGCCTCGCGCGCGCGGCCCCGGAGCGGCGGGCGGCGCAAAGTGGACAAGCCGGGCGATACCCGCCAGATGAGCTTTGATCTGTGACAGGAGCGCATGATGCCCAAGGCACGCCGTAAATCAGACCTGCCGACCAAGACCTGTGCCACATGCGGGCTGCCGTTCACATGGCGCAAGAAATGGGCGAAGGTCTGGGACGACGTGCGCTATTGCTCGGAGCGGTGCCGCAGAGCGCGCAAGGCCTGAAGCGGTTCACCGAAACCTGAAACTGGACACAGGACACAGGGATAGGGTGAAAGGCCGCGCACCATATCAATAGTGTGGGCGTTCCGAGACAAGCGCGTGACTCACGTTTGTCCCAAACGCTTTGATGCGCTTGATGCCACCGACCCCAACTCATGAAAAAGCCGCGCGCGGCATGAAGCCGGCGGGGCATTTCCTGCTGTGTTGTCGCGGTTTAGCTGTCGGATTTCTGCACAGGCTGTGCTGCGGCGGCGGCAGCAGTGGCTTTCGACTTCGCGTTGAGCGGATCGTCCTGACGCTGAACCGAGCCCTCGAAATGAGCACCGGATTCAATTGCGATGGTCTTGTGGATGATGTCGCCTTCGACACGCGCGGTGGAGGTCAGCCGAACCTTGAGGCCGCGCACCCGGCCCACGATGCGGCCATTGATCACCACATCATCGGCGATGACTTCGCCTTTGATTGTCGCCGTTTCGCCAATGGTCAACAGGTGAGCGCGGATGTCGCCCTCCACCGTGCCTTCGACCTGAATGTCGCCGGTGGTTTTCATATTGCCCGTGATGTGCAGATCGGAGGACAGCACGGAGGCGGGGGGCTTGGCCTTTGGGGCCGCAGCCTTGAAATCGCTCCCAGTGGGCGCAGCTGTCTTGGGCGCATCGAGGGGTTTGTCGGATCCCATCGGTTTGGCCGCATCTGTGCGGGGGCTCGGGTCGTTGATTTTGCTTTTAGAAAACATCTCTCGCAGCCTTGATATATATCATTGGGTTGACGGCCTTGCCGTTGACACGGACTTCGTAGTGTAGATGGGTGCCGGTTGATCGTCCAGTGCTCCCCATATCACCAATCCGTTGACCGCGCGAGACCCTTTGGCCTTTCTCGACGTGGATTTTAGACAAATGGGCATAGCGGGTCTCGATGCCGAAGGCATGTTTGATCTTCACGAGGCGGCCATATCCGGACTGCCAGCCCGCATGAGTGATGACGCCATCGGCGGTGGAATAGATCGGGGTTCCGTGCGGTGCGGCGAAATCCGAACCGTTATGCATGCGTCCCCAGCGCATCCCGAATCCGGAGGTGTATCGAAACGCGCTTTTCACAGGTACAGCGAAAGGCGCCTTTTGTGCCGCGATGCGGTAAAGGTTCAGGCGGTCCATTTGATTGAGCAGGCTATTGGCGCGCTCTGTATCGGCCGAAGGGTCGCCGCCGCGTGTCGAGAAGGATAGCGGCGTCATGGGGCCGCCTTGGCCGCTATAGCCTTGGCGCACCGTGTTCAGAAGCGAGTCTGTGTTCATACCTGCGGCGCGGAACATCTTGTCCAGCGGCTCGACCGAGATGGTCATGGCGTCTTCAAGCTGGCGGAAAATCGCGTCGTTCTGGTCCTGCATCACGGCAATGCGCTGCGCCATCTCCTCGGCATGCAAAAGAGCGTCCTGTGCGTTTTCGGTAATCTGGTCGCGCTCTTGCGCGGTTTCGGCCAGAGCGGCGGTCAGGAAATCCAGCGTGCTGGAGCCCGGCCCCTCTGCCGTAGCAACAGTGCCGTTGCCGCCGTTGTTTTCAGCGATAGCGGTCGTGAGCGCCTCTGCTTCGGTGCGGGCCCTGTCGCGGTCTTTCATGGTGCGGCGCAGGGTAGACTGAATGACGCCGATACCTGTTTCCATCTCGCGGCGACGGGTCTCCAGGGCCAGAAGTTCAGATTGCATGATCGAAATCTGCTCAAGCGCGGAATTGAAGCGCTCCTGCGCGGCGTGGGCTTCTTGAGCGCGCAGATCACGTTCGCTCGACAGCGCGTTCAGACGGGCCTCATAGGTGCGTTGATCACGCTTGGCCTGTTCGCGGAAATTACCGGCCCCGATACTGTCCATCAGCAGAATCGCCGTGGCGATAATGGCCCATGCGACCAGGGCGGATGCGCCAGTGAAGGCTATCAGCTGGGATGCGGGACGCAGCCGGATGAAGCGCGTATCGGTATCTGACCGCAAAAACACCCGACGTTCTGGGAAGAAGCGTTCGAGAATTGCGTGCGTTTTGATTGCTATTCGTGTCCGCAAGAGGCCTCGTCCTATACTATCCTTCCCAAATGATGCTCTTTCACGGGCTGTAAGACCCGAGGCACCTTGGAGAAGGTAGCTAGCGCAGGTGATTGGTCTTGGGCAACCTTTTTGACCAATCCTCTGGCCAAATCATGGCGCATATTCGCTCAGCGGCGAAAAATCGCCGATATGCAACGGTTTGGCGGGCGTAAATCAGGTAATGCTGCGCGAGCATGTCGCATGCTGTGACGCCGGGCGGGTGGCTCGAGCGTGGTTTTTGCGAGATTGAAACCGGACGCGCGTCTGGGTTAACCATGATCGCATGACCTTGTATCCAATCATCGCGCTCTGGGCGCATCCGCGTTCCATGTCTACCGCGACCGAGCGTGTGGCGCGCACCCGCGGCGATCTCGACTGTGCGCATGAGCCGTTCATGTATGACTATTACGTGCACCGCCGCGCAGGGGAGATGCCGCATTTCGAGGTGCAGCCGGACCACCCGACCAGTTACGCCGCGATCCGCGATATGCTTTTGTTTCGGGCGCAGCAGGGGCCGGTTTTCTTCAAGGACATGGCTTATTACGTGCTGCCCTATCTGGCGGAAGACGCTGTGTTTGCCGCGCGGCTGAGACATGTGTTTTTGGTGCGGGACCCACATGCGGCGCTGGCTTCCTATCACGCGCTGGATCCGCAATTCACCTTGGAGGAGGCGGGTATTGAGGCGCAGTGGCGGCTTTTTGACGTGCTGGAGGGGATGGGGCACGCACCGCTCGTGCTACGCTCGGAAGATATCCGCGCTAATCCGGTGGGCATGATGCGTGCGCTTTGGGATCATGCAGGGCTGGCGGATGCGCCGGATGCGTTGAACTGGGACGGGCCACCGCCCGAGGATTGGGCGCAGGTCGGAGCCTGGCACGCGGCAGCCACGGGCAGCACGTCTATCCGACCCATGGCACCCGATCAAATGGAGCGATCCGCCGCTCAATTCGAGGCGGCGGCAGAGGATGCGCCGCGTCTACGCGCCATACTGGCCCATCACCGACCGTTTTACGATCGGCTCTGCGCGCGGGCATTCAGGCCCTAGAGCGCGCGGACGGCTTCAAGCACCTCCTCGGCGTGGCCCGGCACCTTCACCTTGCGCCAGACCTGCGCCACCGTGCCATCGGCCGCGATCAGGAATGTTGAGCGTTCGATGCCGAAAAATGTCTTGCCATACATGCTCTTTTCCTTCCAAACGCCGTAATCCTCGCAGGCGCTGCCATGCTCATCGGACAAAAGCGGCATGGCGAGGCTGTGCTTGTCGCGGAACTTGTCATGTTTGGCGATGCTGTCTTTCGAGAGGCCCAGAACGGTGGCACCCGCTGCCTCAAATTCGGGCAGAAGGGCGGTGAAGGCAAGCGCCTCTTTCGTGCAGCCGGAGGTATCATCGCGCGGGTAGAAGAAAAGAACGACCGGGCCCCCTTTGAGCTGGCTGAGCTGAATTTCGCCGCCGCCGTCGCGCGGGAGGGTGAAATCGGGGGCGGTTTGGGAGATATCGAGCATGCTGCGTCCTTGGTCAGGGAATTGTGAGTGTTATATTAGCCCATGTTAGAGCAGAATAAAGATGGCGCGGCCACTCAAGACCGCGCCATGCGCCACATGCGCCGAACGCGCATCGAAGGACAAGCGTGACGAGCGATCACACCTCCCCGCCTCAGGCGGACAACAAGCCTGACTCGGCTGGCCGCGCGCGTGAGCGCCGCGGGCGCAAGGCAGGGCTTTGGCTTTTGCTCAGCCTGCCCTTGGCTGTGGTGGCTGCGGTGTTTGTGCTTCTGTCATATCTCGGCACGCCGGTGACGGTGCCCGATTGGGCGCGCGACCGCGTGACCGAGCGGATCAATCAGCAATCGGGCGATGTGCGGGTTGAGTTGGGGGAGATGGTGGTGACCGTGCAACGCGGTTGGCGACCTGAGCTTGCCTTGCGGAATGTGGCGCTGCGTGGGGCGGATGGGCGTGAGATCGTGACCCTCTCGGAGGTGAGCGGAAACCTCGCAATGGAGCCGCTTTTGCGCGGTGAGATCCAACCGGGTGCGATCCGTATAACGGGGGCGCAGCTGACCGTGCAGCGCGGCGCGGGCGGTGTGGATGTGAGCGTGGGGGCCGCCGCCGCGCGGCTTGGACAGGCGCAGGGTGCGACTGAGGCCGCCTCTGAAGGCAGGGGCGAGTACGCCGCCGATCTTGCGGCCCTGCTGCGCCAGATGGATGATGAGGTGAGCCAGCCGGCGCTCGCCGCCCTCACGGAGGTGCATGCCGATAACCTGACGCTGCGCTATGAGGATGCACGCTCGGGCCGGGCGTGGAATGTGGATGGCGGGCAGGTGACGTTCAGCCGGCAGGGCGATGATCTGCGCCTGCGCGGTGATTTCGTGCTGTTGGGCGCGCGGGCCTATGCGACCTCGCTTGAGGTGACGTTCGCCAAACAGATCGGCGCGCCCTCGGCCGAATTCAGCGTGAATTTCGCCGACGTGCCCGCCGAGGAGCTGGCGCTGCAATCGCCCGCGCTGGCATGGCTTGGCGCGCTGGATGCGCCGATTTCTGGCGCGCTGCGGGCGGAAATCAATGAGGAAGGCCTTCTTGGCCCGCTGAACGCCACGCTTCAGATCGGGGCCGGGGTCGTGCAGCCGAACGCAGCGACCAAGCCCGTCGCCTTCGAGAGTGCGAGCAGCTACTTCACCTATGATCCGCGCGCGCACAGCATGCGGTTTGAAAGCCTGAGCATTGAGAGCAAATGGGTCACGGCCCGCGCGCAGGGCACGGCGTTTTTGGTGGGTGCGGAGGCGGGCGGATGGCCGCACGAGCTTCAGGCACAGATGCAGGTGACCGATATAACGGCCAACCCTGCGGATCTTTACGCCACGCCGATTGCTCTTGATGGCGCGGTGCTCGACATGCGGCTGAAGCTTGATCCGTTTCATCTGAGTGTGGGGCAACTCAGTCTGTCGGATATGGGAGCGGCCCTTACGCTGCGCGCGGAGTTGCGCGGCGAGGAGACGGGTTGGGATTTGGCGCTTGACGGGAATATGGACCGTCTGGACCGGGATCGGCTCATGGCGCTCTGGCCCCCTGCGGCGATTCCCAACACCCGCGCATGGGTGGAGGCGAATGTGAGTGCGGCGGATCTCAGCAATGTGCAGATCGCCGTGCGCTCCTTACCCAAAAGCCGCCCGGATGTGTTCATGGGTTTTGATTTTCGGAACATGACCACGAAATTCATGCGCCTCTTACCGCCCATAACCGGGGCGCAGGGCCATGCCTCGCTTTATGACGAGCGGTTCGTGATCCATGCGGAGACAGGTGTGGTGCAAGCGCCGCAAGGTGGATTGATAGACGTGGGTGGCACCAGCTTTGTGGTGGAGAACACACGCGAGAAGCAACCGCTCTCGACCACGTATCTGCGGACGCAAAGCACGATCACGGCCGCGCTGGCCCTTCTGGACGAGCCGCCCTTCGAGATGTTGAGCAAGCAAGGCCAGCCGGTGACATTGGCCGAAGGGCGCGCCGATGTGGCAGGGACGCTTGCGTTCAACCTGAAAGGAGATCTGCAGACCGAGGATGTGCGCTTTGACCTCGGGGCGGAGTTGCGCGATGTGCGCTCGGAGGTGATCTTGCCGGGGAAGGTGCTTCGGGCCGAGCGGCTGCGTATGAGCGTCGACAACGAAACGCTCGCGGTTTTTGGCAATGGACGGCTGGGCGAGGTGCCCTTCACCGGACGCTGGGAAAGCCCGGTCGTGGCGGATGGGGGCGGCAGCACCCTCAGCGGGGAGGTGACCCTGTCTGAGACATTTTCCGATGAGTTCGGCATCGGCCTGCCAGCTGGCAGCATTACAGGGGCCGCGCCCGCGCAGATCACGGTGGATTTGCAAAGGGGTGGCGGTGGTGGCTTCACGTTGCGCTCGGATCTGGCGGGAATGGGGCTGGCCATTCCGCAACTTGGCTGGAGTATGAGCCGCGCGGCCACCGGCGCGCTGAGCGTCGATGGGCGCTTGGGCGCGCCGATTGCGGTGGACGCGCTGAGCCTGACTGCGCCTGGCCTAAGCGCAGTGGGGGCTGTGAGTTTGCAACCCGGCGGCGGGCTCGACCGGGCGGTATTCAGCCGGGTGCAAGTGGAAGATTGGCTCGATGTGCCGGTGGAGCTTGTCGGGCGCGGCCCGAGGATAACACCGGCTGTGCGCGTGACGGGCGGCACGATTGACTTGCGCCGCACCAGCCTCAGTGAGGGGCGCGGCGCAGGGGACAAGCCGGGCGGGCCGGTCTCGCTGATGCTGGAGCGGCTTCAGATTTCGGACGCGATATCGCTCACCGGGTTCAGGGCCGAATTGGACACGTCGCGCGGCACCGATGGCAGCTTCTCGGGGCGGCTCAATGGCGGGGCGCCGATTACGGGGCAGGTGGTGCCGCAAGGCGGGCGGAGCGCGTTTCGTGTGCGCAGTCAGGCGGCGGGCGGGGTGCTTGGATCGGCGGGTCTTTTGAAGGGCGCGCGCAGCGGTGATCTGGAGCTTCTCCTGACCCCTGCGGCGGGGCCGGGCAGCTATGACGGGCAACTGACAGTCGATAATATCTGGCTCACGGATGCGCCCGCACTCGCGGCTCTGCTGAGCGCGGTGAGCGTGGTGGGCCTGTTGGAGCAAATGTCAGGAAACGGCATTCTTTTCAACCGCGTAGAGGCGCAGTTTCGTCTGGCACCTGACCGGGTGATATTGCTCAATTCATCCGCCGTGGGGGCGTCAATGGGCATCTCGATGGATGGGTATTACTACACAGAAGGTGCGCGGATGGACATGCAGGGCGTGGTGTCGCCGCTCTATCTGGTAAACTCACTTGGCGGAATTTTCACCCGGCAGGGCGAGGGGCTGGTCGGGTTCAACTACACGCTCACGGGTCCTGCATCCCAGCCGCGTGTGGAGGTCAATCCGCTCTCGCTGCTCACGCCGGGCATGTTCCGCGAGCTTTTCCGCCGGCCCGCGCCGACCCTGCCTGAGACGGCGGGTGCGGGTGGCGCGGCGCAAGGGGCGGTCGGCGCATCGGGTGCATATGGTGGCTCGACCTCCGGCGCAGGCACAGGTAATCAGCCGGGCGACGCGGCCGCCGCCGAGCGCTCGCCCTTGATCAACAGGAACAAACGGTGAGAAGGCTTGGGGCATATGCAGCTCAGTGATTTTGATTTTGATCTGCCCGAAGCGCTGATCGCCACGCGACCTGCACGTCCCCGCAGTTCGGCACGGTTGCTGGTGGCGCAGGGCGCACAGATTACCGACGCCGTGGTCACGGACCTCGTGGAGTGGCTGCGCCTGGGCGATCGGCTTGTGCTCAATGACACCAAGGTTATTCCCGCACGCCTCAGCGGGACCCGCGCGCGCGATAGCGCCCAAGGGGCGACACAAGCGCGGATCGAGGTGACACTTCTGGAGCCGCAAGCAGAGGCGGGCGTCTGGTCCGCCCTGGTCAAGCCGCTGAAAAAATTGAAAATCGGCGAGAGGGTGGTCTTCTCGGACGTGCTCAGCGCTGATCTGGTGGACAAAGCCGAGGGGCAGGGCCTCTTGCGGTTCAACCTTATGGGAGATGATTTTGACGCGGCGCTGGCCGAGGCGGGTGCCATGCCCCTGCCGCCCTATATCGCCGCCAAGCGTGCCGCCGACAGTCAGGATATGGAAGATTATCAGACCGTTTGGGCACGCCGATCCGGGGCGGTCGCGGCCCCGACAGCCTCTTTGCATTTCGATACACCGCTGTTGGAGTCTTTGGCCGCGCGGGGCGTGGAGTTCAGCCATGTGACGCTGCACGTGGGGGCGGGGACATTTTTGCCGGTGAAGGTGGATGATGTGACCACCCACAAGATGCACGCGGAATGGGGTGAGGTGACACCCAAGGCCGCGGCCGAAATGGCGGCGACGCGCAAGGCGGGCGGGCGTATCATTCCGGTGGGCACCACGGCGCTTCGCCTGATCGAGAGTGCGGCAGCGGCAAGCGGAGAGATCGCGCCTTGGGAGGGCGAGACGGATATTTTCATCTACCCCGGTTTCACATTCCGCGCCGCGGATGCGCTTATGACCAATTTCCACCTGCCGAAATCAACGTTGATGATGCTGGTCTCGGCGCTTATGGGGCAAGAGACCGTGCGCGCAATCTATGCCCATGCAGTTGAGGAAAAATACCGATTTTTCTCGTATGGGGACGCATCGCTGTTGATCCCCGGTTGATTCCCTGCCAAGCGCGACAAAAGCGACGGAACGCGTCGTTTCCGACCACGACATTGCGGCACCCGCCCGATAGCCGCTAGGCCTGAGCCGTAGGAGCCACACCATGATCCGAGTTCTTTCCAATGCATGGGCGCTCCTCTTGGGGATGATGCTCCTGCAAGTCGGCAACGGCATGCAATCCACGCTTCTGGGTATCCGGGGCGAAATCGAGGGGTTCTCGACCTTCGAGATGTCGCTGGTGATGTCGGGGTATTTCGTGGGCTTCCTCTTCGGATCACGTATGGCAACCGACATGATCCGGCGCGTGGGCCATGTGCGGGTCTTCGCGGCGCTGGGCTCGTTGATTTCCGCGGCCATGCTGATCTACCCGACCTTTACCGACCCTTGGGTCTGGGGAGTTTCGCGTATCTTGATCGGATTTTGCTTTTCGGGTGTCTATGTGGCTGCCGAAAGCTGGCTCAACAATGCAGCCGATAACAAGAACCGCGGTAAGGCGCTGTCGCTTTACATGATCATGCAGACGGTCGGGATCGTTGGTGCACAGGCGCTCATCCTGGTGGCCGATCCGGCAGGGTTCGTCTTGTTCATCATCCCGTCGGTATTGGTGTCCTTGGCCTTTGCGCCCATTTTGCTGTCGATTTCTCCGACACCGGCCTATGGCTCGACCCGGCCCATGACGCTCCGCCAGATCCTGAACGTCTCGCCGCTGGGCTGTGTGGGGATGTTCCTTTTGGGAGCAATCTTTGCGGCACAATTCGGGATGGCCCCGGTTTTCGGCGCGCAGGCGGGCCTCAGCATCGCGCAAATCTCCACATTGGTGTCGATGTTCTTCATTGGCGCGATCTTCCTGCAATTTCCCATCGGCTGGATCTCGGACCGGATGGACCGGCGCCTGCTGATTCTGATCTGTGCGGCGATCTGTGGGGGGGGCGCAGTGCTGGGCACGCTGTTCACGGCGAGCTTCACGATGCTCCTGGTTGCGGCGCTTTTGATCGGGGGCATGTCCAACCCGCTCTATTCGCTGCTGATCGCCTATACCAACGACTTTCTGGAGCATGACGACATGGCCGCTGCTGCCGGGGGATTGTTGTTCATCAATGGCTTGGGCGCGGTGGCGGGGCCGGTGATCACCGGCTGGATGATGGGCGTGTTCGGGCCGCGCGGATTTTTCATCTACATCGCCATTCTGTGCGCGGCGATGGTGATCTATGCGGCCTACCGGATGACACAGCGGCCATCGACACCCGTCGAGGAAACCGAAAGCTTTACGGCCGTCCTGCCGTCTGCCTCGCCGATGGCTGTCACCTTTGCGCAGGAATATGACTACAAAGTTGCGCAAGAAGACGCCGATGACCGCGCTGCGTGACCGCTTGTGTCGGGCTTGTAGCAATACGTGATTGTTTTGCCCTGCTTTATGCGCTTAGCGTGATGGGCAGAACAAAGGGCTATTGAGGGAGACCGCCTTGTGGTGACGCCTGAGGATGTTTTGAAATTCTGGCTGGACGATGTGGGGCCGGAGAAGTGGTATACGGTATCGGAGGCGCTCGACGAAGAAATCCGCGCGCGGTTCGAGGCGACCTGGCGGAGCGCCCAAGAGGGCGCATTGGCGCTCTGGCTGACCTACCCGAGCGGGACCCTCGCCTACATCATTTTGATGGATCAGTTTCCGCGCAACATGTTCCGCGGGCACGGCACATCTTTTGCCACCGATATACAGGCCGTGGCCGCCGCGAAGGCCGCGATTGGCCGTAAATGGGATATGCGCATTGATGAGCCTGCGCGGCAGTTTTTCTACTTGCCCCTCATGCATTCCGAGAACCTGTGCGATCAGGAGCGCTGTATACGGCTGGTGCTGGAGCGGATGCCGTTGACCGGGGCTGACACGCTTTTGCATGCGCGCGCGCATCGTGAGGTGATCCGCCAGTTTGGTCGCTTCCCGTATCGCAATGCCTCACTGGCCCGTGCAAGCTCGGCGCCTGAGTTGGGGTTCATGGAAGCGGGTGGCTATGGCTACACGCTGCGGTCGCTGGAGCAGGTCGACGCGGCCTGACCTTCGCGCAATCTGGAATTTGGCGGCGGCGCACCCGGGTGTGCCGCCGTTTTGCCTTTGGCCTCTTTTCGTGGATAGCCTGCGCGGCGGCGTTGTGTGCTCGCGTAAGATAGTTTAATATCAAACTAAATTCTGGACGGAGTTTCACATGGCACCCAAATCCTTTGACATGATCGTGATCGGCGCAGGGCCCGGTGGCTATGTGGCCGCCATTCGCGGCGCGCAGCTTGGTCTCAACGTGGCCATTGTGGAGCGCGAGCATATGGGCGGCATCTGCCTCAACTGGGGCTGTATCCCCACGAAGGCGATGCTGCGCAGCTCGGAGGTGTTTCACCTGATGCACCGCGCCAAGGAGTTCGGGCTGAGTGCGACCGGCATTGAGTATGACCTCGACGCGGTCGTTAAACGCTCCCGCGCGGTGGCCAAACAGCTCAATGGTGGCGTCTCGCATCTGATGAAAAAGAACAAGGTGACGGTGTTTATGGGGGCGGCCACGCTGCCCGCGAAGGGCAAAGTGTCCGTGACGACCGACAAGGGTGTTGAGGAGCTAACCGCGCCTAACATCATCCTCGCCACCGGGGCGCGCGCGCGCGAGTTGCCGGGGCTTGAGGCGGATGGTGATCTGGTCTGGACCTACAAACACGCGCTGGTCCCGCCGCGCATGCCGAAGAAGCTTCTGGTCATTGGGTCGGGTGCAATCGGCATTGAATTTGCAAGCTTCTACAACACGCTGGGCTGTGAGACGACTGTGGTCGAAGTGATGGACCGCATCCTTCCGGTCGAGGATGCCGAGATCAGCGCCTTCGCCAAGAAGTCGTTCGAGAAGCAAGGCATGACGATCCTTGAGAAGGCGGGCGTAAAGCAGCTCGACCGCGGCAAAGGCACGGTGACCGCGCATATCGAGCAGGGCGGGAAGGTGACCAAGCAGACGTTCGACACGGTAATTTCTGCCGTCGGGATCGTGGGCAATACCGAAGATCTGGGCCTTGAGGCGCTGGGCGTGACGGTGGACCGGACCCATGTGGTGACGGACGAATACTGCCGCACGGGGGTCCAGGGGCTCTACGCCATCGGCGACATCGCGGGCGCGCCCTGGCTCGCCCACAAGGCGAGCCATGAGGG
>JBASXE010000052.1:0-4443 GCA_049276875.1 Roseovarius sp. | reverse complement strand
GTCCTAGGTCCTTGGCTCTTGATGCTTGCCACGGGCCGATAGCGTCCTGAGCCTCGGACCTCGGACCGCGGTACTTGAAGCACTCAGCACGGCTCTTGGGCCTTGGGCCTCGGATCCACCCCGGTAGACCAACGGGTAGACCAGAACGCACCACTTGCATGCTGCTTGTGATCTGCTAACATATTGATATTGCTGATCAAGGCCAACGACACAGAGCCTGACCTAGGAAACGAACCTCGTTACCCGCTCCAGACTTTCCAGCACTGTGACCTGTCCAGCACTGTAACACAGCCTCTGTAGCCCCTGATGAGGCCAGACCCTAAGACGCCTCTGCCTTCTCGGCCAACGTCATCCATTCTTCCTCAGCCGCCGCCAAAGCGGCCTGCCGCGTTGTCAAAGCCTCGCTTGCCTTGCGGAATTTTACCGGCTCGCGGGTATAAAGTTCGGGATCCGCCATCAGCCCTTCGAGCTTGCCAATCTCCGCTTCCAGACGCGCGATCTCCGCCGGCAAGGCGTCCAGACGGTGCGTCTCGGTAAAGCTCAGCTTTGTGGCAGGTTTGGGCGCGGGAGCCGCCTTGCCGCCTGACTTGCGCGCCTTCACCGGCGTCTCTTCCGCCGGATCGCCGCCCCTTTGCGCGCGGTAATCGCTCCACCCGCCTGCATAAACCACGGCGCGGCCATCGCCTTCCATCGCAATGGTCGTTGCGGCCACCCGGTCAATGAAATCGCGGTCGTGGCTCACGAGGATCAGTGTGCCGTCGTAATCGTCGAGCAGTTCCTGCAGCAGATCCAGCGTCTCGATATCGAGATCATTCGTCGGCTCATCGAGCACGAGAAGATTGCTCTCCTTGGCCATCAGCTTGGCCAGCAAGAGCCGCGCCTTCTCGCCCCCCGAGAGCGACCGCACGGGCGCGCGCGCCTGCCGTTCATCGAAGAGGAAATCTTTAAGGTAGCCAATCACATGGCGCGGCATCCCGCGCACCAGAACCTGATCGGCCTTGCCCGAGACGCGCATATCGGGATCACCCGTCAAGCTGTCCCAGAGGGTCATCTCCGGATCAAGCTGTGCGCGGCTTTGGTCAAACACGGCCGGGGCCAGATTGGTGCCCAGACGGATGCGGCCGGTATCCGGTTCTTCTTGGCCAAGAAGCATCCGCAGCAAGGTGGTCTTTCCGACGCCATTGGGGCCGACAAGCGCGATCCGGTCGCCGCGCTGAATCTTGATCGAGAAGTCCTGCAAGATCACCTTGTCTCCATAAGCCTTTGATATGCCTTCCGCCTCAGCCACCAGCTTGCCCGATTTCGGACCAGACTCGAGCGCCATTGAGGCGGCCCCCTGACGCCGGATCTGACTGGAGCGTTCAGCGCGCAGTTCCTGCAAGGCGCGCACCCGGCCTTGGTTCCGCTTGCGCCGCGCGCTGATGCCTTCCACGGCCCACCGGCCTTCGGACTTGATCTTGCGGTCCAGCTTGTGGCGCTGCATGTCCTCATCGTCCCAGACCTTGTCGCGCCAGGCCTCAAACGCATCAAAACCCTTTTCCTGTCGCCGCGCCATTCCCCTGTCAATCCAGAGGGTTGCACGAGATAATTCACGCAAAAATGCACGGTCGTGGCTGATCAGAACGTAGCCTGCCTTTGTCTCCTTGAGCGTCCGCTCCAGCCAGCCGATGGCTTCGATATCAAGGTGGTTGGTCGGCTCGTCCAGCAGCATCAATTCGGGCGCCTCGGCCATCAAACGCGCCAGCGCTGCACGCCGCCGCTCCCCGCCCGATGCTGTCGCCACGTCGCCCTCGGGGTTGAACTTGAGCCCCTCGGCGGCCATCTCAACCTTGTAATGCTCCGCAGGGTCCAGCGTGGCTGTTGCGTAATCCCCAAGCGTGAAAAATCCCGCCATGTCAGGGTCTTGCTCCATATAACTCACGCTCGCACCGGGCGCGATCACAAGCGTCCCTGCATCCGGCTCGACCAGCCCCGCCATGACTTTCATCAGCGTGGATTTGCCCGATCCGTTGCGGCCCACAAGGGCGAGCTTGTCGCCCGGCTGCACCACCAGCGAGAGGTTGGAGAATATCGGATCACCGCCGAACGTGAGGGCGATGTCGCTGAGTTGCAAAAGAGGGGGACGGGCTGCCATGCCGGGCAGCTACCGTGCTCGCGCGGCCCCGTCAAGAAGGCTTGGGCGCACGCATCTGAGCATCGGCCCGCAAAAGCCGCTTGCGCGTCTCGGGGATGGCTGCAATCTCAAGCCCCGTGAAGACATGCAGCGTGTTCATCGCCCGGTCCACCACGGCATGATCGCTGACCCAGCCACCCATCAAAAGATAGGTGCGCAGCAAGGGGGGCATCAGCTCAGACGCCCGGCGCAGATCGGGGCGCGGGCCTGACAGGCTGACCACCTCGGGCGCTTTGATCCCCGGCCTCCACTCCTCCGGCGCACAGTGCCGCGCGCCAAGCAGCGCGAAGGCATCACTGTAGCGCGCCGCCTCAACCCTATGAAAAGATGAACACCCAAAGAGAAGCGCCACCCCGTTTGCGTCGACATAGGCCGTGAGCGCGCCCCAAGCGGCGCGCAGGATATCAGGGTCTTGGGCGTCGGGGTGGGTGCAAAAGCGGCCAATCTCGACCATCGGGCCGGGAAAGGCGGCGAGCCGCACAAGATCATAGAATTGCGCCGAATAGCTGCGCGCGATGGTGGGGCCTGTCAGGGGCAGTATCCTGTAGCAGCACACAAGCGCACCGCTGCGCCGGTCCTCCACCAGAAAATGCAGGCAATGCGGATCGAACCCGTCACACGCCCCACCCGCCTGCCCGAAGGTGAGCGCGCGCAACGCCTGCGCCTGCGCCACGTCCGCCGCACCATCGGCCTGCCGCGCCACAAAGCGCGGCCCTGCCGTCGTGCGGCCAACCACGTTCATCGCCGGACCTGTCAGTGCTGTCATACCTGGCGCCGTCGCTTCATACTGCGGGGCGACATGCCCTGCCCGTAGGCATCATAGCACCCTTCGCCCAAGCATACTCGACCCCGTTCAGAAAAAATCGGCCGGGTTGATATTGCCGATATTGCCGAGAATTTGCCTCAGGAACCCCTGCCCTTCAACGGACGAGTTGGTGGCCCGCCGCGACAGCGCGACAATCTTGCCATCGCTCAGGTCAAAACGCTCGATATTGGCAATCGTGTCGGATCCATCAAAGCTGATCGCGAGGACTTCGCGCTGGATCACCTCAGGACGGCGGATGCCGTAAGTACGGATGCGGCTACGGATATAATAGTAATCCCCCCCGCTCAGCAGGCCCGAGGCCGAGGGCGGCCCGATCAGATCATCCACAGTGGCGCGCGAATCCACGCCGACGACAAGCTGTTGCAAGTCCTCGTCGGGCGGGACATAGCCGTGATTGTTGAAGGTGGCGCTGCACGCTGCCATAAAGCACAACGCGCTGGCCGCGAGGATCGCACGAAAGGAAAATTGGTGTCCGAACATGTCTGACCTCTTGATATCGGCACGATCTGCCTTTTATCCCGCTTACAACACTCCCGCACCCGGGTTCAAGACCACGTTACCCTGCCCGGTCACGACAAGGACACGCTTGGCTGATGGCTGATCCCACCAAAACACCCGAAATCCTACGCGTAGCGGACCTCTCGCCGAGCCGCGGCCTGGTGCTCAACCTTGTGGCGGATGCCGCGATGCGCGCGCAGATGGCCGAGTTGCTGGACCTGCCAAGCGTGCGCAAGCTGAGCTTTCGCGGCACGCTTACGGGTATTGGCAAGCGCGACTGGGAACTGCGCGGAGATCTGGGCGCCACCGCCGAGCAAAGCTGCGTGATCACGCTGGAGCCGATCACAACCCGCATCGACGTGCCCCTCAGGCGGCAATTTCTGGAGCATATGCCCACGCCCTCCACCGACGAGGAAATGGAAATGCCAGAGGACGAAAGCAGCGAGCCTCTGGCCGAATTTATCGACATGCCCCGCATCCTGACCGAGGCGCTGGCGCTGGCGCTGCCAGACTATCCGCGAAAAGACGGCGCCACGCTGACCCAGACCGTTTTCACCACCCCCGGCAGCACCCCGATGAGCGACGACGACGCCAAGCCCTTCGCAGGTCTTGCCGCCTTGAAGCAAAACCTGGACAAGGACGACACGTAACGCGCGAGAAACTGCTTGCCAAAAGCCCCTTTGCCTGTATTTTCGCGCTTCCATCGGAATTTAGGGTTGAACCGACGGCTCACTCGGAAGTATGAGCCGCGTGAACCCATGAAACCGGGCCAGATTTGAGGCCCCAAGGAATTTAGGATCGCACCATGGCCGTCCAGCAGAACAAAGTCTCCAAGTCGCGCCGCAACAATCGCCGCGCGCACGATTCTCTTTCGAGTGCCAACCCGAACGAATGCCCCAATTGCGGTGAGCTGAAACGCCCCCACCACGTATGCTCGGCTTGCGGC
>JBASXE010000051.1:0-1725 GCA_049276875.1 Roseovarius sp. | reverse complement strand
GCATCGCTGAGTACGGGTGCATCGAAGACGACGTCGGACACCACTTCCCAGTTATGCACTGCGTCGGGCCGATTGCGCAGAAAATCAGCCGTAGAATCGATGATCGGTTGCCAATGCTGCCAGTCTTGAATGACGTCGCGGAGTCGGATACCTGCATCAAAGTCTAAGCCGGCGGCCGTAATAGCAAGGTGAAAATTGATGACCCGGTCATCTACTACCAGGACAAGTTGTTGTTCCGTTCCACGTAGTTGACCAATTCCCTCGTGGATACTGACCTCGCTCACGGCGCAGCACCGTCCCAAACCGAAAGAACTACCCGGCCGATATTTTCTTGATTTTCAATGGACAGATGTGCGTCCCGAACCTGTTCAAGCGGGAAAACCTGGCTGACTACTGGGCGAAGTCCTTCACCAACGAGCTGCCATAAACGATTTGCAGACGGTGGATCATAGGTGCGAACGCCCAGAACGGAGAGATTACGCGTGTACAGGTCTCGCACATTAAGAGGAACTTCTCCACCAAACTTCGCACCCGACGTTACGACTCGTCCACCTTCACGAAGAGAGGTCATGGTAGAGCGCCAAAGAGCTGGATCGCCAATGTTATCTATTGCAAGATCCACTCCGCCCCCAGTAATCTCTTGCACCGCACCGGAAAACCCAGGATCAGAAGAATCCAGGACTTGCTCCACCCCGAGTTGGCGTAACCTCTCTCGCTTCGATTTGTCACGCGACGTTGCGATGACTCGGCCGCCCAAGTGCTGAAGAACCCGAACCATCATGCTTCCGGCGGCCGATGCGGCGGCCTGGACTAGCACCCACTCACCCTGCTCGAAGCGACCAACCTGAAGTTGGCGCACCGCCAATGGTCCGTTGAGGGCAAGTGCTGCCCCATCAACGAAACTGATCTCATCAGGCAAAGGTCGCAGGCAAGCAGCCGGAACAGCAGAATATTCTGCAGCTGAGCCCCTTCGATGGACCCCTAGCAAACCGATGGCACCATCTGGTTTCAGGTAGGCGGCCTGAACAACCACCCGAACACCGGGCTGTATCCACTCAGGTGTTCCAACACCCAAAGCATCCACTGCGCCTGCGTGTTCCACGCCAAGGATGTGAGGAAATTCGTATGTGGCGAAGGGTACCTTGCCGGCACGATTCGATACGTCAAGGAAGGAGTTGACCGACACCGCTCCCACACGCACCCGAACTTCTCCCTCGCCAGGATCAGGAGTGGGGACCTCCTCTACTTGAAGAACGTCGACATCACCATGCTCATGGATAACAACAGCACGCACGCCATCAAGCCTTCGGGATCGGTTCGTGATTTTGGAAGAATTCCTCGGGCTGCGGTGGTCCCCACATGGCCACTGGCGCCTCGCTTTCGTCCCAATCGTGGGGCTGCCATGCAGGCGTGACTTGGTCGATATCGGAGAAGTACTCCACCCAACTACCCCAAGGATCCCTGGTGTAATGGAACAAATTCGAACCTAGCGCATGTCGGCCTAGACCGAAGCACATCGTGGCTCCAGCGCTGTTGAGTTGATCCTTTCCTATGGCCATCTCGTCAATTCCACTCACTTCGAAGCTCGCATGATGGAATGCACGACGGTCGGACTGCACAAAGCCGAATACATGATGATCGCCTGACCCGACGTTCATAAACGCAACTACCGGAAAAGGAGCAGGAGCACCCGGAGGCTGAACCATGATGCGATCGGATAACCGC
>JBASXE010000050.1:0-2785 GCA_049276875.1 Roseovarius sp. | reverse complement strand
CGGCTTGGACCCGGAATTCGGTCATCAAGGCGGCCTTGATGCTGTCACCTTGTCGGCCACCACAGCCGGGAACCGCCGCGAGGCTTGCCAAGAACCCTGCCAAACCATCGGCCGACGCCACGATGCCGTCCATTGAAATGGCCAACACGCGGTCAGCCAGCACGGTCTTGCGAAACCGCATATGCGCATACCCTTCGCGCAAAATGCGCGCGACGGTCCATCCGCGCCGTTCCTGTCGGGTGCTGTTCAAATGCGCCAAACCTTGCCGAAGGGAAACTTGTTTTCCGGCAAAAGGATGCCAGCCCAAACACAAGATGAATCCATCGCTTTCATCTTGTCGCTTTGTGGGGTGTATGGTGGGTCGAACGCAACGCTCGCACATGCCCGAAATGGGCATTCAGCTGAGGCTTCACCACCGAATTGCTGCGCCCGCACAACACCCATATTGCGCAGAATTTCGTATCGCCGGCGGTCTCACCGGGGTGCATTGCAGCGTGCGGGGCCGGCTTCTCACGGGGTGAACGCCCAAAATGGTCATGTCCAAAATGGGCATACGGACCTGTTGCGCTTGGCCCTGATGGCTGACCATGTGGGCTACCAAAACAAGGGCAAAACAATGTTTCTGGCGCATCGCGCGGCGTCGCTAAATCGCCTTTTTGCCGAAAGACTTCCCAAGGTTGAGCGTAATTGGATGACGATATGCAACCCAGACCAGATGGCTTGAAGCAGGCACCGCTGGATCGCGCGATATGCATGTCGCATGAAAAACCGTGCCCAACATCATGCCTACCGCGGTTTCGCGCGACCGGGACCACATGTTCAGGAAGATTGAAGCACCATGTCCGACACAGGTGAGCGGAAAAATCCGCGGGAACGGATCTTGGGGGCCTTTGGGACAATCTTCCCGGCGCATCTGGCCAGCTCAGCCCGGCTTTTGCATTCGGCCCGCGCGTATTTCGATGGCGATCTGGATAAAATGTTCATTATCTGTGTCATCCTCGCGTCCGAGGATGACGCGGCTTGGCGCAATATCATGTTCGACAGCTTGGACAGCATGCCACGCATGGGTTCCACCAACACGGCGTCGATCGCACTTGCGACCGGGATTCCGCGCGCCACTGTGCAGCGCAAACTCGCCGATCTGGTGGCGCGTGGTTGGATCGAACGACGCGTCGATACAGGATGGAGCATGACATCGAAAGCCGTGCAAGATCTGCGCGGCCTATCGCTGGAAACGCTGCGCTATCTGGAAACGATCACAACCGCATTGCGCAAAAGCGAAGTAGGCTGACGCACTAGCGCTGACAGATCACGATCGCTGGCCCCGCTGCTTGCAGCCGATCCTTGACGCTGGGCGGCGGTGACATGTGCATGATCGCTGCAAAAAGCCGCTCGGCGTCATGTTGTGCCTGCTCCAGTAGCCGCAGGCAGATCCGACCTTGAATCTCCGCATCCTCACCCTCCGAACCTTCGGGGAAGACCAAGATGATCTCCTCGATAAGATGCTTGAGGGAGCTGGCCAGATTTTCAGGTCGCAACGCGATGTCGGCGGGTTTCATATCCATGTCCTTCATATGTTCTATGCCCGGCGGTTAGCCGCTTGGGGCTGATGCAGAATCCGTCCGAAACCAGAAATCAACACAAAGGAAACACCCGATACTGAAGGCTCCGAATCGAAGCGTGACTCGATCACGTCACCTCTTTACAATTCGTCCACGTCAGAACCTTACGTGGACATAAACCTGCCATGGCATTCGAAAAAAGCCTGTCGCTTCTCCGTTTGGCGGAAATGGCCGCAGCCCGGCACCGGGGTGTGTCGCTGGTGGATGTGATGGAGGAATTCGACGTCAACCAACGCACCGCGCAACGCATGATGCGCGGGCTTGAAGCGGCCTTCGGCAGCGTCGTGCATTCCGTTGATGAAGACTGGCGCAAATGGTGGAAGCTGCAAGATGCGAGCATCTTGCGCCTTCAGGGCATCCGCGACAGCGAATTGGCCGCACTCGACATGAGCATCCGGCGCGCCCGGCGCGAGGGTGCCGAATTGGACGCTGAGGCTCTTGTGTCGTTGCGCGACAGGATCTTGGCCACCATGCCCGGCCCCCATGCCCGCCGCGCCGAAGCCGATGCCAGCGCGCTTTTAGAGGCACAGGGCTATGCCTGCCGCCCTGGCCCAAAAGCACAGATCGCGCCATTGATCCTTGGCACGATCGCGATGGGGATCAAGGCGCCCTTTTCGCTCGATCTTGTGTATCAAGGCGCGCGCGATGCGACGGGCACCGACCGCCGGGTGGAGCCCTATGGCCTGTTGCTTGGCACAAGACAGTATCTGGTCGCCCGCGATACCGCGCAGGGCGGCGCGTACCGGCGGTTCCGGCTTGACCGGATCATCGACGCCAAGATCACCGGCCAATCCTTTGCCCGCGATCCGGATTTCGATCTGACCGCCGTTTCGACCCAGGCCTTTGGGTCTTTCCATTCTGACGCCGAATTCGGCCCAGTGGTCTGGCGGTTTTCCCCAAAGGCCGCGCCGGTCGCGCGCGAATTCGAATTTCACCCGACCCAGCACATGACCGAGGAGCCCGATGGTAGCCTGAGGCTGGAATTTACCGCCTCGGGCTGGATCGAAATGGTCTGGCACCTCTACCAATGGGGCGATCAGGTCGAGGTCGTGATGCCCGAGGCCCTGAAGCAACTAGTGAACGGATTCTAACGGCGGGATCTGTATGTGCTGCCCTGAAGCGTCGGCACCGACACCAAACCAAGCCCCGGCAGAGTGGTGCGC
>JBASXE010000049.1:0-3336 GCA_049276875.1 Roseovarius sp. | reverse complement strand
GGACATGGTGCGGATTCCCGATGCGGCCCATCAACTTGCCGCCTATCCGCATCAGCTTTCTGGGGGGATGCGGCAGAGGGTGATGATCGCCATCGCGCTGGCGTGCCGACCGAAGGTTCTGATTGCGGACGAACCGACGACAGCCCTGGACGTTACGGTGCAATTGCAGGTGCTCAGCCTGATCCGCGACCTCTGCGACAGGCTGAACATGGGGGTTCTGTTCATTACGCACGATCTTGGAGTGATGGCACAACTGGCAGATCGGGTCGCGGTCATGTACGCAGGCAAGCTGGTCGAAACCGCCGATGTGAACCCGTTGTTCCGCGCACCCATGCATCCCTACACGAACGGGTTGATAGGATGCTTGCCGGACCCCACTTCGAACGAGACGGAATTGGTCACGATCCCCGGCTCCGCGCCACGCCCCGGCAGAATTCCTGACGGGTGCCCGTTCGCCGCGCGATGCGCGCTTGCCACCGAGATCTGCCGATCCGGAGCGGTGCAGTTGGTTCAGGGCGCCGATGGACAGCAGGCCGTCTGTCATTTCCCGCGGAACTCGAAGGCAAGCATATGAGCGGCGATACGATTCTTGAAATCAGTAACCTGCGAAAGACCTTCCGTTTCAGGCGCAGCGGGAAAAAGCACGAGGTGCATGCGGTGAACGGTATCTCGCTATCGGTTCGGCGGGGCGAGACACTTGGCATTGTCGGGGAATCGGGCTGTGGCAAGTCCACCCTGGCGCGCGTGCTTCTGGGGCTGAGCGCGGCGGATGGCGGGCATGTTACGTTGAACGGCGAGGATTTGCTGTCCCGTGATCGTCGCCACATGGCAGAAACGCGGCTGAAAGTCCGAATGGTCTTTCAGGATCCTTACGCGTCGCTCAATCCCCGTCGCTCGGTCGGAGACTCGGTCGCGGAAACGGGTGACATTCATCGTATCTTCCGCAACCGCGCCGAACGGGCGAAACGGGTCGGAGAGGCGCTGGACCAGGTCGGACTTGGCGCGGGGTTCGCCAGCAGCTATCCGCACGAATTGTCAGGCGGCCAGCGTCAGCGGGTAGGGATCGCGCGCGCAATTCTGCCGGAACCGGAACTGGTCATCGCGGACGAACCCGTTTCGGCTCTCGATGTCTCGATACAGGCGCAGGTTCTGAACCTTCTGGCGGAACTCAAGGCGCGGCTTGGCCTTACCCTGATGTTCATCAGCCACGATCTTGGAGTGGTCGCCAAGATTTCCGACCGCGTCGTCGTGCTGTACATGGGCGAGGTGGCCGAGATCGGTCCGGCGGGCGCCTTGTTCACCGATCCGCGCCATCCCTATACCGAACTGCTTCTTTCGGCGATCCCGCGCCCCGACCCCACGCATCGCATCACCGGTGCGGTCGAAGTCAGCGAAACGCCAGGTCGCCTCGAGAGATGGAATGGCTGTCCTTTCCGCAAGCGGTGTCCCCGCGCGACGGAGATCTGCGAAGCTAAGGCCGCGAACCTGCGCGAGGTTGAACCAGATCGTTTCGTTGCGTGTCATCATGTCTGAAGGAACTCTCGTGACCGCGCCGCAAGCCCCAGACTGGGTTGCCGTCGATTGGGGCACGACCCATTTGCGCGCCTGGCCGATGCTTGGCGATATGCCGCTTGGGCCTAGGCGCGAAAGCGATAATGGCATGGGCCGTCTCACACGCGATGGCTTCGCCCCGGCGCTCGATGAGCTGCTTGCCGACGTGCCGGGCGAGGGGCCGCTGCCGGTGATCGCGTGCGGCATGGTCGGGGCGCGGCAAGGATGGGTCGAAGTGCCGTACCACCCGGTGCCATCAACCCCACCCGGAGCCGCTGAGGCAGTGCGCTTCACCTCCGGGCGTTTTGACATGCGCATCCTTCCAGGGCTCAGCCAGTCAAGCCCCGCCGACGTGATGCGCGGCGAGGAAACTCAGATTGCAGGCTTCCTTGCGGGCAACCCGGATTTCGTCGGCACGCTTTGCCTGCCCGGCACTCATAATAAATGGGTGGACATCTCGGGCGGCGTAGTGCGCAGCTTTTGTACCTTCATGACCGGTGAGCTTTTCGAACTGATCGGCACGCAATCGGTGCTGCGCCATTCCGTTAGAGCAGGGGGATGGGACGAGGCTGCCTTCGATGCGGCGCTTGACGAGGCGGCAGCGCGGCCCGAGGCGCTGGCGGCAGGGCTCTTTGCATTACGCGCTGAGGGACTTCTCGCAAATCTTGCCCCTGGTACTGCGCGGGCTCGGCTTTCGGGCCTCTTGATCGGCGCCGAACTGGCTGCGGCAAAGTCCAATTGGCAGCATCGCCCAGTCACTGTGCTCGGCGACGGCGAGGTGGCAGCCTCATACAAGTTGGCCCTTGATCGGCTCGGTTGCGCTGCGCAGGTAATGAGCGGCGAAGGCGTGGTGCGTGCCGGCCTAACAGTGGCCTGGACGAAGCTGGGGGAAAGCTGATTTGCAACGCGAAATCATCGCCATCCTACGGGGAGTCAATCCTGGCGAATGCCTCGCTATCACAGACGCTCTAATTGACGCGGGGATTACCCAAATCGAGGTGCCTCTTAATTCGCCCGACCCCTTCAACAGCATCGCCCGGATGGTCGCCCATGCAGGCGACCGAGCACTGATAGGCGCTGGCACGGTGCTGGACACCGGCGAGGTGACGCGGTTGGCCGAGATCGGCGCAGGGATGGTTATCTCGCCAGACACCAACCCGGCAGTGATTACTGCCACAAAGGCGGCTGGGATGCGGTCATACCCAGGCGTGTTCACGGCCACAGAGGCCTTCGCCGCCTTACGCGCCGGGGCGGACGGGCTGAAGTTCTACCCCGCCTTCAAGCTCGGTCCTGATGGCTTTTCGGCACTGGCAGCGGTCCTACCCCGCGGCACAGGCTGCTATGCGGTCGGTGGCATCAATCCGTCCGACTTTGCCGTCTGGCGTGGCGTTGGCATTACTGGCTTCGGCCTCGGCACGATCCTTTATCGCCCCGGTTCAAGTGCCAACGAAATCGCCGCAGCGGCGCGCCGTGCCGTCGCCGCCTGGGATGCCATAACCCGTTGATTTTATTCGGTCATGATGAACTACTCCGGGTTTGTCGGAGACCATCAACTTAAGTAGTCCGCCCTGAACATCATGCAGCGAGCCCCTTCAGGCCGCAATCAGATCGTTCAGCGCTGCCCCTTGCCCCGAATGCGCCGAGCAGCGCCGCCAGGATTTGGGCCCAAAGAGCCCTGAGGTGGGCCAGGATCATGCGTATGTTGTGCCCGCAGCCGCACAGGACGGCATGAAGCGCGTCACCAAGCGTGCCCTTGAGAGCGCAGCGCGCGAGACGACCATCCGT
>JBASXE010000048.1:0-12136 GCA_049276875.1 Roseovarius sp. | reverse complement strand
CTCCGGAGTTGCTGAATCGCCCTAAGGTGGGTGCCTCAGGACGGCCAGTTTGCTGCGTGAGCGAAGAACGCGCTCTTGATCCGACCGCTTTGGGCGCACACCCGCCACTCGCCCTACGCCGCAACCCCTCAAACAAAAAAGCCCCGGACCGGCCTCCGGGGCCTTTTGCACTGTCAAACCGACGCGACTACCCCCGCAAAATCACCCCCGACGCATCAAACGGCGGCTCGTGCAGGATGACCGCCTTGTGCGGGCGGCCCAGCACCATCACCTCGACCGCGTCACCCGGCACGGCGCCTTTGACATAGCCGAGCGCGAGGCTCATCCCCACGCTATAGCCATAGGCGCCCGAGGTCACGCGCCCTATGCCACGACCATCCTTGAAGATCGGCTCGCCGCCCGTGGCATCGGCGTTTGACGCATCGGTGTCGGCGGCGTCCAGATGCAAGAGCACAAGCGCCTCGCGCGGTGCCTTGTCCATCACGGCCACAGCCGCGGATTTGTGCAAGAAGTCCTTGTCCATCTTGCACAGCGCTGCAAGGCCCACTTCCTGCGGCCAATATTCGGGGCTGTATTCGCGGCTCCATGAGCCATACCCCTTCTCGATCCGCAGGCTCATCAATGCCCGGCTGCCCACAGGCCCCGCGCCGTAAGGCTTACCGGCCTCGATAAGCGCCTCCCAGAGGCGTAGCTGATCGGCCTCAGCACAGTGAAGCTCCCAGCCCAGATCACCGGTGAAACTCACCCTGAGGGCAAGGCATTCGACGCCGCCAAGCTCGATCCGGGCCGAGCGCATGAAGGGCCAATCCGCGGTTTCCAGCGAAGCGTTGGTCATGCGGCTGAGCATCTCGCGCGATTTCGGACCGGCCACGTTGAAGCCGCACATCGCGTTTGTGTGGCTTTCAAACGTGACGCCCTCAGCGCGCGGCACCATGTCGAAGAACCGCTTGTGATAGCGCTCCGCCATGCCCGACCCGATGATCCAGAATTCGTCATCTGCGGTGCGGGTGACGGTGAAATCCCCCGCAATCCCGCCCCGGACGGAGATGAGCGGCGTCAGACACGACCGCCCCACACCCTTCGGCATCCGGTTGGCGAAAACCGCGTTCAGCCAGTCTTCCGCCCCGGCGCCTGCGCAGCGGTATTTGGCGAAGTTGGAGATGTCGATGATCCCCGCCTTCTCGCGCAGCATCCGGGCTTCATCGCCCACCGGCGCCCACCAGTTCTGGCGCGTGAACCCGTTTGTATCCACAGTGCCGGGCGCGTCCGCATACCACAAAGGATGCTCCCAGCCATAGTTGAGGCCAAATACCGCCCCCATGGCTTTCTGCGCGTCGTAGGCCGGGCGCACCCGGGCCGGGCGACCCGCGCTGCGCTCTTCATTGGGGAAGTGGATGGCGAAGCGGTGCGCGTATTGATCGCCCACCTTCGCCTTCGTAAACGCCTTGCCCGCCCAATCGCCGAACCGCGCCATGTCCCATGCGAACATGTCATAGCGCATCTCTCCCTCAACGATCCAATCGGCCACCATAAGGCCCATGCCCGCCGATTGGCTGAAACCCGGAATGATGCCGTTACAGCAGAAATAGCCCTTGAGCTCCGGCACAGGGCCGAGAATCACGTTGCTGTCGGGCGACCAGATCATCGGGCCGTTGATGACCCGCTTGATGCCCGCCTCACCCACCGCCGGAACACGGTCAATGGCGCGCATCATGTTCTCCTCGATCCGGTCCAGATCGTCGGCAAAAAGTTCATGCGTGAAATCGAGCGGTGTGCCCTCTTCGGCCCAAAAGCGCATGTCGCGCTCATAGGCACCAATCAGCAGGCCCTTGCCCTCCTGGCGCAGATAATACTCCCCATCGCGGTCGGCGACGGAGGGCAGACGGCGGTCCATGCCTTCAATCTCGGCAATCGCCTCGGTCACGAAATACTGGTGCTCGGTCGGTTGCAGCGGCAGCTCGATCCCGGCAAGTTTGGCCACCTCACGGCCCCAAAGGCCTGCGGCATTGATCACCCATGGCGTGGCGATACTGCCCTTGGGGGTCTCGACGATCCATGTGCCATCGGGTTGCGGCGTGGTGGCGGTGACGGGGGTAAAGCGGTGAATCTCCGCGCCGTTCTGGCGTGCACCCGCCGCATACGCATTCGTCACGCCCGACGGGTCCACATTGCCGCCATCAGGCTCCCACATGATGCAGCGGATGCCGTCGAAATTGACGAGCGGATGCAGCTCTTCGGCGTGCGCGCGGTCGATCTCGTGAAAGTTCATGCCATAGAGCTTCGCCTTGGCGGCTTGCAGACGCAATTGATGCTCGCGCGCCTCGGTCTGCGCGAGGTAGAGCGAGCCGGGTTGAAACACGCCGCAGCTCTGGCCCGTTTCCGCCTCAAGGCTGTTATAGAGGTTCATCGTATAATGCTGGATGCGGCTGATATTGGCGCTGTCATGCAGCCCGTGAATATTGGCCGCCGCATGCCAAGTGGAGCCGGAGGTCAGCTCATTTCGCTCCAACAGGACCACATCGGCCCAGCCCATTTTGGTCAAGTGATAGAGGATCGAGCAACCGATAACGCCGCCGCCGATCACGACAGCCTGTGCATGGGTCTTCATTGAGGGGTGTCCCTTGGGGTTTCTAAACGTCGCCACACTCGCCGCCCTCGCCTGCTCCAAGTTGCCTCACTGCGACAGATTACGTCGCACCTGAGCCATCGCCACTCCGCGCTTGCGCTTGCGCTTTGCGGCTTCGGGTCAGGTAAATGTCACAGCACAAGCCACTACGGACCCGATTTTCCGCCACCCTCAGCACGGTTTCACGGGACCGCGTGACGCCTCGGCACCTAGCCGAATCGTCACAGACTTGCGTCCTCCCCCTATGAAAGGCCTGATGAGAATCCTGGACTGCTTAAATGTTTCAGTTCGTTGGCCGCTCCTGCGGTTGAGGGCATGGAGACGCGACAGGGCCTGACAATTCATTCATGACAGAGCCGTCCATGACGGGGTCACTTTGCGCCTTCACTTCATGGCACCGGACAAAGCGGCTCAACGCATCGCGAAAACGCTCGATCTCATTGCCGAGCTTGATCCCACCAGCTTCGCAAACATCCCGCGTCTCCTGCCGGGGGCATCGTGGCGGGTGCCACTGACTATGCAACCGCGTGGTATTCGGTGAAGCGAAAGGCCTGCGTCATTGGTGCGACAGCGCTCCGGTCCTAATCCAACGCGGCCCGGACATCAGGATGCGCGGCGTTCAGAAACCGGGTGCGATCATCGGGGGAATCAATTGCCGCAAGCGCACGCCGCAATGCCTGCTCTGCTGCGGCGCATGCCGCATGGCTCAGGCCCTTGTCAGGGTGCTGCATCAGGCCCGCCAATGTGCGCTGAAGCTGGTGCTGCACCTCCAGAGTGCCTGCGCCATCGCGCGTCACCGTGCCAAAACCATCGTCCAAAAGCTCACCTGCATTCAAAGGCGGCACCCAGAGGCGATTGAACTTGACCTCACCGTCGCCCTTGGTCTCGTCACGGTAGCTCGACAGGATGCGCCCCACGCGGGTCATCACATCAATTGCCGTGCCTGGGTCATTCACGCCGGGCGAAAGCGCCTTCGCGGCAATCTCCCCCATCACGGTCAGCCCAAAGCGCGGATCCTGCTCATAGCTGCGCAAATCGCCTTGGGTTATATGATCGCGCACCAGACTTTCGAAATCATCTTCGCCCGCCGCATCCGTGTCCGCATCGCCGACAACCCAAAGCATAGGCTCATTGAGAAACACGAATTGCCCGACCGGCTCGGTCAGATAAAGCTCTACGTCAAAGCGTTTTGCCGTGGCCTGAAGCCCCTCGGGATAGAGATCGCGGATATAGCCGCTTTCGGCGGCGCGGATGCAAACCGCACCCTCGGGCACGTCGCCTGTCAGCGGATTGGCCCCAAGGCACGGCGTCTTCAACCGTTCCTCGAATTGCCGCTTGGTGATCCCCTCGACCTGCCGGGTGGTGTCCAGAAGGCTGCCGAAGGTCTGCAAATGCAGCGCCCACCGCACCAAGGACCAAACCACAAACGCCAGCACCAGAACCGTCACCCAAAAGAGCACCAGCGCATGGGCATCCAAAAACACGCCCAACTCGCGCAGGATGATGGCGACCAGCGCATAGAGATAGGTGCCGATAAAGGCCGCAAGCGTCTTTTGCGTGATCCCGTCATGGATGATGAGCTGGTGCACGCGCGGCGTCCATTGCGAGGACGAGCTTTGATAGACCGACACCATCACCGTCATGGAAAAGATCGTCACCGCAAGCATCGCATTGGCGATCAGATCCAGCAGCCTGTCCGCCGAGGAGCCAGGCATCCGCCCGGTCATCTCATCCGGCACGACAATCTGGATAAGCTGCGTCACCCCCAAGGATATCAGCGATAAAAGCCCCATGAACACGACACGCACCCAAAGTTCTTGGCTGAGCGCACGGGCCTTGCGCCACAATGTGGCCGGATGAAAACGGATGAGTTGCACCGATACCAACGCCGCCACTGCCCCAAAGGTTCCCCAAGGCCCGAGATTACGACAGATCGCGTCGCATTTTCACTTGCGCGCCCACACGGCTCTGGCACCCTGAGTGCAACGCAGTCAGGAGGCCCGTCCATGCAAACCACAACCCGCGCGCTTGTTATCGGCGGGGGCGTCGTGGGCGCTTCCGTGCTCTATCACCTGACCAAGCTGGGCTGGTCGGACGTGATGCTGGTGGACCGGTCCGAGCTGACCTCCGGCTCCACATGGCACGCCGCAGGCGGGTTTCACACGCTCAATGGCGACACGAATATGGCTGCCCTTCAGGGCTATACGATCAAACTTTACAAGGAGCTTGAGGACCTCACAGGCATGTCCTGCGGGCTGCACCATGTGGGTGGCGTCACGCTGGCGGACAATCAAGACCGCTTCGACATGCTTTTGGCCGAACGGGCCAAGCACCGTTACATGGGGCTGGAGACGGAGATCGTAACCCCCGACGAGATCAAGAAGATCGCGCCCGTGACCAATGTGGAGGGCATCTTTGGCGGGCTTTACGACCCGCTCGACGGGCACCTTGACCCCTCCGGCACCACCCACGCCTACGCACGCGCCGCCCGCATGGGGGGTGCTACCATCGAGACCCATTGCAAGGTCACCGCCACCACCCAGCGCGCCGACGGCACGTGGGACGTGGTGACAGACAAGGGAACGATCCACGCCGAGCATGTGATCAACGCCGCAGGCCTCTGGGCGCGCGAAGTGGGGGCTATGGCGGGCGTCTACATGCCGCTGCACCCGATGGAGCATCAATATATCGTCACAGATGACGTGCCCGAAATCGTCGAGCGTGTGGCCGAGCATCCCCATGTGATGGACCCTGCGGGGGAATCTTATCTGCGCCAGGAGGGCCGCGGCCTCTGCATCGGGTTCTACGAACAGCCCTGCAAGCCTTGGGCCGTGGACGGGACGCCGTGGGATTTCGGCCATGAACTGCTCCCAGACAACCTCGACAAGATCGAGGCGAGCATCGAGTTTGCCTACAAACGCTTCCCCCCGTTGGAGCGCGCAGGCGTCAAATCCGTCATCCATGGCCCGTTCACCTTCGCGCCTGACGGCAATCCGCTGGTGGGCCCGGTGCCGGGGATGCGCAACTACTGGTCCGCCTGTGGCGTCATGGCCGGGTTCTCTCAGGGCGGCGGCGTGGGCCTCATGCTGGCGCAGTGGATGACGCAAGGCGAATGTGAGCGCGACGTGACCGCGATGGACGTGGCGCGCTATGGCGACTGGATCACGCCCGGCTATACCCGCCCCAAGGTGATTGAGAATTACCAAAAACGCTTCTCTGTCTCCTACCCCAATGAAGAGCTTCCAGCCGCGCGCCCCTTCCGGCAAACGCCGATGTATGACGTATTTGACCGGATGGGCGCGGTCTGGGGGCAGCAATTCGGGCTGGAAGTGGTCAATTATTTCGCCGCCCAAGATGAGCCGAGATACGAGACCCCCTCCTTCCGCCGCTCAAACGCGTTTGACGCGACAGCGCGCGAAGTGCATGCCGTGCGCGAGGTCGCTGGCATCAACGAAGTGCATAATTTTGGCAAATACCTCGTCACCGGCCCCGGCGCGCGCGATTGGCTGGACCGCGTGATGGCAGGCCGCATCCCTGCGCCGGGGCGGCTCAGCCTGACGCCAATGCTCAGCCACAAGGGGCGGCTTCTGGGCGATTTTACCGTCTCCTGCCTCGGGCCAGAGGCATTTCAGCTCACCGCCTCCTACGGCGCGCAGGCGGTGCATATGCGCTGGTTCGAGCGCAACGAGGCGGAGGGGGTAACGGTCGAGAACATCTCGGACCGGCTCAATGGCTTCCAGGTCGCGGGACCCAAGGCGCGCGAGATCCTCATGGCCTGCACCCGCGATCCGCTGGACAAAATGCGCTTCATGGACGTGCGAAAGGCCACCATAGGCATGGTGGATTGTCTGGTCCAACGGGTCAGCTATACGGGCGATCTGGGATATGAAATATACTGTGATCCGATGGCGCAGCGCAGCCTGTGGGACACGCTCTGGGCCGCGGGCGAACCGCTCGGGATGCGCCCTTTCGGCATGCGGGCGATGATGTCGCTCAGGCTCGATAAATTCTTCGGCTCATGGCTCAGTGAATTCTCCCCTGACTACACCCCCGGCGAGACGGGCATGGACCGCTTCATCCATTGGTCAAAGACTACCGATTTCATCGGGCGCAGCGCCGCCGAGGCCGAGCGCGCCACAGGGTCTGCACGCACGCTGGTGGCGTTTGAGGTCGATGCACTCGACGCCGATGTGGCGGGGTATGAGCCGGTCTGGGTGGACGGCACGGTGCAAGGCTTTTGCACCTCGGGGGGCTATGCGCACCATGCGGGCAAATCCATCGCATTGGCGCTCATCCCGCGTGCGATGGCCGCAGACAGACTGGCCGCAGAGATCGAAATACTGGGCGAGATGCGCGCGGCCACGCTCATAACAACGCCACTTTTCGATGCAGAAGGCGCGCGGATGCGGGGTTAGCCAGCTTCGCGCGCGCTCACCTTGAGCCAGATCCCGTCGCGGCCGCGCACCGTCAGGTGGGCGACAGGCATCGCAGGTCGCTCCGGCACAATCTCAAATCGGTAGGCCCGCACGAGCATCGCCAAAAGCAGAACCCCTTCAATCATCGCAAAGCCAGCCCCCGTGCAGACCCGCTGCCCGGCAGAGAACGGCATATAGGCAGAGCGCAGCCCGGCGCGGCCATTCTCGGTAGCAAAGCGGCCCGGGTCGAACGCATCGGGCGCGTCCCAGATACGCTCATGCCGGTGCTGGTGCCACGGGCTGAGCACGATCTGCGCGCCTTTGGGCACATCACGATCGCGAAACCGCTCAGGCTGCGCCGCCTCACGCACCATCATCGGCACGGGTGGATAGAGCCGCAATGTCTCGCGGAACACATCGCGCACAGTGGCAAGCTTGGACATGTCCTTGAACTCCGGCCCCTCGGGGCCGAAGGCCCGCGCCTCCGCCGCCACACGGTCCTGCCAATCAGGATACAACGCCAGCAAATAAAGCGCCCAAGCCAGCGCCGAGGCGCTCGTCTCATGCCCTGCCAGAAAGAAGATCGCAACCTGATCGACCATCTCCTCGGTCTCGAACACCTTGCCATCCACCGGGTCCGGTGTGGTCATGATCTTGGTCGCCAGATCGTCAGGGGCGGTGCCGGCCTCGATCTCGGCCATACGCTCCGAGGTCAGCTGCATGATCAGGCCGCGGATGACCGCCGCCGTCTGCTTGGTGCGTTTGCGGTGCGGGCGCGGCAACCATTTTGGAAAGGGGATGAGAGCCGCGATGTTGACCACTGGCTGCGTTCGCTGATGCTCGCGGAACTCCTCGAAGACGCGGCCCGCAATCTCATTCTCAATGGGGATTGAAAACAGCGTGCGAAAGATCACGTCTGCCGCCACATGGCTCGTCTCGGCCTCAATCTCGCGCGGCGTGCCATCGGCCAAGCGCCCCATCCGCGCAACGGCCCCGGTCCCTGCCGCACGCATCGCGGGAAACACATCGCGCAGCCTTCCCCCCTCAAACGCAGGATCAATGATCCGCCGCTGGCGCTTCCATTCCTCGCCATTGGTCACGAAAACCGAATTGCCCAAAAGCGGCATCAGCCCCTCACGCACCCGGTCGGATTTGGGAAAATCATCCGGGCGTTCCTTGAGGACCAGATCGACCAATTCCGGCTGATTGCACAAATACGACCGGAAAAACGGCGTGCGAAACTCAGCCATCCAAGCCCGGTAAAGCCGTGCAGGCTGGGCCAAGAGGATATCCGCCTTGAAAAGCTTGAGATAGCGCCTCAGCGAGACGCGCGCCTCACGGCTGGGCGGCTTGGGAGGGAGCGTCACGCGGCCATGCTCCGAAACCGGTTCACAGGGTTTTCCAGCCGGCTTTTAGAGGGTGCCCGGCCTTCAAACCGCTCGGCAAGCGTGCGTGGCCCCGCCGTGATGCGGAAATAGTCGTAATCGCCAGGCCGATCAAAGGCGCAAAGGTATTGGAAATGCAGCCGGAAGAACCGCCATCGCAACATGCGCCACCGCTCTGGGCTGAGCGTTTGGGTAAAGGCCGCGGAAATCACCAGGGGCCAGCGCTTATCCCTGGGCGCCACACCTGTCACCGCCACGGGATCGCAAAGCGCAAAGGCGCAGCCATCACCGGGGGCTGTAACGTCCACCCATGTGATCTCGTCACGCGCGCTGAGGTAGGCCAGATCAGCCCGGAGACGTGCGGCGCGTGGCAGGAACGACACCATCGGCACCACCTGCCCCAAGGACAGGAACGCGAGGCGCGGCGCGCCCTTGGGCAGGCCCGCGCGGATCAGATCGGCAAGAATCGACACCGCAAGATGTGCGCCGGACGAGTGTCCTACGACGAGAACCTCGTCCACATCCTCGGCCATTGCTGCGGCAATCTGCGCGCGCATCTCATCCATCCGCGCCTCAAGCTCGGGCGGATTCGCCCCGCCATAACGCGCAGAATAGGCAAAATCATGCATGAGGTAATAGGCAAAGAACTTGCCATCCTTGGCCTTGAACCAGCGCAGGATGCCGACGCACACCACCAGCCCCAAAGCCGCGCCAATACCCAGCGCCGCCCCCTCGCCGATCACACCCGAGGCCAGCCCGCTGAGCCGCAAAGCGAGGATGCCCGCGAACACCGCAAGCGCCAACTGCAAGAGCAAAAAACCAACCGGGTAGAGCGCGGCGATGACAGGCCCTTTGCGCAAGCGCATCAGCCGAAAGAGCGCGCCAGTGGAAATGTAAGCCCACGCCGTGCGCACCAATTGCAGATAGGTGGCGGGGATCGAGTTCGACATGGAGCCCCGCACGATGTCCGACCAGATCAGCACATCAACCTCGGCACGCACGGATGCGCCCTCAATCTCGGCATCGACTCGCCAGCCATAGGTGGTCCCGCCCTGCCGCGCGGAAAGCGTGATCGCATAACCGGACACCTCCGCCTGCGCGGCGCTTTCCTTGCGGTAAAGCTCGCGGTAGCGGCGCGGGTGGATCGGGTCATAGCCCGGAATGTAAAAGACGCGGCGGGCCGCGACGGGTGTGTGGGGGCTGCTCATCTCTGACCTCATTGAGGCAGGATGCTAGGCGAAATTTGGGGCGAGAGTAAGGCTTAACCGAGTAAAGCGAGGGCCGGAAAAACTTCCAACAGCCAGAAGGCGAAGGCCGAGAAGCCACCCGTCAGCATCAAGAGACCTATGGTCCAAAGCAGCAACCCCATCACGCGCTCAATCTGCACCATATGCCGCTTCATCCACCCCATCACACCAGTGAGACGCGGCAGAAAGGCTGCCACCAAAAGGAAGGGCACACCGAGCCCAATCGCATAGACACCCAGAAGCGTGGTGCCACGCGCAACCGAGCCTTCAGACGCCGCAAGCGACAGGATCGCGCCGAGCTGTGGCCCGATGCAGGGTGTCCAGCCGAACGCGAAGGCAAGGCCAAGGATATAAGCACCAAATGCGCTGCCACCCCGGTCACCCGCATCCATCCGCGCCTCGCGATTGAGAAATCCAAGTTGGATGATACCCAGAAAATGCAGACCGAACCCCATGACCAGAAGCCCCGCCACGGTGTTGAAGACGGTTTGGTATTGCAAAAACACCGTGCCGATGGCCGAGGCCGCAAAGCCCAAGAGGAGAAAGATTGTCGACAGGCCCATCACAAAGAAAAGTGCCGGGATGATCGCCTTGTTGCGGCCAGACTGCCTTTCGGAAAGCTCGCCCACGGTGACGCCGCTCATATAGGCGAGATAAGGCGGCACAATGGGCAACACGCAGGGGCTGAGGAAGGAAATCACCCCCGCCAGAAGCGCCACGATCATGGCGGGCAAAAGCCCCGCGTCGATGATTTCGATTCCAAACATGATGCTTGCTTACGGGAATTATCGAGCGGCGTCATGGGGCGCAATGTCACAAGTTTGTGGACAGTGTGACAGTCGCGGATTAACTGGCAGTCATGGATATAGACCTCACGATCGAGGCGGAGGGGCTGCTCTGTCCCTTGCCCGTGCTGAAACTGCGCAAACGGATGGCTGGGCTGGCACCCGGAGCGGTTGTTGCATTGCGCGCGGATGACCCGGCAGCGGTGATCGATGTCCCGCATTTTTGCGCCGAAGCGGGGCATGAGCTCTTGGAGACACAGAGCGATGGGGCATGTGCCATCTATCTGGTGCGCAAAGGGTAGCGGCGTGCGGGCTACGGCGCCACAAGTTCAGGTTAGGGACAAATCAGGCGGCACCTTTAGAGGGTGCCGCCTGATTTTTTGAGTATTTACGCTGAGAAGAAGGATCAGCGGCCCAAAGACCACCAGCCTTTGCGTTTGGGTTTGTCATCTGCCGGGGCCGCTTCGGCCTCGGCTGGTTCTGGTGTGGGCGCTGGCGCTGGCTCGGGCTCGGGCGTTGCCACAGCGGCCGCGACGGGTTCTGGCGCGGGCTCCGCCTTGGGTTTGCGTGAACGGGTCCGTTTTGGTTTTGCCTCTTCCTCAGCGGCAGGGGCTTCGGCCTCGGCTTCGGGGGTTGCATCCTCTGGGGCCGCGTCCACCTTCTTGGCGCGGGATTTGCGCACGCGTTTGGGCTTGGGTGCGTCTTCGGGCTCCGCCTCTGCAGGAGCGTCCACTTGGGCAACCCCCTCTGCCGGTGCGTCCGCATCTGTGGCGGCTTCGGCCGATTTGCGCGGGCGGCGTGTGCGTTTTGGTTTTGGCTTTTCTTCCGTGTCGCCCTCTCCGGAGGCGTCGACAGCGGGAGCGGTCGGAGCCGCGACGGCTTCTTCAGTGGCCTCGCCATCCTCGGCGCCGTTTTCGGAACTATCGTCGCCCCCGTTGCGTCCACGACCACCGCGTGAGCGGCTCCTGCGCCGACGGCGCCGTTTCTTCGGGCGATCTTCGCCATCCCCGTCTTCCGCACCATCGTTGCTGCGCCCACGTGCGGGGGCAGCATCGGCATCTGCCTCCTCATTGGGCAACTCATCCGGATCCGCCTCTGCGGCGCCGTCAATATCATCCATGATGGAGCTGTCGACCGAGACCACGGGGGCCACGGCCTCGGGCACGGCGCGCGTGGCGGTCTTGAATTTCTCCAGCGCGAAATCGGGGCTGATGAGCAACGGATCGCCCTCGATCCGCACCGACAGGCCATAGCGCAGCTCAATCTGGGCCACATGCTCGCGTTTTTGATTCATCAGGAAGTTAGAGATGCCGACCGGGCAGCGCACGAGAACTTCGCGCGAGCGGCGGCGCACGCCCTCTTCCTCGATCTGGCGCAGGATGTTGAGCGCAAGATTGTCATCCGAGCGGATCAGCCCGGTGCCGTGGCAGGAGGGACATGGCTGCGTTGTCGCTTCGATCATACCGGGGCGCAGGCGCTGGCGGCTCATCTCCATCAGGCCGAAGCCCGAGATACGGCTCACTTGGATGCGCGCGCGGTCGGTCTTGAGCTTGTCTTTCATGCGCTTTTCAACAGCGGCGTTGTTCTTGCGCTCGTCCATGTCGATGAAGTCGATCACGATCAGACCTGCCAAGTCACGCAGACGCAGCTGGCGTGCCACCTCGTCAGCCGCTTCAAG